>JACOWJ010000026.1 GCA_016176845.1 Nitrospinota bacterium
ATCTCCATGACCGCCCCGGGGAGGAGCGGAGTGGGCCCGGGAGCCAACAGGTATTTCTTCTTCACGGGAGCCTCCTTGTTTCGATCCTTATGTTCATGGATAGGTCTCTGCGACCCCACCCCCATGCAGTTCACGATGGATTATTGGATCCTTCAATAAAAAACGAGGCCTTCTTCGCCTCGTCCTTCCTGAATCTCTTGCCTCCAAAAGTCGCTGAAAAGAAGCCCTATTTCCACAAAAAGCTGGCCATTAACCTACCAAAAAGAGGACCCTTTGTCAAGGCAAAACCCTTCCAATCGCGACGCCAACGATTAGCACCGTTCCAGCCGGCCGGGGTCGATCCGGATAGCCACGCTCCTCTGCAGAAGCTCGAAGGTGACCACGAACAGCGAACGCCGGCGATCGATCTCCACCAGTAACCCCTCGATCCCCTCGAGCGGACCATCCTTGACGCGGACCCGCTCCCCCACCTTCGGATTGGGGAAGGGGCAGAGCGGCTCCTCAGACATCACCATCCGTTGGACGGACAGGATCTCCTCGTCGGGGACGACCGCCAGCCGATCCCACGATTCTCCCAACAGTCGCACCGTCCCGGGGATTCGAAGGACCTCGAAGTAAGATGCTTTATCGATCGGGCCGCGCAGGAATAGATAGCCGGGGAAGAGGGGCACCTGGATCTTAAGGCGCTTGCCCCGTCTTTGCCTCCAGATATCGGCCTGGGGGAGGAAAAGGTCGAAGGCCTTGCGGCTCAATGCAGTGTAGACCTGTTGCTCGCAATGGCTTCGGGTATACAGGACGTGCCAAGAAAGGAACCCCTTGGATAAAAAAGCGGGATCCGGCCCCATCTGGGGCGCTCTCGATTCCAGCATAATTCATTACCCTCTCGTCATGGTTGTCGGATATTTTCCTCCGAAAGAAGCAAAAACTATGCCGAATTTCCATTCTCAGGGCGAGATCATCGGGCGGTCATCCAATGAATCTCTCAATGGTTATCCTGATCTTTATTGAATATTCCATCCTCTACCCGGTCTGTCTTTCTCTCTTCCGCGGTTCGCTGCTCGCTGACGGATCACGAAGGTACCGGCAAGCTTGTCGTGCCAGCCCTGTCGGCGATCGTCAATGAGGACCCACAGGAAACCCAGCCCCAGCGGGAGGGCCGAAAGCAGGTACCCCATGGTTCGCCCAAAGGCTTGCAGACTACTTACCTTATCCTCCTTGACCCCGACCACCCGGATGCCCAGCAGGAGCTTCCCCAGCGTCTGGCCTTGAGCGCTGGTCAAATAAGTAAAATAGCCCAGGTGGATCCCGAGCAAGAACAGGAGGAGAGGCAATATGAACAGGGAGAGCTTGGTCAAGAGGAGCTCCAGCTGGTGAGGGTCATCCCAGGAGAACTCGGGACCCAGGAGGGTCCAGAAGGAGAGGGAGATGAAGGCAAGATCGAGTAGCCCAAGGAAGCATTGATCGATCAAGCAGGCCAGGCAGCGTCGCCCCCAGCCAGCCCGCCTTTGCTCAAACCCCTCCATCGTTACCTCCCCTCTTTCTTCCCCGGGTCTTGCTCCTCTTCCTCATCTTCCCAGGAGAGCTCGATCTCCTCGAGATCGAGGAGATCTGAGGCGTCCTCCGTTTCCTCGTCCATCTCCATTAGCGGCCCCTTTTCCTCTGGCTCGCCCCCCACCAGCTCGATCTCCTCCAAGTCGAGGTCGATCTCCAGGGGGGACCCCTTTATGGGCGGAGACCCTCCTGGCGGTTCCTCTTTCTGGGTCCCCTCTCCCGCTTCCTCCACCAGGGCGATCTCCTCCAGCTCCATGGCAACCTCTTCCCCTCTGTCTTGGAGAGCCAGGGTGACCTCCTCCTCCTCTTGAAAGTCGATCTCCCCAAGATCCAGCTGGATTCCCTCCAACTCCGCCTCCGGGATGACCGACGACAAAGCATCCTGGGAGAAGGTCGGTTCCTCGTCTTCCTCTTCGATCATCTCGATACCGTGGGGCAGACCCTCCTCCAGGTCGGTCAGATCTTCGATCGATGGGACCGGTCGGGGCTCTCCTTGCTCCATGGCCTGCTGCATTGAGGAATAAATGTTCAGGGTTCCGGGCTTGATCCCCCAAAGGTTATGCTCCGCCTTGAAGGCCACCAGGTCCCTCCCGCACTTTTTGCACCTTTCCAGGTAATTAAAGCTCACGTAGCCGCACTTGGGACATTTCATGCTGCCAGGCTCCTCCCCTCATCACGGGGGTCTTATTCCTTGAGCTCTTTAATCTTCTCACTCTACGGTGATCTTGGCGTCTTCGATGATCACGTTATATAAGTACCCCGCGCCAAAATCTTTATCCTTCCTGAGGGTACCCTGGACCAAGATCGTATCCCCGGCTGTAGCGGCCTGATCTGTGGTCACCGTAAGATCGTTGGCCCCCGAAGTCCCGGTACCATCCTGGAGGTGAACCCAATTCTTTCCCATAATTTCGCTGGAGAATTTCACCACCTTGCCACGCACTGCGATCGTCTTCCCATTCAGTTGATCCTTGTTCGAAAACAGCTCCTCCACGGTGTATCCGTCCTTAGCTTTTGAAATAGAGCCGGCCTTCGGAGCTTCACCCGCCGCTTTGCCCGTCGGGGCTCCCGCACCAGGATGGCCAGGAGGCATGGCCGATGAATCCATGGTCAAGCCATGAGGCATATCGGGACTTCCTGCCAAATGGAGCTCCGAAACGAAAAGGATCGATTCAAAGGTGCGGTTTAGCGTCCTGCTGTGATAGTTGGGCATCGGCATGCCCCCCCGAAACTCCACCTTGTCGCCGACGACGACCTTCATCCGGGGTCCAACCGCCCAAATCTTCTTGCCGCCCTCGTCGATTTCAACATACGTGTATATGCCTCCATCCATCGTCGTCAAAACCGTTCCTGAATGGGTTTCACCGGAAGGGGCGCTTCCATGCCCCTGTATTTGTGACGTGGGGGTAGATGGAGCTTCCGGCATATTTGCGGCAGGCTTATCCTGACAGCCTCCCGTCATAAAAAAAGCAACCGCCGCGAGCGAAACCACGACCAATTTCCTCTTCATCGATTCCTCCGACCGATATCGTTGCAATAGTCCATAAAAATCGGCACCGTATCATCTCCTCCTGCCCTTTCGGAAGGCCTCGTCGATGCCTGTCTCCCCCGTAAGGGCGCTACGCCTGGCACCTGCCCCTTGGTCAGGGCTGGGTAAGCTTGCCCTAACAGACGCAGGTGCCCCAAATGGTTATAAATTTATCTTATCCCAAGGGGTCAAAAAGGGCAAGCTCCTCGTCCTCCTCCTCATGGTCGCCTCGAACTTAGATTGCTTCGCTTCGCTCGCAATGACTTTATCGTGTCATTGCGAGGAGCGCCAGCGACGAAGCAATCTCAAAAAATGGAAATTCCTACGATCGACTTAGAGGAACACTGGCCTCCGGGGACGGAATGGATGCTGGAGGTGAATGAGAAGGCGATCGACATGGTGGAAAAGGAGCTGCCCGAGGGGATGGCGGTGGAGTTGTTCAAATAGGGCCATATGGGGGAGAGATCCGCTCTCGGATCGGGGAGCCGGAGATCACAATGCGAAAGAGCATCGGCTGCGGCCCGCTGACCTGGGTTGCGAAATCGAGGGTTCTTGAAGGAAAAGGACCTTAGTGGATCAGCTTTCCGAGCCGGCTCCAGCGGATCCCGTGGTCCTCCCCGTTCCATGAGAAATAGATGAGAAAGGCCTTCCCCTTGATCTTCCTCTCGTCCAGGAAGCCCCAGAAGCGGCTGTCCATGCTATTGTCCCGGTTGTCTCCCATCATGAACAGGTGGCCGGATGGGACCTTGACTGGCCCAAAGTTGTCTCGGGTGGAGGCGGAATCGGGCAGGAATCCTTCATCCCGGTAAATGGCGTAATGCTCCTTCATGGGCCTCCGGTTGACATAGACCTGTTTGTTCCGGATCTCCACCATATCCCCGGGCAAGCCGACCACGCGTTTGATGAAGTCGCGTTTTTCGTCCTCGGGATATTTAAAGACGATGATATCCCCCCTTTGGGCCTCCTTGAAATGAATCAGGGTGGTATCCGTGAAGGGAAGCTTCACCCCGTAAATGAATTTGTTCACCAGGATATGATCCCCACTAACGAGGGTAGGGATCATGGACCCCGAGGGGATCTTGAAGGCTTGGACCACGAAGGTCCGGATGACCAAGGCCAGAATAACCGCGTAGATCAAGGCCTCGGCATATTCCCGGACCACGGACTTTCTTTGGACTGATTCCTCTTGGGCGATCTCTAACGCTTTCTCTTCCATTCCACCTCAAACCTTCAACAGGGCGAGGAAGGCCTCCTGGGGCAATTGGATCCTTCCCACCTGTTTCATCCGCTTTTTGCCCTCTTTCTGCTTCTCCAGCAGCTTCCGCTTGCGCGTGATGTCGCCCCCGTAACACTTGGCCGTCACGTTTTTGCGCAGCGCCGCGACCGATTCCCGGGCGATGATTCGCCCCCCGATGGCCGCCTGGATCGCCACCTCGAAGAGCTGCCGCGGGATCACCTCGCGCATCTTCTTGACCAACTCCCGGCCCTGGTAGTAAGCCTTGTCCCGGTGGATAATGAGGGAGAGGGCGTCCACGGGCTCCCCATTCAGCAGGATGTCCAGCTTCACCAGAGGGGCCTGCCGATAGGCCAGGAACTCGTAATCGAAGGATGCATAGCCTCGACTCACCGTCTTCAGTTTATCATAGAAGTCCAACACGATCTCATTCAATGGCAGCTCATAGGTGAGCAGCACCTTGTCCTTGCCCAGGTATTCCACCCCTTTCTGGACCCCTCTTCTCTCCTGGGCCAGCTTGAGGATGGCCCCCAGATACTCGTGGGGAGCAATGATGGTGGCGGCGATGAATGGTTCCTCGATCGCCTGGATCTCTTGGAGTGGGGGAAGGTGGGCCGGATTCTCCACTCGGATCATCTCCCCTTTTTGGTTGATGACCTGATAGACCACCGTGGGGGCCGTGGCGATCAGGGAGAGGCCGAACTCTCTTTCGAGCCGCTCCTTGATGATATCCATGTGGAGCAGCCCCAGGAAACCGCAGCGGAATCCGAAGCCCAGTGCCGCGGAGGTCTCGGGCTCATACCGGAAGGAGGAGTCGTTCAACCGCAGCTTCTCCAGGGCCTCCCGCAGGAAATCGTATTGACTGTTCTCCACCGGGTAGAGGCCGCAGAAGACCATGGGTTTCATCTCTTTATATCCGGGCAAGGGCTTGAGGGCCGGTCGGCCAGACTGCGTGATCGTGTCGCCAACCTTGGTGTCGCTCACCCGCTTGATCCCCGCGATCAGGTAGCCCGCCTCGCCCACCTGCAACCGATCCACCGGGGCGGGCTTGGGGCGCAGGACGCCCAGCTCATGAACCTCGAACTCCTTGCCGCTGGACATCAGCTGGATTCGATCCCCCGTTCGGATCTCCCCCTGAAAGACCCGGATCAGCACTACCGCTCCCTGGTAGGAGTCGAACCAGGAGTCGAAGATGAGGGCCTGGAGGGGCCCTTGAGGATCTCCCTGGGGAGGCGGGACCCGCTCGATTACCCGCTCCAGGATCTCTCGAACCCCGATCCCCTCCTTGGCGCTGGCTAGCAGGGCCTCGGAGGGATCGATTCCCAGGGCCCCCTCGATTTGGGCCTTGACCTTCTCCACATCGGCCACGGGAAGGTCGATTTTGTTGATGACAGGGATGATCGCCAGGTCGTGCTCCAGGGCCAAATAGAAGTTGGCCAGGGTTTGGGCCTCGATGCCCTGGGAGGCATCGATCACCAACAGCACCCCTTCGCAGGCCGCTAAACTGCGGGAGACCTCGTAAGAGAAATCGACGTGCCCCGGCGTATCGATCAGGTTCAGGAGATACTCCTCCCCCTTCAGGCTACGGTAACTCATGCGCACCGATCGCGCCTTGATCGTAATGCCTCGCTCCCGTTCCAACTCCATATCGTCCAGGACCTGCTCGGTCATCTCCCGGGCGGGGATGGTCTGGGTGATCTCCAGGAAGCGGTCGGCCAGGGTAGATTTTCCATGATCGATATGGGCAATGATCGAAAAATTGCGAATCTTATCTTGCATCCAACCTTGTATCCAGCGCTTTCTTCAAAGAATCGATCGAGGCCACGGGTGTGGGGTCCATCCCCTTCGCCAGGGCCAGGTAGTAACTCACGAAATCCCCCAAGTAGAGCAGGGAGAAGAGGCGGGCTAACCAGCTCCTTCCCTGCGAGGCGATAGAGATCACCTCTCCCCCGCGTTGGGTAGCAATTTGTGCCGTGATCTCCATCCTACGAACCACGCGGGGATGATCTTCCGCGTCCCGCAGGAAGAGGAAGAGGGCCGATTTCATGATCTCGCCCGCCCCCTCCCAGCCCATGATCTCGTTGTGATTAAGCTCGGGGAAGCAGTTGTAAACCGCGATATGCTTGCTATTCTCGTTCAGCTGTCCCTTCCAGCGGAGGGCTACGGCCTCGGTGTGATCCTGGCTCCCGCAAATAAAAGGCAGCCGCCCCTCCAATCGCAAGGCAAGCTGTTTGGCGGGATTCTCCGAAGTGGACGCTCTAGGCCCATAGGCCTGGCCTAGCTCGGCCAGTAGCCCTTCGGTCTCTTGCAGGGCCTCCCTTTGAGGTGAGATCAGACCTGCCCCTTCCAAGACGATCAGCAAAGGGAAAAAGAGATAACCCAGAGCTGCTCGCGGCGGAAGCCCCATCGGGATCGAGATCAACGGCAGCCCCCGGGCCTTAACCTCCTCCCCCAGCCTTCCTCCGCCGGTAATGACGACCACCTGACACCCAGCCTCCTCGGCATCGCGAAAGCTGCTAAGGGTCTCCTCGGTGTTCCCCGAGTAACTGGTGATGAAGGCCAGGGTCCCTCGGCTGACGAATGGGGGGAGGTGGTAGTTGCGGTTAACCCAGAGGGGAAGTCGAAGGTCCGTCGCGAGATAGTTGCGCAGGAGGTCTCCTCCGATCGCCGATCCTCCCATGCCAGCAACCACGATCTGAGACAGCCCTTCTCGCGCAATCCTTAGATTGGCCTCCCGGCCAAGCCTGACCCCCTCCATGCACTGAAGGGGGAAGGAGGCCAGGTGGCCTCCCATATCGGACCTATCTATTCGCATCAAGGCGGCCAGATCGTCTAGATCCATCATTCTCCTTATCCCTGGCGTGCGAGGGTCCGCTTTCCGGTAACGAGGGGGGGCATGCGTTGGGGATCTTGCGAGAAGGTTGCAGACGTTAATCCCTGCTAAGCCCTGGCCTTTTCTTTCTTTTTGCCGCCCCGTTGCTCCGCCGGGCGGTCCACCCATTCGATGAGGGCCAACGGAGCGCTATCGCCGTGGCGGTGTCCCAGTTGGTAAATCCGGGTATACCCTCCATGCCTCTCCGCGTAGCGCTGGCCGAGGACATCGAACAATTTCCTTACCGCGGGCTCATCCCGGACCACCATGAGGGCCAAACGGCGGGCATGCAAGTCTCCCCGCTTGGCCAAGGTAATCATCCTGTCGGCCACGCGCCTCAGTTCCTTGGCCTTGGCCAAAGTGGTAATGATCCCCTCGCTGGTGATCAAGCCCATCAGCATGTTGCCCAACATGGCCTGTCGGTGACTGGATGTCCTTCCTAGCTTTCTGCCTGCCTTCCTGTGGCGCATCTCTTTTCCTTCTTTCCGCGGGTCTATGGAGGGAAGGCCTCTACTGCCTGTCCAGAAACTCCTCCTCCTCCTCTTCTTCTACCTCTTCCTCAACCTCTTCTTCAATCTCCTCGGCCTCAACCTCCTCGCCGGCGATGGCGTCCTCCGCCTTCTCACCCTCGTCGGTTGGGACCTCCGGCAGGTCCAGCTCCTTGAGATTCATTCCCAGCGATAGCCCCATCTCCCCCAGGATTTCTTTGATCTCGTTGAGGGATTTGCGTCCGAAGTTGCGGGTCTTTAGGATCTCAGCATCCGTCTTTTGAACGAGATCGCGAATCGTCCGGATATTGGAGCTAATCAGGCAGTTATAGGCCCTGACGGAGAGCTCCAGCTCATCGATGCTCTTGTCCAGGTTGGCCAAGACCCTCATCTTCTTCTCGTCGATCTCCGGCATCTCGGCCCCCTCCTCCTCTTCGAAATGAGTAAAGATGCTGAGATGCTCCTTGAGGATCCTGGCGGCCGTGGCCACTGCCCCGTCCGGCGTGATGCTGCCGTTGGTTTCCACTTCCAAAATAAGCCGTTCGTAATCGGTGGCCTGTCCCACCCGGGTATTCTCCACGAGGAAATTGGCCTTCCGGATCGGAGAAAAGATGGCGTCGATGGGGATTAGCTGGAGATCCTGCCCGTCCTCTTTGTTCCTTTCCGCCGGCACGTAGCTTCTTCCGGGCTTCACGATCAGCTCCATCTCCAGCCTGCCCTCTTTGTTGAGAGTAGCAATATACAGGTCGGGATTCAGGATCTCGACCTCCTCATCGGGGGTGATATCCGCCGCCCTCACCTCTTTCTCCTCTTGGATGCGAAGGAAGAGGCTCTTGGGATAATCCCCTTTCAGCTTAACTACCAGCTGCTTGAGGTTCAGGATGATCTCGCTGACATCCTCTAATACGCCAGGAATGGTGGAAAATTCATGATAAACGCCCTGGATCCTCACAGCGGTAACCGCCGCTCCAGGCAAGGAAGAGAGCAAAACCCTCCGGAGGGAGTTGCCCAACGTGACGCCGAAACCCCTCTCCAAGGGCTCGGCAATGAACTTGCCATAGGTGCTCGTTAATGAGCTGCGGTCGCACTCCAGCCGTTTGGGCTTCAATAGCTCTTTGACCATCATAGAAATTTCATTCCCATTTCATTTGGAATACAATTCGACAACCAACTGCTCCTGGACGTTGGTGGGCATATCCTCCCTTTGCGGCAAGGCCTTCACGGCGACCGCGAGGCTCTCTTTGTCCAGGTCGAGCCAAGCCGGGACCCCCCGCTGCTCGGACCTTCGTCGGGCATCCTTGATCGGTTCAACCTCGCGGCTGCCCTCCCTGACCTGGATCATATCGCCCACCCTCACTTGGTAGGAAGGGATGTCCACCTTTTTGCCATTGACCAGGAAGTGGCTATGCCGCACGAGCTGTCGCGCTTCCTTCATGGAGCTGCCCAACCCACTGCGATAGACGACGGTGTCCAGTCGCAGCTCCAACAGTCGCAACAAGTTTTCCCCGGTAATGCCTTTCTGCTTTTCGCCCCTCTCGAAATAGTTCTTGAATTGCCGCTCGAGAACCCCGTAGATTCGTTTGACCTTCTCCTTCTCTCGGAGCTGGAGGCCGTATTCCGACAACTTGGGCCGCTTTTGCCCATGCTGCCCCGGGGCATAATTTCTCTTTTCGATGGCACACTTATCCGTAAAGCAGCGATACCCCTTCAGGAAAAGCTTCATTCCCTCTCGGCGGCAAAGCCTGCACACGGGACCCACATATCTGGCCATTTAAACCCTTCTCCTCTTCGGGGGGCGGCAACCATTATGGGGAATCGGGGTCATGTCCCGGATCAGATTGATCTCCAACCCTGCAGCCTGGAGCGCCCGGATGGCCGACTCTCTTCCTGCCCCCGGGCCCTTGACATAGACATCCACTTTCTTGACCCCCACATCCATCGCCTTCTTGGCCGCGTTTTCCGAGGCCACCTGGGCCGCGAAGGGGGTACTCTTGCGGGAGCCCTTAAAGCCCTCGGTCCCGGCGCTCGCCCAGGCCACCACGTTGCCCGCCGAATCGGTAATGCTGATGATTGTGTTGTTAAAAGTGGACTGAATATGGACGATCCCTTCGCCGATAACCCTTCGTTCCTTTTTCTTCTTTGCCCCCTTTTTCTTTCCCTGCTTGGCCATCTACCCCCCTATTTCTTTTTCTTCGCTCCCACAGTCCTGCGCGGGCCTTTGCGAGTCCGAGCGTTCGTTCGGGTCCTCTGTCCACGCACCGGCAGGCCTCGCCGGTGCCGCATTCCTCGATAAGACCCGATATCCATCAGCCGCTTGATATTGAAGGAGAAGATCTTGCGTAGATCCCCTTCGACCACATAATCGTGCTCGATGATCTCCCTCAGCCGGCTAACCTCTTTCTCCGCGAGATCCCTAACCCGGGTATCGGGGTTCACCTGGGCCTGTTCCAGGATCTTCTTCGCAGAACTTGACCCAAGACCGTAAATATAGGTCAGGGCCACCTCTACCCGTTTGTTCCTGGGGATATCGACCCCTGCGATCCGTGCCACGTTCCCCTTCCTTATAGAGTTCTATAGCGACATCTTTCGGTTGGACATTCCATCGCCCCTACCACTATCGGTCGGGCTTATCCTTGTCTCTGCTTATGCTTCGGGTTGATACAGATCACCCGGAGCACCCGCTTCCGCCTGATCACCTTGCATTTATCGCAAATCGGTTTTACAGAGGCCTTGACCTTCATCCGTCTTCCTCTTCTCCCTAAGCTCGCGCCAGCAAGCACGAAAAAGGACCGGGGGCTCCAAAAGCATCTTGCCCCTTCCCGCCCTCATTTGTACCGGTAAACGATCCTGCCGCGCGTCAGATCATAGGGAGACAACTCCACCTTGACCCGGTCGCCGGGCAAGATCCGGATGAAGTGCATGCGCATCTTGCCCGAAATATGGGCCAAAACCCGATGGCCATTTTCCAACTCTACGCGGAACATGGCATTGGGCAATGGCTCCACGACTACGCCTTCCACTTCTATGGCTTCTTCTTTTTCCATCGAAAAACTTGCCCCCTTTACTCTGAAGAAGCGAAACTTCTGCCCGCCGCCTGAGAGCTACCTCTTGGGGCGCGAAAGAGTGGGCTAGCACTCAGGCGTTGCCCCGAGAGCCGACCCTTCAATGAGCTGTCAAGATCTCTACCCCTTTCCGGGTGATGGCAATCGTATGCTCAAAATGGGCGGACAAGGAGCGGTCAGCCGTCAACACCGTCCAGTTGTCCTCTTGGATCTCCACCTCGTACCCCCCCACATTGACCATCGGCTCGATCGCCAGGACCATCCCTTCCCTCAGCTTGGGGCCCCGCCCAGGAGAGCCGAAATTGGGGACCTGAGGGTCCTCATGCAGAGAGGTCCCGATGCCATGGCCTACGAAAGCCCGAACGACCGAAAAGCCAAAACTCTCCACGTAACTCTGGATGGCATGAGAGATGTCCGATAGATGGCCCCCCTCGTGGGCTTGCTCAATCCCCATATAGAGGGCCCTTTCGGTAACCTCCATGAGCCGCCGGGCCCCTTGGCTGATCCCTCCCACGGGGAGGGTGATCGCTGCATCCCCATAATATCCCTCAACCTTGACCCCCAAGTCAAGGCTCACGATATCCCCCTCTTTCAGCCTGCGCTGGCGCGAGGGGATCCCGTGGACCACTTCCTCATTGATGGAAACACACAAGGACTTCGGGTACCCCCGGTATCCCTTAAAGGCCGGAATGGCCTTTTTAGCGATGATCCGGGACTCCGCGAACCGGTCGAGCTCCTCGGTAGTCACCCCGGCCTGAACCGCCTCTTTTAGCTCCTGAAGGACCTCCGCTACCAACCTCCCGCTGACCCGCATCTTCTCGATCTCTTGGGAGGTCTTCAGGATGATCATTGCCGGCTCATTCTCTCTAAAGCCGCCCAAATCTCGTCAAAAACCTGGGAGATTTCCTTCTCCCCGTTTACCGTCATGAGCTTGCCCCGCTCTCGGTAGTACTGGATCAAGGGCTCCGTCTGCTTCTTATAAGCCACCAACCGGTTCCGGATGGCCTCCTCTTGATCGTCCTCCCGATGGAAGAGGGCAGCCCCGCAACAGTCGCAGACACCTTCCCTTTGGGGGGGTTTAAAGAATAGGTTGTGCTCTTGGCCACAATGGCTGCAAACCCTTCGGCCTGTCAGCCGTTTCCACAGCTCCTCGTCTCGAATCTCGAGGTTGATGACCGCATCGATCTCCTTGCCCAGCCGTCCCAAGGCCCGAGAGAGGGCCTCCGCCTGGACCACCGTCCGGGGAAACCCATCCAGGATATAGCCCTTCTGGCAGTCCGCCTCCTGGAGCCGATCCTCGATGATCCTAACCACCACCTCATCCGGGACCAAAGCCCCCCGGTCCATGTAGCTTTTGGCCTCCAGACCTACCGCCGTCCCTTTCTTCACCGCCCCGCGCAGGATGTCCCCGGTAGAGACCTGGGGGATCTCGTATCGCTGTGTGAGCATCTTCGATTGCGTGCCTTTTCCCGCCCCGGGCGGACCGAACATGATCAGGCGCATCGTTTCTCCTTATCCTCTGCGGCCCCGCAACCTTCCTTTCTTGATAAACCCTTCGTAATGCCGCATCACCAAATGAGATTCGATCTGCTGCATGGTATCCATCGCCACTCCCACCACGATCAAGAGGGAGGTCCCCCCGAAGTAGAAGGGGATGCTCGGGTTAAAACTCAACAGGATGGAGGGAAGAACGCAGACGGCGGAAAGATACGACGCCCCCCAAAAGGTGATCCGGGTCAGGGTGCGATCGATATACTCCGCCGTTCGCCTCCCCGGCCGAATCCCAGGGATGAAGCCCCCGTATTTCTTCATGTTGTCGGCCACATCCACCGGATTGAAGATGATGGCCGTATAGAAATAACAAAAGAAGAAGATCGCCGCCACAAAGAGAAGCTCGTAGATGAGCGTGCCCGGCATCAGGTAGTTCGCCGCATTCTGCATCCATGGCATGCGGCTGAACTGGGCGATGGTTGCCGGGAACATGATCACCGACGAGGCAAAGATGGGAGGAATCACCCCCGAGGTGTTCACCTTCAAGGGCAGATGGGTGCTCTGCCCTCCGTACATCCTGCGGCCCACCACTTTCTTCGCATATTGAATCGGGATCTTCCGGTGGCCGGCCTCCATGAAGACGATCCACCCGATGACGGCAAACATGACCCCGATCAAGAGAAGGACCCACAGCGGCCCCATCTCTCCGGTCAACGTCAGCCTCAAGGTGTTGATCAACGCGGCCGGCATATCCGTAACGATGCCGGCGAAGATGATCAAAGAGATCCCGTTTCCAATGCCCCTCTCGGTGATCTGTTCCCCCAGCCACATGAGGAAAATCGTACCCGCCGTCAGGGTCAGCACGGTCATCAAGCGAAAGGACCAACCGGGAGAGAGGACGATGGGAACGCCATCGGGGCTGGTCATGCTCTCCAGCCCAATGCTGATTCCCAGGCCCTGAATGAGGCTGATGAGCACGGTTCCGTATCGAGTATATTGGGTAATCTTCTTCCTGCCCTGCTCCCCACCTTCCTTTTTAAGCTTCTCCAGGGTGGGGAAGACTACCGTCAACAGCTCCAGGATGATGGAGGCACTGATGTAAGGCATAATCCCCAGAGCGAAGATCGTGAGGCGCGCCAGGGCCCCTCCGGAGAACATGTCGATGAATCCAAGGATCGTGCCCTGTTGCCGCGCGAAGAAAGCGCTCAAGGCCTGCCCATCGATCCCCGGCGTAGGGACATGGGCCCCGATGCGGTAGACGATGAGCAGGGTAACGGTGAAAAGGATCCGCCTTTGCAGCTCCGGTACATTGAAGATGTTGCGGAAACTCTCGAGCACCTAAACCACCTTGACCTTCCCACCGGCGGCCTCAATCTTGGCCGCCGCTGTCTGGCTGAACTTGCGCGCCTCCACCTCCAGGGGGACCTGGATCTCCCCTTCCCCCAGGATCTTAACCCCATCGCCGATCTTCTTGATCAGCCCCTTTTCCCTCAACCGGTCCGGGGTCACCACCTCGCCCGCGGAGAAACCTTTCAGCTCCCCCACGTTCACGATGGCATACTCTTTTTTGAAGGGATTGTAAAACCCCCTCTTGGGGATCCTCCGCTGCAAGGGCATCTGCCCCCCCTCAAACCAGGGAGGAACCTTGGCCCCGGCGCGGGCCTTCTGGCCTTTATGCCCTTTGCCGGCCGTCTTGCCAGAGCCTGAGCCGGGCCCTCGGCCGACCCTCTTTTTTTCCTTTCTCGCTCCCTCGGGGAGCTTCAAATCGCTCAAGCCCATCGCTTTCCCTCAAATAAACCGACATGGCCGACCGAAGTTGGCCACCCCCGGGAATGAAAATGGCCCCCGGAAGACTCGGGCATTTTCACGGTAAAATCCTTTCATTCGTCTTCCACGACCTCGACCAGGTGGCTTACTTGCCGAACCATCCCTCGGATCGCCGGATTATCTCTCACTTCCACTGTCCTGTGCAGCTTGGTCAGACCCAAGGCCTTCAAGGTCGCCTTATGCTTGGCAGGCCTGCTGATGCCGCTTCTTCTCAAGGTAATCTTCAAGAGTGATTCCATCCGTCCATCCCCTACGCTACGCCTAGGCCGGCTAGTTCCTCACACGCCTCTCGGCCCGCAACGGCCGGCTCAACTGCTCGACCATCTTCCCCCGCAACCGGGCCACCTCTTCTGCGCTCCGCAGCTGCTTCAGGCCTTCCAGGGTGGCCTTGACCACGTTGTGGGAATTGTTGGAGCCGAGCGATTTGCTCAGGACATCTCGTACCCCCGCCACTTCCAGGACGGCCCGGACCGCCCCCCCCGCGATCAATCCAGTCCCTTTGGCGGCCGGCTTCAGCAAAACCTCCCCCGCCCCGAAGTGTCCGATCACCTTGTGAGGAAGCGTATCCCCTTCCAGGGACACCCGGATCATAGACTTTTTGGCCTTCTCGATCCCCTTTCGGATGGCCTCGGGAACCTCGTTGGCCTTGCCCAGCCCGGACCCCACCCGGCCAGCCCGATCTCCTACCACCACGAGGGCGCTGAAGCTGAAGCGACGCCCACCTTTCACCACTTTGGCCACCCGGTTGATGTGGACGATCTTATCGATCAGCTCCGTACTCGGAGCAGGACTCCCATTGGCCAATGGATCTCTCCTTCTAAAATCAGGGGTTAGCCGTTAGGGCCTAGCAAATGGACATGATCGGAAATAAGTTTTTGAAGCCCTAAAAAACAATCCCTTGTTGCCGAACCGCATCCGCCAGGGCCTTGATTTTTCCATGATAGAGGAAACCGCCCCGATCGAACACCACCTTCTGGATGCCCAAGGCCAGGGCCTTTCCTCCCAGGATCTCTCCGACCACCCGGGCCGCTTCTACCGACTTCCCTCCCTGAGGCATCCGCTCGCGAAACTCCGGACTCAAACTGGAGGCTGCCACCAGGGTGTGGCCTCTCTCGTCGTCGATGATCTGTGCGTAAATATGGTGGTTGCCCTTGTAGACCGTCAGACGGGGCTGTCCCGAGCTTCCTAAGACCTTCCTCCGGACCCTTCGCTTTCGAATGAGTCTGGGGTCTTTCCTCTCTCTCTTGGTCAGCATATCCTCACACTCTGCCCTTGCCTTCTTTAAGGCGGAGCTTCTCCATCGCGTACCTGATTCCCTTGCCCTTATAAGGATCCGGTGGCCTGAAGCCCCGGATCTCGGCCGCCACCTGTCCCACCAACTGCTTGTCGATCCCACTCACGACAATGATGCTCCGCTGAGGCAACTGGATCTCGATCTCCTCCGGAGGCGTATACCGGATCGGGTGAGAATAGCCCAAGCTCAAGACCAATATCCTCCCCTCCAGGGTGGCACGGTAACCCACTCCATTGATCTCCAGTTGCCGCTTAAATCCCTGGGTGACCCCCACGACCACATTGTTCAGCAGACTGCGGGTCAGACCATGAAGGGCCTTCACCCGGTGAGCCTCGGAGCTCCTCTCCACCCAAATCTTCCCATCACCCATCCGGACAGAGACCTGAGGATTGACCGGGAGAGAGAGGACCCCTTTGGGTCCTTTCACCCGTACCCTATGATCGGCAAATTCCACCTCCACATCGGAGGGCAATTCGATCGGAGCCCTTCCTATCCTGGACAACCGCTATCCCCCCTTCCTACCAAACCTGGCAGAGGACCTCTCCTCCCACCCTCAGCTCTCGGCAGGTCTTATCTGTCAGAATGCCCTTGGAGGTGGAAAGGATGGCCACGCCCAAGCCATCTAAGACCCGAGGAATCTCCTCCCTTTTCATGTAAACCCGGAGCCCCGGCTTGCTCACCCGCTGTATCCCATGGATCACGCTTTTTTCCCCTGGGGCATACTTGAGCTGGATCTTCAGGATGCCCTGCTTGTTGTCCTCGATAAACTGAAACTCCCGGATGAACCCCTCATCTTTTAAGATGGAGGCCACTCCCAGCTTGATCTTGGAAGCGGGTATGCGCACCTCCTCGTGTTTCGCCAGAATCGCATTCCTGATTCGGGTCAGCATATCCGCGATCGGGTCGGTCATGGACACCTTTTACCTCGCTTCGCTCGAATGCAAAATGCAAAGTGTAAAATGCAAATTGTAAATTGTAAAAGAATCTCGTGCTTCAAGGTTCTTCATTTTGCACTTTGCACTTTGCACTTTGCACTTTGCACTTTGCATTTTGCATTTTCCAATTCCCCGCAGGGGCCGTTACCAGCTCGATTTGGTCACCCCGGGGATCTCTCCCCTGGAGGCCATATTGCGAAAACAGATCCGGCAAAGCGAAAATTTGCGCAGATATGCCCGCGACCTCCCGCAGAGCCGACAGCGGTTCCGTGCCCTCACCTTGTACTTCGGTTCCCTTTTCGCCTTCTCGATCAAGGCCGTTCTTGCCATACCTTCTCCCTAAAGCCTGAAAGGCATCCCCAGCAGCCGCAAGAGCTCTCTGGCCTCCTCATCCGTCTTAGCCGTGGTCGTCACGATTACCCCTAAGCCCCTCATCTTGTCCACCTTATCGTAATCGATCTCCGGGAAGATGACTTGTTCTCGTAGCCCCAGAGCAAAATTGCCCCTGCCATCAAAGGCCTTCCCCGATACCCCCCTGAAGTCTCGCACGCGGGGCAAGGCTACGCTCACCAGTCGGTCCAGGAACTCATACATCTGACCGCCCCGCAGGGTCACTTTGCATCCGATAGACATCCCCGCTCGGAGCTTGAAGTTCGAAATCGATTTACGCGCCTTGGTGACTACGGGCTTCTGCCCGGTGATCCGGCCCAACTCTAGGACCGCCGAGTCGATCATCTTGGGGTTTTGGGTCGCCTCCCCCAGTCCCATATTGACCACGATCTTTTCCAGTTTCGGGACCTGCATGGGGTTCTTGTAGCCAAAGGTTCGCTGCAACTGAGGCACAACCTCCTGCTGATATCTCTCTCTCAGTCTGGCAACCGTAACCATGAATCCCTTGCCCTCTCTGGCCGCCGGTCTAAACGATCGGCATCCTTATCAGAAGATTTGCCCCCAGCGGCTCTACTTTTTCAAATTCTGAGATTAAAGGTTGTGAAGGTCTTAACTGTCTATCCGGAAACCCCTCTTGCTCCTCTGCCTTCTCGGTCCAGGGAGGCCTTTTGGGAGGTTTTCGGATAGGCTCTAAGTGCGGCCGATGGCCTCTCCGCACTTTTTACAGCTCCGGACCTTTTTCCCTTCCGGGTTGACCCGGTGGCCTACGCGCACCGGCTCGTTACATCGCGCACAGACAGGCATCACGTTGGAGATATGGAGTTTGGCCTCTTTTTCTACGATGCCCCCCTGTTGTCCCATCTTCGAAGCGCGCGTATGTCGTTTGACCAGGTTGACCTTCTCCACCAGGAGGCGGCTTTTGCCCGGGAATACCTGAAGGACCTTTCCTCGCTTCCCCTTCTCTTTCCCTGCGATCACTTCGACCAGGTCGTCCTTCTTTACGCTCAGCTTAACGGCCTCCATGCCTCCCTCCTTCACAACACTTCCGGCGCCAAAGAGATAATCTTCATGAATCCGGCTCTCCTCAGCTCTCTCGCCACCGGACCAAAAATGCGCGTGCCCAAAGGCTCCCTCTGGTCATTGATCAGCACGGCTGCATTCCGATCGAACCGGATATAAGAGCCGTCATCTCGCCTGTGCTCTTTTCGGGTTCGAATCACGACCGCGCGCTTGACATCCCCCTTCTTGACCGCACCCGTGGGCAAGGCCTCTTTCACCGCAACCACGATGACATCGCCAATATGGCCATACTTCTTCCGGGTTCCCCCTAGAACCTTAATGCACATGGCCTTCTTGGCCCCTGTATTATCAGCAATATCCAGCATCGTCCGCGATTGTATCACCTTTTCACCCCGTCTCCTAGGCTCTAAACCGTTGGGGCCTTCTCGACAACCTCCAGGACCCGCCATCGTTTATGACGGCTCAGGGGCCTCGCCTCGATGATCTTTACCTTGTCTCCCTCCCGGCATTCCTGGTTTTCGTCATGGGCCATGAACTTCTTGGTTCGCTTGACGATGCGCTTATATTGGGGGTGGGGCACAGCCACTTCCATCTTCACCATCACGGTCTTCTGCATCTTGCCGCTCACCACCTCCCCGATCCTGACCTTTCTCTTTCCCCTTTCTTGTTCCATACCGATCTGGCCCTTACCCTCTCTCTTTCAGAATGGTCTTGGCCCTGGCGATATCACGCCGGACCAACCGGATCCTCAGCGGGTTCTCGATCTGCCCCGTAGCCAGTTGATACTTCAAGCTAAAGAGCTCCTGCTGGAGGTCCCGGATCTTGGTCTTGAGCTCCTCCGCCGACAGCTCCCTCACTTCTGTGGCCTTCATCCCATAACTCCCTAAAGAGCCCCACCTCGTGGCCCCTCCAGCGAGCACTCGCCAAGGGGACCGCACTCGGCAATGGTTAACTGCCTATCGCCCCTTTCGCAATAAACCGGGTCCCCATCGGCAGCTTGTGCGAAGCCAGCCGCATGGCCTCCTTAGCTACCTCCTCCGAGACCCCATCCATCTCATAGAGGATCCTGCCCGGTTTCACGACGGCGACCCAGAACTCTGGAGGACCTTTGCCCTTTCCCATCCGGGTCTCGGCCGGCTTCTTGCTGATGGGCTTGTCGGGAAAGGCCCGGACCCAAATCTTGCCCGCTCTCTTGATGTAACGGGTCATCGCGACCCGGGCCGCCTCAATCTGACGACTGGTCAGCCAGAACGGCTCCAAGGCCTGCAATCCATAGCTGCCAAAGGCCAACGAGGCACCCCGCGTGGCCATGCCGGTGCGCCGGCCTCTGTGCTGCTTCCGGTACTTGACCTTCTTCGGCATTAACATCGGTTATTCGATCTCCCCCTGACCTTTCAGCCCCTTGCCCTGGCTCTCCCCATCGGGATCGGGGGCTCCGGTCGCACCATCCCCAGGATATCCCCTTTAAAGATCCAGACCTTCACGCCAATCATCCCATAGGTGGTCTTGGCCTCCGCGAAGCCATAGTCAATATCGGCCCGCAAGGTTTGCAAGGGAACCCTTCCCTCCCGATACCATTCGGTCCGAGCCATTTCTGCTCCGGCCAGCCTGCCCCCACAAGTGATCTTGATGCCCTTCGCCCCAAACCTCATCGTGGAGGTCACGGCCTTCTTCATCGCCCTCCGAAAGGAGACCCGACGCTCCAGTTGCAAGGCGACATTCTCGGCGACCAGTTGGGCATCCATCTCCGGTCTTCGGACTTCCTTGATATTAATGGCGATCGTCTTGCTGATCTTTTTCTGAAGCTCGTCCTTGAGTTTGTCGATCTCGGCGCCTTTCTTGCCGATGATGATCCCCGGCCGGGCGGTATGGATATTCATTTTCATCCGGTTGCCCGTCCGCTCGATCTCGATCCTTGAGATGCCGGCATGATACAGCCGCTCCTTGATGTACCTGCGCAGGAAGAGGTCCTCGTGCAGCAGGTCGTCGTATCCCTTTTTGGCATACCAATTCGACAGCCAGGTCTTATTGATACCCAACCGCAAGCTAATGGGGTTCACCTTCTGTCCCATCGTTCAATCCTCCTTCTAATAGGAACCAGGCGCCTGGAATTAGCAAAAGAGCCGTTTCTCTTTTCGCCATCACTAGCTCCTAACCCCTAACGGCTAGCCCCGGCTCCACTGGACCGACGCTGTAACCCTCTGCGGGCAGAGACCCTCGCACCGACCAGCTTTTCTTGCGCCGATAAGACAAGCGTGATATGGCTGGTCCTCTTTCGAATGGGCGTCGCACGTCCCCTGGCCCGGGGCAGGAATCGCTTCATGACCGGGCCGCCATCCACCCAGGCTCGGCTCACCATCAGTGAGTCCACATCCACCCTCTCGTTCTGGCCGGCGTTGGCGATGGCGGACCTCAAAAGCTTTTCAGTGATCCTGGCGGCAGCTCTCGGAGTGTAACTTAAGATGGAGAGGGCCTCTTCGGCCTTTTTCCCTCGGATCAGGTCCACGACCTGACGGGCCCTGCGAGGAGAAGTATGGATATGTCGGACAACCGCCCTGGCTGCTTCCATTTGGTTTGATCCCTTACTTTACCGAGGTCACCCTCTTGGTATGCCCACTGTGGGTCTTAAAGGCCCGGGTTGGAGCGAACTCTCCCAGCCTGTGGCCCACCATGTTCTCGGTGACGTAAACAGGAACGAACTTCTTCCCACTATGGACGGCGAAAGTGTGGCCTACCAGGGCAGGGGTGATGGTTGAACGCCGCGACCAAGTCTTTAGGACCTTCCTTTCGCCCTTTTCGTTCATCTCCTCCACTTTTTCCGACAGCTTCGGGTCGATATAGGGACCCTTCCTTATGGAACGGCTCACGCCTCTTCACCCCCCCTTTATTTCCTTTTTTTCACGATATATTTGTTGGAATAAGCCTTTTTCTTCCGAGTCTTGTACCCCTTGGTCGGCTGCCCCCAAGGCGTCACCGGGTGTCTTCCCCCCGAGGTTTTCCCCTCTCCCCCTCCATGGGGATGGTCCACGGGGTTCATGGCGACCCCTCTAACCCTGGGCATGCGGCCCAGCCAGCGCTTCCTTCCCGCCTTGCCCACGCTTACGTTCTCGTGGTCCAGGTTGCCCACCTGGCCCACAGTCGCCATACAATCCAGCGGGACCAGCCTCACTTCGCCCGAAGGCATCCGAATATGGGCATATTCCCCCTCTTTGGCCATCAGGCGGGCGAAGGCGCCCGCGCTCCGGACCATCTGCCCTCCCCGGCCCTTCTTCAGCTCGATGTTGTGGATCAGGCTGCCCATGGGGATATCTCTCAGGGGCAGGGCATTGCCCGGCCGGATCTCCACCCCCGGACCCGACATCACCGTGTCTCCCACCTGGAGCTTCACCGGGGCCAGGATATACCGCTTCTCCCCGTCGGCATAGTGTAAAAGGGCGATCCGGGCCGACCGGTTGGGATCATATTCGATTGCCGCCACCCTGGCTGGAACATGCCACTTGTCCCGTCTGAAATCGATGACCCGGTACTTTCTCTTGTGGCCTCCCCCTCGATAGCGCGCGGTGATCCGGCCGTAACTGTTCCGGCCTCCCGTCTTGGGCTTAGGCTCTAGCAGGGATTTTTCCGGTCCTCTTCGGGTAATCTCCTCGAAGGTGAGGGCGGTCTGAAACCGCCTCCCTGGAGAGGTCGGGTTATACGTCTTGATCGGCATCTCGTTAAACCCCCTCGAAGAACTCTATCTTATCGCCATGCTTCAGGGTAATGTAGGCCTTCTTCCAATCGGGCCTCTTGCCCTTTCGCAGGCGCAGCCCCTTGATCTTTCCCATAACCTTGGTGGTGTTGACATCGAGCACCGTGACCCCGAAGACCTCCTCGATCGCCCGCCGGATCTCATTCTTGTTGGCCCGGAGATCCACCACAAAGGCCACGCAATCGTTGGCATCTTTCAAGTTGATGCTCTTTTCGGTAACCAGAGGCCGCCGAATGATCTGATAAGGATCCCATGTTTTCATCTCGATAGGACCCCTTCTATCTTGGAGACTGCCTCCAAGGGAGAAATGATCTGGTCATAGTATAGCAGATCATACACGTTCATGGCCTCCACCTTCAAGGCCTTGGTTTGAGGCAAGTTTCGCACCGCCAGGGCAAAATTCCGATCGATCTCCGGCAGCAAGAACAAGACCTTCCCCGAGACGCCCAAGCGCTCCAATAGGGCCACCACCTCTCGGGTCTTGGGGTTCTCCACGGCGACCCGATCAACCACCAGGAATTGGTTCTCCCGGACCTTGGAGCTTAAGGCCACCCTCAGGGCGGCCCGGCGGACCTTTTTGGGAACCGAATAGGCATAATCTCGGGGCTTGGGGCCGAAACTGATGCCTCCACCCCGCCACAGGGGGGATCGCTTATGCCCAGCCCGGGCCCTTCCGGTCCCCTTCTGCCTCCAAGGTTTCACGTTGCTCCCGCTAACCTCGGACATCGTCTTGGTGGAGGCCGTCCCTCTTCGCCGGTTGGCCAGCTGCATCGTCACCACCTCTTGCAGAAGGTGCTCCTTGCCCTCTACGGCGAAGACCTCGGGCTTCAGCGCTACCTCGCCCACCTTTTGCCTGTTGATATCGATCACATCCACCGTCGGCATCTCTCTTCCTCATGAGGCATAACGACCCCATCGCCCAAGCGATAGGCCCTGTGAGTCTAACTGCCTTTGGGACCGACCGCCTTCTTCTTGCTCTTCCGGATGAGGAGCAGCCCGCCCTCCGCACCCGGCACCGCCCCTCGGATGAAAAGCAGGTTTCGCTCCGGGATGATCCGTAAGATCCTGAGGTTTTGAACCGTGACCCGCTCGCCACCCATCCTCCCGGCCATCCTCATGCCCTTGAATACCCGGGAGGGATAAGCCGAAGAGCCGATCGATCCCGGTCCCCGGAAGGACTCATGGGTCCCGTGAGAGCCCGGGGCCCCCGAGAAGCCATGTCGCTCCATCACCCCTGCAAAACCGTGCCCTTTGGACCTCCCAATGACATCCACGAACTCTCCGGCCTTGAAAATCTCCACTCCCACGGCCTGCCCCACCTGGATGGCCTCGAGGTCCGATGCAGGGACCTCCCGCAAGGCCCGGACCGGGTCCACCTTCGCCTTTTCCAGATGCTTCAAGAAGGGCTTGCTCAATCGGCCAGGCTTCTGCGGACCAAACCCCATCTGGACCGCCTCATACCCGTCCTTCTTTTCCATCTTCTTCTGAACTACCCAGCAGGGACCGGCCTCCACGATGGTGACAGCAATGGGATTACCCTCTGAGGAGAAAACCTGGGTCATCCCCAGCTTCTTTCCCAACAAGCCCTGTATCATCTGGTCTCCCGAAAGCAAGGGGTTAGGATCCAGGGATTAGGGATTAGTAGAAACCGAGGATTACCAACTCGTTCTTACTAACCCCTAATCCCTAATCCCTCTTTGCGCGCTAAAGTTTGATCTCGATGTCCACCCCGGCGGACAGGTCCAATTTCATCAGCTCGTCGATCGTTTGAGGGGTGGGATCGTAGATATCCAAGAGGCGCTTGTGGGTACGGATCTCAAACTGCTCCCGCGATTTCTTATCCACGTGGGGTGACCTCAAGACGGTGAACTTGTTCTTGACGGTGGGAAGGGGAATTGGCCCGACCACCTTGGCCCCGGTCTTCTTGGCCGTCTCCACGATCTCCCCCACGGACTGATCCAATACCCTGTGATCGTAAGCCTTCAGGTGGATCCTGATCTTTTGGTTCGCCATAACCTCTCTTGACAAAGAAGTCTCCTATCGGGCCCCCCTTGCGGGCGCACCTTCGTAAGGCCGGGATAGCCCCCCTCTATTCGATGATCTCGCTGATTACACCTGCCCCTACGGTCCGGCCACCCTCACGGATAGCGAATCGCAGCTCCTTCTCCATGGCGATCGGGGTGATCAGATCGACCTTCAAGCCGACGTTATCCCCAGGCATCACCATCTCCACCCCCTCGGGCAGCTCCACCACCCCGGTCACGTCCGTTGTCCGGAAGTAAAATTGAGGCCGGTAGCCGTTGAAGAAGGGGGTATGTCGCCCGCCCTCCTCTTTGCTCAAGATATAGGTCTCGGCCCGGAACTTGGTATGCGGGGTAATGCTTGCCGGCTTGGCCAACACTTGCCCCCGCTCGATCTCTTCCCGCTTGACGCCTCGCAGCAACACCCCGATGTTATCGCCCGCCTGTCCCTGATCCAGGATCTTGCGGAACATTTCGACCCCCGTGGCCACCGTCTTGACGGTTTTGCGGAAGCCGACGATCTCCACCTCCTCCCCGACCTTGATGACCCCGCGCTCGACCCTCCCGGTCGCCACGGTCCCCCGGCCGGAGATGGTGAAGACGTCCTCAACCGACATCAGGAAGGGCTTATCGATGTCCCGCACCGGCGTGGGGACAGAACTATCGACCGCCTCCATCAGCTCGAGGATGGGCTTGCAGCTCTCGCAGGTGTCCTTGCCGCAGCCGCAGTTCAGGGCGTTCAGGGCGGATCCCGCGATCACGGGCACCTCATCCCCCGGGAAGGAGTACTTGCTCAGCAGCTCTCGCACCTCCAGCTCCACCAGCTCCAGCAGCTCCTTGTCGTCCACCGCGTCGGCCTTGTTCATGAAGACCAGGATGTAGGGCACCCCGACCTGGCGAGCCAGCAGGATGTGCTCCCGCGTCTGGGGCATGGGGCCATCGGCGGCGCTGACCACCAGGATCGCCCCGTCCATCTGCGCAGCCCCGGTGATCATGTTCTTGATGTAATCAGCATGGCCAGGGCAATCGACATGGGCATAATGGCGATTGGCGGTCTGGTACTCGACGTGGGCGGTGGCGATGGTAATCCCCCGCTCCTTCTCTTCCGGCGCCTTGTCGATCTCATCGAAGGGCACGAAACTGGCCATCCCCCGCTTCGACAAGACCAGCGTAATGGCAGCCGTCAACGTGGTCTTGCCATGATCGATGTGGCCGATCGTACCGACATTTACGTGAGGCTTGGTCCTTGCAAATTTCTCTTTGGCCATTGCTGATTTACCTCCTCCTTAAAGCTTTTCAAGCTACCGTCCTTCTCGTCTCCCGTTTCTTAAAGTCCCCCGAGAGGATGGCCTCGCTCAAGTGGGCCGGTATTGGACCATAATGGGAGAACTCCATCGTGTACGTGGCCCGGCCCTGCGTAGAAGAGCGCAGGTCAGTCGCATAACCGAACATCTCCGCCAAGGGAACATTGGCCCGGATCACCCTTGCCCCTGCCCGGCTGCCCATGCCCATGATCTTGCCCCGGCGGGAGCTCAAATCCCCGGTGACCTCCCCGACAAACTCTTCGGGGACCACCACCTCCACATCCATAATGGGCTCCAAGAGGACGGGGCGGGCCTTCTTCGCAGCCTCTTTCAAGGCCATCGAGCCGGCGATCTTAAAGGCCAACTCGGAGGAATCCACCTCGTGGTAAGAGCCATCGTAGAGGGCGACCTTGAGGTCCGTCAGCGGATAGCCTGCCAGGACCCCGTTCTCCAGGGCCTCCTTGACTCCTTGCTCCACTGCCGGGATATACTCCCTCGGGATGGATCCTCCAATGATTTTATTTTCAAAGACAAAGCCTTTCCCCCGCTCCAGCGGGGCAACCATCAGGGAGACACAACCATATTGTCCCCTTCCACCCGTCTGGCGGATGAACCGGCCTTCGGCCTTGGCCTCGGCCTGGATCGTCTCCTTGTAGGCCACTTGCGGCCGAGAGACGTTGGCCGAGATCTTAAATTCTCTGAATAGTCTATCGATTAAAATCTCTAAATGCAACTCCCCCATGCCGGAGATGAGCGTCTGGCCGGTGTCACGATCGACCCCCACCTGGAAGGTCGGGTCCTCCTGGGAGAGCTTGTTCAGCGACAGGCTCAATTTCTCCTGATCCGCCTTGGTCTTGGGCTCGATCGCTACCGCGATCACCGGCTCGGGAAACTCCATCGCCTCCAACACGATCGGCCGCCCCCTCTCGCAGAGCGTATCCCCTGTCAGGGCCTTCTTGAGGCCCACGGCGGCCACGATATCTCCCGCGCGGCCCTCCTCGATATCCTCTCGCTTGTTGGCATGCATCTTCAGCAGCCGGCCGATCCTCTCCTTCCCTCCATGGGTGGAGTTATACACCGTGGAGCCCTGCGTCAAGATCCCGGAATAGATCCGGATGAAATGGAGCTGGCCCACATAAGGGTCGGTCATCACCTTGAAGACCAATGCCGCAAAGGGGCTCCCATCCTCGGCCTGCCGGACCTCCTCCTGATGCGTATCCGGGTGATGCCCCCTCATGGAAGGGATATCCAGCGGCGACGGCAAATACTTGACCACCCCATCCAGCAAGGGCTGGACGCCCTTGTTCTTGAAGGAGGCCCCGCAGAAGACCGGAATCATCCGGTCGTCGAGGGTCCCCCCCCGCAGGGCGCGCTCGATCTCCTCGGGCAGCAACGGTTCCTCGGCCAGGTACCGCTCCATCAGCGCGTCGTCCACCTCGGCCGCCGCCTCGACGAGCCGGATGCGGTACTCCTCGGCCTGCTCTCGGTACTCCGCCGGGATCTCTTCTTCGTGGTAAACGATGCCCAGAGACTCCTCTTCGTAAAGGATCGCCTTCATCTCGATCAGGTCGATGACTCCCCGGAAGTCGCCCTCCTTACCCAAAGGCAGCTGCAGGAGAACGGGATGAGCGGCCAGCCGCTCCTTCATCATCTCCACACAACGGAAGAAGTCGGCCCCCGTTCGATCCATCTTGTTGACAAAGGCGATCCGTGGCACCCGGTACTTTTCGGCCTGGCGCCATACCGTCTCCGACTGAGGCTGTACTCCGCCCACGGCGCAGAAGATGCCAATCGCCCCATCAAGCACCCGCAGCGAGCGCTCAACTTCGGCGGTAAAGTCCACATGGCCCGGAGTATCGATGATGTTGATCTTGTGGCCCAACCAAAAACAGGTGGTGGCTGCCGAGGTGATAGTAATGCCTCGCTCCTGCTCCTGCTCCATCCAGTCCATGGCCGCAGAGCCCTCGTCCACCTCCCCGATCC
This sequence comes from Nitrospinota bacterium, assembly GCA_016176845.1. Lineage (GTDB taxonomy): Bacteria > 2-12-FULL-45-22 > 2-12-FULL-45-22 > 2-12-FULL-45-22 > JACOWJ01 > JACOWJ01. Next base: position 26,746 of record JACOWJ010000026.1, read on the forward strand.
GATGAGACCGACCCGTATAATAGAGGATCCTTTCCGTGGTCGTGGTCTTCCCCGCGTCGATGTGGGCGATGATTCCGATATTTCTGACTTTTTCTAAAGAAACTTCTCTAGGCAAACCACAAACCCCTTCACAAGCGAAGCCTGACTTCTGCGCTAACGAAGAACGTCCTACCAGCGGTAGTGAGCAAAGGCCTTGTTGGCCTCGGCCATCTTGTGCGTGTCTTCCCTTTTCTTGATCGCAGTCCCTGTGCCCTTGGCCGCATCCATCAGTTCCGCAGCCAGCCGCTCCTGCATGGTCTTCTCCCCCCGGGCCCGGGCACTGAAGATGATCCAGCGGATGCCCAAGGCGATCCTTCGATCAGACCGCACCTCCACCGGGACCTGGTAGGTAGCGCCCCCCACCCGGCGAGATTTGACCTCCAAGACCGGCTTGACGTTTTCAACCGCCTTCTTGAAGATCTTCAAGGGATCCTCGCCCACCTTCTGTTCGATGATCTCCATGGCCTTATAGAAGATACGCTCGACCAGGCTTTTCTTGCCGTTCTTCATGATCACGTTGATACACTTGGCTACCAGGACATCGTGGTACTTGGGATCCGGCAAGATCACCCGTTTGGTCACCTCTTTCCTTCTCGGCATAGCCTTCCCCTCAAGCGTCTTACTTGGGCCTCTTGGCACCGTATTTGGATCGGCTCTTCCGACGGCCCTGCACGCCCATCGCATCCAGGGTCCCCCGGATGACATGATAGCGCACCCCCGGAAGGTCCTTCACCCGCCCTCCCCGGATCAGGACGATCGAGTGTTCTTGCAGGTTGTGACCAATGCCGGGGATGTAAACCGTCACCTCTGCCCGATTGGTAAGCCTCACTCTGGCCACCTTTCTCAAGGCGGAATTGGGCTTCTTGGGGGTGGAGGTATAAACCCTCAGGCATACGCCCCGCTTCTGGGGGCAGCCCTTCAGGGCGGGACTCGCGGTCTTCTTCTTGACCGGCTCGCGCCCCTTCCGAACCAGCTGGCTAATCGTAGGCAAACGTCTCTCCTCCGCCGAATCATCAGGAACAAACGACCCAGGCAGATCGATTTCCCTGGCCATCTGCCCCGAGCTATTCCCGTTCCTGGAGAGCCCCCCAGCTTTTGAGCGGGACGGGGCTCTCCAGGCCTTGGGAACGAAATTCCTTATTATACTTCTTTATGAATATTTGTCAAGAACGAAAGCAGACCGCCGGCTACTCGCGGACCGCCGAGAGCAGCTGCTCGGCTCCCTCCTCCTTGCGCACCTCTTCGGCTGATTCCTCTTCCTCTTGGGCCATCTTGATCACCACATCCTGGTAGATCCGAGAACCGGTCCCGGCCGGGATGAGCCGGCCCATGATGACGTTCTCTTTGAGCCCCTTCAGCCGGTCCACCTTGCCCTGGACCGCCGCCTGGGTCAGCACACGGGTGGTCTCTTGGAAAGAGGCCGCCGAGATGAAGCTGTCGGTGCTCAAGGAGGCCTTGGTGATCCCCAAGAGGACCGGCCTCCCTTTGGCCGGGACACCTCCGGCCCGGACCACCTCTTCGTTCTTATTCTTGAAGACGTCCTTCTCCACCTGCTCCCCGACCAGGAAGTCGGTGTCTCCGGTATCCTCGACGACCACCTTGCGCAGCATCTGGCGCGTAATGACCTCGATATGCTTGTCGTTGATCTGCACCCCCTGGAGCCGGTAGACCTCCTGGATCTCGTTGACCAGGTACCGCTGCAACTCCCTCTCTCCCAACACGCTCAGGATATCATGGGGATTGATCGCCCCTCCCATCAAGGGCTCGCCCGCCTTGACCTTATCGCCCTCATGGAGATTGATATGTTTCCCGCGCGGAATGAGGTACTCGCGCTGCTCGCCATATTCGTTGGTGATGATCACCTTTCGCATCCCCTTAACGAAGGGGCCAAAGGTGACGGTCCCATCGATCTCGGCAATGGCCGCCTGGTCCTTGGGCTTTCTCGCCTCGAACAGCTCGGCCACCCGGGGCAGACCTCCGGTGATATCCTTGGTCTTGGTAGTCTCCCGGGGGATCTTGGACAGCACGTCCCCGGCCGAGACCATATCTCCCTCCATCACGGCGATATGGGCTCCGGCGGGCAGCAAGTAGCGGCCGATGGTCCGGTTATGAGGGTCCTTGATGGAGATCCGCGGCTGGCGTTTTTCGTCCTGATGGTCCAAGATCACCTTCTGGGCCAGCCCGGTCACCTCATCCAGCTCCTCCTTCATGGTGACGCCCTCGATGATATCCCCGAAGGCCACCCGGCCGCTCACTTCCGTCAGGATCGAGGTCGTGTATGGATCCCACTCCACCAGCCTCTGGGCTTCGGAGACCATCTGGCCATCCTTGACCTTGAGCTTGGCCCCATAGACGATCGGATAGCGCTCCTTCTCCCGCCCTTCCTCGTCATGGACAACCAGCTGGCCGTTGCGGTTCATGACGACGATGTCGCTGTCCTTATTGACCACCGTCTTCAGGTTGACATATCGGGCGATGCCGCCCTTTTTCGCCTCCGTAGTGCTCTGCTCCACGATCCTGCTGGCGGTCCCGCCGATGTGGAAGGTTCGCATGGTCAGCTGCGTTCCAGGCTCCCCGATCGATTGGGCCGCGATGATGCCGACCGCCTCTCCCATCTCCACGAGCTCCCCTGTGGCCAGGTTCCTACCATAGCACATCTGGCAGACCCCATTCCGGGACTCGCAGGACAATACGGAGCGGATCCGGACCCTCTCGATGGCGGTGTTCTCGATCTTCTCCATGGCCTCCTCATCGATCATCTCTCCGGCCCGGACGATGACCTCCCCGGAGAACGGATCTACGATGTCCTCCACGGAGATCCGGCCCAGGATCCTTTCAGAGAGCGGGGCGATGATCTCGCCGCTCTCAACCAAGGCGAAGATGTCGATCCCATTCAGGGTGCCGCAGTCTTTTTCCATAATGATGATATCCTGCGATACATCCACCAGCCGGCGAGTAAGGTAGCCGGAGTTGGCCGTCTTCAGGGAGGTATCGGCCAAGCCCTTACGGGCGCCATGCGTCGAGATGAAGTACTGGAGAACGGTGAGGCCCTCGCGGAAGTTGGCCGTAATCGGGGTCTCGATGATCTCGCCCGAGGGCTTGGCCATCAGTCCCCGCATGCCGGCCAGCTGGCGAATCTGCTGGGCACTTCCCCGGGCCCCCGAGTCGGCCATGATGAAGATTGGGTTGAACTCCCGGCTGGCGCCATCGGCACCTCGTATCACCGCCTCATCCTCGGCCTCCAGCTCCTTAAACATTCCCTCCGAGACCTGCTCCGTCACATGGGCCCAGATGTCGACGATCTTGTTGTAACGCTCCCCGTTGGTGATGAGCCCGTCGCGGTACTGTCGCTCCACCTCGACTATCTCATTCCGGGCTTGGTTGATCAGCTCGTCCTTGCTGGCCGGGATCTTCATATCATCGATAGAGATCGATATGCCGGCCTTGGTGGCGTAACGGAACCCGATCTCCTTGAGCTTGTCCAGGAAGAGGACCGTCTTGTCCCGGCCGACATTCTTGTAGCACTCGGCTACCAGGGCCGTCAGGGTCGACTTGTTCAGCTGCTTGTTGATGCAGGAGAAGGAGAGCTCCTTGGGCAGGATCTCGTACAGCAGGATCCGGCCCACCGTCGTGCTGACGAGCTCCCCATTCAGGCGGACCTTGATCTTGGCTTGCAGCCCGACCTCTCCGGTATCGTAAGCGGTCCGCACCTCTTGGGGATCCGAGAAGACCTTCCCTTCGCCTTTGGAGCCACCGCGGACTTTGGTCAAATAGTAGCACCCCAGGACGATGTCCTGGCTGGGCACCGCAATGGGCTTGCCGTTGGCCGGGGAAAGGATGTTGTTGGTGGCGGACATCAGCACCTTGGCTTCCATCTGGGCATCCAGCGACAGGGGCACATGGACGGCCATCTGATCGCCATCGAAGTCGGCGTTGAAGGCAGCGCAGACCAAGGGGTGAATCCGGATGGCCTTGCCCTCGATCAGGGAGACGTCGAAGGCCTGGATTCCCAACCGGTGCAGCGTGGGGGCCCGGTTCAAGAGGACCGGGTGGTCCTGGATCACCTCATCCAGGGCGTCCCACACTTCAGGCCTTTCTTTCTCCAGCATCTTCTTGGCCGCCTTGATCGCCGTCACGTAGCCCTTCTCCTCCAGCTTGTGGTAGATGAAGGGCTTGAAGAGCTCCAGCGCCATCTTCTTGGGCAAACCGCACTGGTTGAGCCGGAGCTCGGGGCCCACCACGATCACCGAGCGGCCCGAGTAATCGACCCGCTTGCCCAACAGGTTTTGGCGGAAGCGGCCCTGCTTTCCCTTGAGCATGTCGCTCAGGGACTTTAAGGGACGCTTGTTAGCCCCCCGCAGGATCCGGCCGCGACGGCCGTTATCAAACAGGGCGTCCACCGCCTCCTGCAGCATTCGCTTCTCGTTGCGGATAATGATCTCGGGGGCCCTCAGATCCTGGAGTCGCTGGAGGCGGTTGTTGCGATTGATCACTCGCCGGTAAAGATCATTGAGGTCTGAGGTGGCGAAACGGCCCCCGCCATCCAGGGGGACCAGGGGCCTCAGCTCCGGTGGCAACACCGGGATGACCTCCAGGATCATCCACTCGGGCCGGTTACCCGATTTGCGGAAGCCCTCCACGATCTTGAGCCGTTTGATCAGCTTCTTCTTCTTTTGCAGCGAAGTCGCGTCCTTGATCTCCTCCTTGAGCTGCGCCGCGATCCCATCCAAATCAAGAGCGCGTAAAAGCTCGCGGATCGCCTCGGCTCCCATGCCGGCCTTGAACTTCTCCCCGTAAAGCTCCAGGGTCTCCCGATGCCGCTCCTCGTTAAGAAGTTCCTTATATTTCAAGGAAGTCTCGCCGGGATCGATCACCACGTAGTTCTCGAAATAGAGGATCCGCTCCAGCTCGCGCAGGGACATGTCCAGGAGGTTGCCGATGCGGCTGGGCAATCCTCTAAAAAACCAAACGTGGGAGACGGGGCAGGCCAGCTCGATGTGGCCCAGCCGCTCCCTGCGGACCTTGGACTGGATCACCTCCACCCCACACTTCTCGCAGACCGCACCCCGATGTTTCATCCGCTTATATTTGCCGCAGTTGCACTCCCAATCCTTCACCGGCCCAAAGATCTTGGCGCAGAAAAGGCCGTCCCGCTCCGGCTTGAAGCTTCGATAGTTGATGGTCTCAGGCTTCTTCACCTCTCCCGAAGACCATGCCCGAATCTTCTCCGGCGACGCGATCCGGATCCGGATTGCGTCAAACTTGATGGGATCTTTGGGTTTTTCAAACAAATCTAAAATGCCCGTCAAAAGAACCCCTCCTCACACACAGGAAATAGGGGTTAGGGGCTAGGGGTTAGCAAAAGCAAATGCATTTCACCAACCTCCAACCTCCGATCACCGATCCGGCGAATCCCTAATCCCTAATCCCTAATCTCTAACCCCTAATTTGAGTTCTCTTCGCCCTCGATCAACTCCACATCTAAGGCCAGGCTTTGAAGCTCTTTGATCAAGACGTTGAAGGACTCTGGCAGGTTCGGCACCGCCGTATACTCTCCCTTGACGATGGCCTCGTACATCCGGGTCCTCCCCGAGACGTCGTCCGATTTGATGGTCAACATCTCCTGAAGGGTCTTGGCTGCCCCATAGGCCTCCAGGGCCCATACCTCCATCTCTCCCAGACGCTGGCCGCCGAACTGGGCCTTGCCCCCCAGGGGTTGCTGGGTGATCAAAGAGTATGGACCGGTGGAGCGGGCATGGATCTTATCGTCCACCAGGTGATGGAGCTTCATCATATAGATCTGGCCCACGACCACCTTTTGATCGAAGGACCCGCCCGTCTTGCCATCGTACAGGACGGTCTCCCCCCATGGGGGCAAACCTGCCTGCCGGAGGAGGTTTTGGATGTCCTCTTCCGTAGCCCCATCGAAGACGGGGGAGGCCACATGATAGCCCAGGGCTTTGGCCGCCCACCCCAGATTGGTCTCCAGAATCTGACCCACGTTCATCCGTGAAGGCACCCCAAGCGGGTTGAGGATCAACTCGATCGGCGTCCCGTCGGGCAAGTAGGGCATATCCTCTTCGGGGACGATCTTGGCGATGACGCCCTTGTTGCCATGCCGGCCTGCCATTTTGTCGCCCACGGAGAGCTTGCGTTTCATGGCTACGTAAACCTTGACCACCTTGATGACTCCAGGGGCCAGATCGTCGCCCCTGCGCATCTTGGAGATCTTCTCCTCCAGCATGGTCCGAAGGATATGGATCTGTTCGCCAGCCCGGGCATCCATCTCCTGGATCCCGGCCTTCAAGGAGTCCTGGCTATCGCCTTCGATTTTGAGGTTCAGCAGCTGATAGGAGCTTATTCGCTCAAGGACCTCCGGAGTCAGCTTGCCCCCCTTGGAGCTTAGGCCCTCGCCCGTGGCCGGGTCTCGGACCTCAGCCCCGCTGATCTTCCCCGCCAGGAGCCGCCGAATCCGCTTATCTCGTTCCTCTTGAACCAGATGGATCTCGTCGTTAAAATCCTTCTCGATCCTGGTCGTCTCCTGCTCCTCGATCGACAACGTCCTCGGGTCTTTCTCCGTTCCCTTGCGGGAGAAGACTTTTACGTCGGTCACCGTCCCTTCGATGCCGGGAGGCACAACCAACGAGGTGTCTCGCACGTCACCGGCCTTCTCGCCGAAGATCGCCTTAAGGAGCTTCTCTTCCGGGCTCAGCTGGGTCTCTCCTTTAGGCGTGATCTTGCCCACCAGGATATCGCCCGGCTTCACCTTGGAGCCGATCCGGATGATGCCGCTCTCATCGAGGCTCTTGAGGGCTTCTTCGCTCACGTTGGGGATATCGCGAGTGATCTCTTCCTTGCCCTGCTTCGTGTCGCGCGCCTCCACCTCCAGCTCTTCGATATGGATCGAGGTAAAGACGTCCTCCTTGACTACCTTCTCGCTGATGACGATAGCGTCCTCAAAGTTATAGCCTTCCCAAGGCATGAAGGCCACCAGGATGTTGCGGCCTAAGGCCAATTCCCCGCGATCGGTGGCCGGCCCATCGGCGATGATATCTCCTTTCTCCGCGGGCTCCCCTTCTCGGATGATCGGCCTCTGATTGAGGCAGGTGTTCTGGTTGGAACGCTGATACTTGGTCAAGTTGTAAATCTCGATTCGGGGCTCAGCGTTCTCTTCTCTCTCCTCTCTCTCCTCCTCCAGCACGCGAACTACGATACGCGAGGCATCCACGGAGATCACCGTGCCGTTGGCCCGGGCGACCACCACCGCCCCAGAGTCCCGGGCCGTGATGTACTCCATGCCCGTCCCCACGAGCGGAGCCTCGGTCTTCAGCAAGGGCACTGCCTGCCGTTGCATGTTGGAGCCCATTAGGGCCCGGTTGGCATCATCGTTTTCCAGGAACGGGATCAGCGAGGCGGCCACGCTCACCAGCTGCTTGGGAGAGACGTCCATGTAATCGACCTTTTCCGGCGGGACCATCACAAATTCGCTGCCCTTCCGGGACGAGATCAGCTCCTGGGTGAAATCGCCCTCTTCGTTCACCTCGGCATTGGCCTGTGCGATGACGTATCTCTCCTCCTCGATGGCCGACAGATGATCGACCTGATCGGTGAGCCGGCCGTTCTCCACTTTCCGATAGGGGGTCTCGATCAGGCCGAACTCGTTGACCCGGGCGTACGTGCTGGGCGAAGCGATCAGGCCGATGTTGGGCCCTTCCGGGGTCTCGATGGGACAGATCCGCCCGTAATGGGAGGGATGCACGTCTCGGACTTCGAAACCCGCCCGATCCCGCGTCAGCCCGCCCGGCCCCAGGGCGCTTAGGCGACGCTTGTGGGTGATCTCCGACAGGGGATTGGTCTGGTCCATGAACTGCGAGAGCTGGCTGCTGCCGAAGAATTCCTTGATCGCCGCCATGATCGGCTTGGAGTTGATCAGGTCGTGGGGCATGGCCGACTCCAGGTCCTGGATGCTCATTCGTTCCCGGAGGGCCCGCTCCATGCGAACCAGGCCGATGCGGAATTGGTTCTCCAACAGTTCCCCCACCGATCGCACCCGCCGGTTTCCCAGATTATCTATATCATCCACCGAGCCGATGCCGTGTCGCAGGTCGATCAGGTACTTGATGACCGCCACGATATCCTCGGTGGTTAGCGTCCTTTGGTCCAAGGGGATGCCCAGGCCCAGCTTGGTATTGAGCTTCATCCGACCGATCTTGGAAAGGTCGTACCGCTTGGCGTTGAAGAAAAGGTTATTGAAGAGCTTGACCGCCGGCTCCTTGGTCGGCGGGTCCCCTGGCCTGAGACGCTTGTAGATCTCCAGCAGGGCCTCATCCGAGGTGCTGATCCGGTCCATGGCCAGAGTATCTCGCAGGGAGGAATCGTAGCGGAGGTTATCGATGTAAAGAATCTTAAATTGCTTGATCCCTCTCCCCTTGATCTTCTCCAAGACGCCCGGGGTAACCTCGCGGTTGACCTCCAGCAGCACCTCTCCCGTCTCCTCGTCCACGATGTCCTGGGCGCTGATCTTCCCGATCAGCTCATCTTCGGGCACGGCCAGGGTATCGATCCCCAGGGTCTTGATCTTCCTCAGGGCGCTCTTGGAGATCCGGCGGTTGGCCTTGACGACGGCCTCCCCGGTCTCCGGGTCGATGACGTCCTCCTTGGGCTTCTGGCCGATGAGGAAATCGGTGACCTTCTTGGAGAGCTCCTCTTTGACCGGGTTGTAGAAAACCTCCTCGGTCTTATAGAAGAGGGCCAGCAGGTCCTCGGTGGTCAATCCCAGGGCCCGCAAGAGGATCGTGGCCGGGAGCTTGCGCCGCCGATCGATCCTCACGTTGAGCAGGTCTTTGGCATCGAACTCAAAGTCGATCCATGAGCCCCGATAGGGGATGATGCGGGCCGAGTAAAGGACCTTGCCGCTGGTGTGGCCTTTGCTCTTCTCATGGGCGAAGATCACCCCTGGAGAGCGATGCAGCTGGCTGACGATGACACGCTCCGTCCCGTTGATGATGAACGTCCCTTTGTCGGTGATCAGGGGGATCTCCCCCAGGTAGACCTTCTGCTGCTTCACGTCCAGAAGCCTCAGGCCTCCGGTCTCCTCATCCTTCTCATTGATTACCAGACGCACCATGATCCTCAAGGGATCCGCGTAGGTCATCCCCCGCAGCTTGCACTCTTCCACTTCATACTTGGGTTTATAGAGCACATGCTGGTTACAGCGAGAGCAGACTACCCGGGGACCACCCAGCTCCTTGTACTCGCCGCAGCCGCACGCCCACGTGCCGATCTCGTACCCCACGTGCTCCAGGAAAGCCGTTTCGCTGAAATCACTGATGGGGAAGACGCTGCGGAAGACCGACTCCAGCCCGATGTCTTCTCGCTCATAGGGATTGACGTCCAACTGTAAGAACCGGCGGTAAGACTCCTGCTGGATCTCGATCAGATTGGGCAGCTCAATGATGGTTGGGATCCGAGAAAAATCTTTCCTCTCCCTCAGCTTGCCATTGGTTGAAACACCAATTTTGGCCATTAAGCTTCACCTCAACTTCTGTATATCATATCATTTTCATTTCTTTGAAACGGGTCAGGCTACTTGACCTCCACTTCTGCTCCGGCCTCCTCCAGCTTCTTGCGGATCTCCTCGGCCTCTTCTTTTGAGACCCCCTCTTTCACTGGTTTGGGGGCAGTATCCACCAGCTCCTTGGCCTCCTTGAGGCCCAAGCTGGTCAGGGCTCTGACCTCCTTAATCACCTGAATCTTCTTCTCGCCCGCGCCCTTCAGCAGAACCATAAAGGAGGTCTTCTCTTCCTCGACGGGCTTCTCGGCCATAGCTGTAGGAGCCATCATGGCCATGGCAGGGGCGGCAGCCGTGACTCCAAACTTTTCCTCCAGCTCCTTAATGAACTTTGACAGATCCAAGACGGTCATATTCTCGATGAAGCTCACCACGGCTTCTTTCGTGATATCGGACATCTTCTCTCGGTTTAAGCAGCCCGACGAGACCGCAAGCTGCTAAGGCCGCCTTTCTTCGGCCTACATCGATCTATATGCCTTCAAGCGCTCCCGCTCGCCGGGGTTAGAATCCGTCGGGTTGCTCGGGGAACGCGTCCGCCGGCCCCTTTTTCTCCTCGAGCGCTTTAAGGACGTACAGGAAATCCCTTAAGACCCCTTGGAGCACCCCGACCAGGTTGGCCGCTGGTGCCTGCAACTGGCTCAGCAAGTGGCTGAGCAGCACCGGCTTCGCGGGCAGGTTGGCGACAGCCGCAACCTCATCGGGCCTCACCGCAGCACCGTCCAGGACTCCGCCCTTGATTTGTATAGGGCGCTCTTTTGGACCCTGCTTTTTGATGAAGGAAGTAAGGACTTTGGCCGGGGCCAACTCGTCCTGATAACTGTAGGCCACCGCTGTGGGCCCCGCGAACAGGTCTGCGGCCTTCTCAACCTCTGTCCCTTGCGCGGCTCGCTTGGCCAGGGTATTCTTGACCACCAGGTACTCGATCCCGGCCTCTCTCAATTGTGCCCTCAGCTCGGTCATCTTCCGGACGTTCAAACCCCTGAAATCCACCAGGATCATCCCTTTAACCCGCTGGAACTTAACGCGCAACTCTTCCACCATGTCGGTCTTCGCCTTGTCCGCCAAGTTCGATCCCACCTCCTTCCAGGACCCTTCGTCCGCTGTCCGCTCTAAAACAAGATCCCTCATTGGAAGACCCGTAAACCATCATGACCCACCAGGGTGGGTCGTCCCCGCAGAGGAAAAGGTCCTTCAGAAAGACCCGGGCATTTTCACGGTAACCGGTCATACCTAATAGGCACCCAAGCCCATGAAAATGGCCTGTGAGGCCCCCTCTCCCTTCGGGGGAGAGGGTTGGGGTGAGGGGCTATTTTCATATTAAACCCTCCCCCAAACGGGGCCCCTTACCTCAAGAGGCTGGCAACCTGGACGGGATCCAATTTGATCCCTGGCCCCATGGTGGAGGAGATTGCCATCCCTCGGATGTATTGTCCCTTGCTGGAGGCAGGCTTGAGCTTGACCAACATCTCCAAAAAGGCCCCCGCGTTCTCCTTCAAGGCCTCCGGAGAGAAGCTGATCTTGCCCAGGGGGACGTGCATGATGCCGGCCTTGTCCACCCGAAACTCGATCTTGCCTGCCTTGACCTCGGCCACCGCCCGGGCGATATCGAAGGTCACCGTCCCGGACTTTGGGTTCGGCATCAACCCCCGTGGCCCCAAGATCTTTCCCAACCGGCCCACCGTCCCCATCATGTCCGGGGTGGCGATGGCTCGATCAAAATCCAGCCAGCCGCCCTGGATCTTCTCCACCAGATCCTCGGCCCCCACGTAGTCCGCTCCAGCCTCGAAGGCCTCCTTCTCCTTCTCCCCCTTGGCGAAAACCAGGACCCGCACGCTCTTGCCGGACCCCTTGGGGAGCACCACACTGCCCCGAACCATCTGATCCGCATGCTTGGGGTTGACGCCCAACTTGACGGCGATCTCCACGGTCTCATCGAACTTGGCGCAAGCCGTCTTTTTGACCAGCTCCAGGGCCTCTTCCAGGGGATATCTCTTCTCTCGATCGATCACCTTCAAGGCTTCCAGATATCTCTTTCCTCGGTTTGGCATTGCTTGGATTCTCCCGAAAAAAACTCAAGACCTAGAACCCGAAGCGCAAAGACTCCTCTTCTCGCCTGCCCCAAGCTTAGGTCTTAGCCGCTCAATCGGCGATTACCTCGATGCCCATTCCCCTGGCCGTCCCCTCGATGATCCGCATAGCCGCCTCCAAATCATTGGCGTTGAGGTCCTTGCCCTTCTGCTGGGCGATCTGCCGGATCTGGATCCGGGTCACCTGACCCACTTTCTCTCGCTTGGGTTTGGAGGAGCCCTTGGCGATACCTGCGGCCTGCTTGAGCAAGATAGCGGCAGGCGGGGATTTGGTCACGAAGGTAAAGGTTCGATCCGAGTAAATCGTCACCACGACCGGGATGATAAGTCCCTGTCGATCCTGGGTCTGGGCATTGAAGGACTTGCAGAACTCCATGATGTTGACCCCGTGCTGCCCCAAAGCCGGGCCCACAGGCGGTGCCGGGGTGGCTTGCCCTGCCGGGATCTGCAATTTCACCGAGCCGGTTACCTCTTTTGCCATCTTTCCACTCGCTCCTGAGTTTAAGCAACCTGACGAGATCGCCAGATCCGGAGGCCGTCTTGGCTCAGCCGGCCCACTCCTCCACCTGAGGACCTATCCAAAAACCTCCCGAAAGGCTTTTTCGACCGGAAAAGGGGTTGAAAGAGAGGTGTCCGAAGCGGTGCTTAAGTAAGCTTCGCTTCTCGAACCAGGGAGTTTTCGGATAGGCAGTTAGACCTTCTCCACCTGAGAGAATTCTAGCTCCAGGGGTGTGCTCCTTCCGAAGATGGAGACCATCACCTTCAGCTTGCCCCTCTCCGGGTTGACTTCGTCGATCACACCGGTGAAATTGGCGAAAGGACCCTGGACGACCTTAACGGTCTCTCCGCGCTCGAACTCCAGCTTGTGCTTGAGTCTGGGGGCCTTGCCCTCCAACTGCAGCAACAGCTGTTCCGCCTCATGATCCAGCAAAGGGGTAGGGTCGTTCATGCCTCCCAGGAAGCCGGTCACTTTGGGGGTATTCTTGACGAGATACCACGTGCCCTCGCTCATCTCCATCTCAACGAGGACATACCCCGGGAAGAACTTCCTGGGGATGACCCGCTTCTTACCTCCCCGGCTTTCCATGACGTCCTCGCTGGGGATCAAGATGCGGGCGAAAAAATCTTGTAGCCCAGCGCTCTTGATTCGCTCCTCCAGGCTTGCTTTCACCTGGCCCTCAAAGCCGGAGTAGGTATGGATGACATACCATTTCTTGACCATGGATGAGATCACCTGAGATTCCCGTATTTGATTACTCCTCCCACCACCTTGGAGAGGAGCAAGTCGACCAGGCCCAGGAACGTTGCGATGAGCAAAACGGAGACGATCACCGCCACGGTGGATGCGATCGTCTCCTTCCTGGCTGGCCAGGAGACTTTTTTAATCTCTCCCCAAGACTCCTTAGAAAATTGCTGGAATTTCTTGAACTGCTCTATCGGATCGAACATCTTCTTTTTTGCCTTGCTCTTTGCCGTGGGCCCCGAGGAATCTGGCAGGCCAGGAGGGATTCGAACCCCCATCCCCCGGATTTGGAGTCCGGTGCTCTAGCCGTTCGAGCTACTGGCCTGCTACCGAAGCATCCCCATTCTCTCTGAATCCTATTTGGTTTCCCGATGAGGAGTATGCTGCCGACAGGACCGGCAATATTTCTTCAGCTCCAGCCGATCCGGATGTTTCTTGCGGTTTTTGTCCGTCGTGTAATTGCGTCCCTTGCACTCGGTGCAAGCCAGAGTAACCGTCTCTCTCATGCTGTTCCCTGCCCCTGCAATCCTGACAGCCGATTGGAGCCCACGACCGGATTTGAACCGGTGACCTCCTCATTACCAATGAGGTGCTCTGCCGGCTGAGCTACGTGGGCCATCGATGAGATCCACCACCTGGCTAAAGCGCGCTGCCTGTTGCCCTCCCCAGGATCATACCTCCGTAAAAATGGAGCGGGAAACGGGATTCGAACCCGCGACCCTCAGCTTGGAAGGCTGATGCTCTACCAACTGAGCTATTCCCGCCCAGGTTTCCTGTAAGCCGGCCCAAACCGATTTAGAACCCTGATGGGGAGGGGAGGATTCGAACCTCCGAAGGCTGTCGCCGACAGATTTACAGTCTGTTCCCTTTGGCCGCTCGGGAACCTCCCCAGGAAACCGCCTCCCATGCTCTTTCTCTTCCGGAAGAAAAGGCCCTCTTCTCTCTTTCGCACCTCTGGAGCTGGCGAAGGGATTTGAACCCCCGACCCACTGATTACAAATCAGTTGCTCTACCTGCTGAGCTACGCCAGCGCACAAGAAAACATAAATATAGAGGGATTCACTTTTTTTGTCAAGGAGAAATGTTCGCGGATTCTCAGGGATTTTGGGGGAAATATCGCTCGATTTTCCCCTTTTTCTCCATCATTTGGCAAATTGCCCCTGTGCCCTCCCCTTATCCCCGAAATCGGATGCCGGTCCCGGCCGGAGTATCCTCCAGGGTAATCCCCTCCCGAGACAGCTCCTCGCGAATCCGGTCGGCCTCAGGCCAATCCTTCCCCTGACGGGCATGGTCCCTTCGCACGATCCGCTCCTTCAACCGGACCAGCTCGTCGGGAGACAACCAGCGGCAGATCTCCCCTTCGCCCCGCTCCACGGCTGCCACCAGGTCGACCCACGCGAAGCTGGCTCCCCGCTCTTCCTCCAATGGGTAGTCCGCCGGCGCCGAAAGGAAGAGGCCCAGCACCCGCCCTACGCCCAGCATCTCCTCCCAGGCCTCTCGCAACAGGGAGACGGCCGCTGGCCTGCCATCAGCCCCCTCCAGGAGCTGGCCCAGCCGTTTGCCCCACTGAAACAGGTAGCCCAGAGCCCTCGCGGTGTTGAAATCGTTGTCCATGGCCTCTTCAAACCGACCCCGCCAGAGTTGCAACTCCCGGTAGAGGCTCCGCTCTTCGTCGTTGAGCGCTTCCACCACAATGCCGCCGGGCATCCCTGTCCCCCGCTCCTTCAGGACCTCCTCCAGCTGCCGCCGCAGCCGATACAGCTCGTTGAGGCCCCGGTGGCTCTGCTCGACGTGCTGGGGAGCGAAATCGATGGGACTGCGATAATGCTTGGACAACAGAAAGAGCCGAATCACCTCGGGATGATACCGCTCCAGGATCTCCGCGATGGTGAAGAAGTTCCCGGCCGACTTGGACATCTTCTCCTGGTTGATGTTGATGAAGCCATTGTGGACCCAATAGCGGGCGAATGGGCGGCCCGTATAGGCCTCGGATTGCGCGATCTCGTTCTCATGGTGGGGGAAGATCAGGTCCTGCCCTCCCCCATGGATATCGAATCCCTCCCCCAGGTATTTCATGCTCATGGCGGAGCACTCGATGTGCCACCCCGGACGTCCCTTTCCCCAAGGGCTGTCCCAGGCCGGCTCGCCTGGTTTGCCGGCCTTCCATAAGGCGAAATCCAGGGGGTTGGCCTTCCGCGCGTCCACCTCGATGCGGGCCCCCGCCTGCAGCTCTTGGAGGTTCCTGCCCGAGAGCCTACCGTAGGAAGGAAACCTCTCCACCGCGTAATAGATGTCCCCATCCACGGGATAGGCATACCCTTTGGCGATCAGACCCTGGATGAGCTCGATGATCTCGGGCAGGTGCTCGGTCACGCGGGGCTCCACCTGAGGCCTTTCAACCCTCAGGGCAGCCATATCCTGCTGGAACCTCTCGATGTACCTCCCCACGACTTCCTCGCAGCCGGCTCCCTCCCGTTGGGCCCGGGCGATGATCTTGTCATCGATATCGGTAAAGTTCCGCACGTAAGTGACCTCGTACCCCCGGTACTTCAGGTAGCGGGAGATCACATCGAAGACGACAAAAGCCCGCGCATGCCCCACGTGGCAGAGGTCGTAGGCGGTGATCCCGCACACGTACATCCCCACCTTCCCCTCCCGCAGGGGATGGAAAAGCTCCTTCTTCTGCGTCAACGTGTTGTAAATCTTTAAGGCCATTGCGCGCTCTTCTCCATCCTCAGCCGATCCTCGTCCCATCCCGAATCCGGATCAACACCACCGCGTAAGCGGCGATCCCCTCTCCACGTCCCGGAAACCCCAGCCCCTCCGTGGTCTTAGCCTTTACGTTGGCGGCTCCCGGAGAGATGCCCAGGAGTTGGGCCAGGACCTCGCCCATCTGGGAAAGATAGGGCTGAAGCTTGGGGGCTTGGGCCACCACGGTGGCATCGAGGTTGACCACCTCTACCCCCTTCCTTTCCGCCAGGGCAACGACCTCCCCGAGCAGCACTCGGCTGGAGATATCCTGGTATCGCGGCGAAGAGTCGGGAAAATGTTTCCCCATATCTCCCTCTGCCATCGCCCCCAGCAAGGCATCGCAGACCGCATGGATCAGGACATCCGCATCGGAATGGCCATCCAGCCCGCGATCGTAAGGCACCTCTACCCCCCCCAAGACCAACCTTCTGCCCTCGGCCAGGGGATGGACATCATAACCGAAACCGATCCTCACGCATACCCCTTCTCCAGAATCCACTCTGCCAACTGCAGGTCCGCCTGAACGGTCACCTTGAGGTTGTAAGACTCCCCCGAGATCACCCGGACGGGATGGCCGGTCCGCTCCACCAAACAGGCCTCATCGGTGGCCCAAAACCCTTCGGCTACGGCCATCTCCAGGGCCTCCCTTAAAAGGGGGAGCCGAAAGGCCTGGGGGGTCTGAACTTGCCATAGCCGCCTTCGGTCCAGGGTGCGGCAGACGATGCCTTCTTCATCCACCTCCTTGATGGTATCGACGCAGGGAAGGGCGGCAACCGCCGCCCCAAAGAGCTCTGCTGCCCGGAGCGTTTCCTGGAGAAGGCGCGCACTGACGAAGGGTCGGACCCCATCATGGATCAGGACCAGCTCCGGACGGCCCTGCAGCCGGCTAAACCCCCGATAGACCGAGTCCTGCCGCTCCGGTCCACCCGCAACCACCTCCACCACCTTGTCCAACCCGTAAGGCACGACCACCTCGCGTTGACAGTAAGCCACCTCTTCTGGAGGAACGATCGGATAGATGGCGCCAATGAGAGGGCATTCCTGAAGCCTCTGAAGCGTGTGGGCGAGCAAGGGTTTTCCCTTTAAGGCGCGGAACTGCTTGGGGATCTCCCCTCCCAGCCGACGGCCAGACCCGGCGGCCGGGACCAAGGCCACCACACGCGTCGCTTCTTTCGCCTCCGCCTTCATCGGCCCTGGCTTTCCTCCTCCTTCGCTTTGCTGAAGGCCCAAAGGCTGGAGGTATGTTCCGTCTTTCCCCTCTCAAACTCCTCTTTGAGGCGGGCGAAGATCATCCGGCCCGCGGTGGTCTGCAGGATGCTCGTCACGGCCACCTCCACGTTTCTCCCGATCTGTTTCTTGGCGTTATCGATCACCACCATGGTCCCATCGTCCAGGTAGCCCACACCCTGTCCGTATTCCTTGCCTTCTCGCAGGACGAACACGTTCATGATTTCGCCGGGAAGCACAACCGGCTTCAAGGCGTTGGCCAACTGGTTGATGTTGAGCACCGTCACCCCTTGAAGCTCAGCGATCTTGTTGAGGTTGAAATCGTTCGTCAAGATCTTCCCGCTGATCAGTTTCCCCAGGGCCACCAATTTGGTGTCCACCTCCTTCAGCTTGGGGAAATCCTGTTCGATGATCTGGACGTCGAGATCGGCGTTTTTCTGGATCTGATGAAGGATCTCCAGGCCCCGCCGGCCTCGATTCCGTCGCACTGAATCAGAAGAGTCCGCGATATACTGTAGCTCCTTGAGGACAAACTGAGGGATCACCAGGGATCCCTCGATGAAGCCGGTCTCACAAATATCTGCGATCCTTCCATCGATGATCACACTGGTGTCCAGGATTTTAAAGTTATTTTCCGAGTATCTTTTGAGGCCGGAGGTCTTCCTCGTCTCCTCGCCCAGCCCCAACTCCCCGCCTTTGCGGATCCCCAACAGCGTCCCCAGGTAACCAAAGGCCACGCTCAAAAGGATCTTAAAGGTGTCTCTCAAGGAAAGATCGAAGCTCGATCCCAGGAAAAAGGAGTAGACGATCATATTGGCCGTGAACAGGCCCATGGATAAACCCAAGAAACCACCGAGGATGCTTTTGGCGGAAGCCTTTCCCAATGCCTCTCCCAACCAAAGGATGATCAGAGACAGGACAAGGCCGCTAACCCCTCCTATAAAGGCAAACCGGTAGTCATGAGATAGCGTGAAAGCCCATTGGATGCCCAGGAAGATATTCGCTGTCCCAAAGAGCATTTGAATCATAGATATCCTGTTCTTCCATTCTCTTAAAATCGTTATCACCCCCTTAACTCATCAAATAGACAACTGTCCCCTTTGAGCTTGACAAAAGGGACCTCATTTGCTAATTAGAAAGAGGTTTTTTCAGGGGCTTCGCCCAGAGCTCTCCCTATCCTTTAACTGAGAAAGGTTCGCCGTGATCTTCGGCATTCCCAAAGAAATCAAAGAGCACGAATACCGCGTGGCTATCGTGCCAGCCGGGGTTAGAACCTTGGTGCAGGTCGGCCACCGGGTCTTGATCGAGAAAGGGGCCGGCCTGGGAAGCGATATCTCGGACGAGGAGTTCCAAAGGGCAGGGGCAACGCTCCTCCCTTCCCGAGAGGAGGTCTTCGGAGAGGCTGAGATGATCATGAAGGTCAAGGAGCCTCTGCCCGAAGAGTATGGCCTCTTACGGACCGGACAAATCCTTTATTCTTACCTCCATCTGGCGGCCTCCCCTTCCCTGACTCAAGCCCTCTTAGAAAGGGAGATCATCGGGGTCGCTTATGAGACGGTCCAGTTGGAGAGCGGCCTGTTGCCCCTGCTGACTCCTATGAGCGAGATAGCGGGCAGAATGGCGATCCAAGAAGGGGCCAAATACTTGGAAAAGGAAGAGGGTGGGCGTGGCGTCCTCTTGGGAGGAGTCCCTGGCGTCGAGCCTGGCCGGGTCACCATCCTGGGCGGCGGCATCGTGGGCACCAACGCGGCCAAAATCGCCGTTGGGCTGGGGGCCGACACGACCTTGCTGGACATCCACCATGCGAAGCTAGCCTACCTCGATGACCTCTTCGGCAATCGGATCAAGGCGCTGATGTCGAACTACCCTAACATCTTGCAGGCCCTGAGCATGGCCGATGTCGTTGTGGGAAGCGTCTTAATCCCTGGAGCCAAAGCCCCCCGTCTGATCACAGAAGAGATGTTGGATACGATGAAAAAGGGCTCCGTCTTAATCGATGTCGCGATCGACCAGGGTGGCTGTGCTGAGTCCTCCAGGCCTACCTCCCTCAGTCATCCCACTTACGTCCATCAGGGCGTCATCCACTACTGCGTGACCAATATGCCCAGCGCCGTTGCCCGGACCTCCACGTACGCCTTAACCAACACGACCCTTCCCTACGTCCTCCTAATTGCAAATCATGGCTTCCGCAAAGCCCTCCAAGAAGACTCCGCCCTGGCCAAAGGGCTTAATCTATTCGCCGGCAAGGTCACCCACCGGGCGGTAGCCCAAGAGCTCGGATATCGCTACTTTTCTCCCATCTCGCTCTTAAATAAACGCCTCTCTCGATCCGCTTATTCCACCGAGACGACTTCTTGAACCTCGGGGATTTCTTCCTTAAGTTTTCTCTCCACGCCCATCTTCAGCGTCATCTGGGAGGCGGGACAACTCCCGCACGCCCCCGTCAGCCGCACTTTCACAATACCTCCATCCACTTCTACCAGCTCGACGTCTCCACCCTCGTACTGCAGAAATGGCCGAATCTTCTCTAGAACCTGCTCGATCCGCTCACGCATCCACGGCTCTCCTTATGGAAATACGAATAATCTCTTTGGGCTCGCCGGTTCCGGCTATCCCAAAAAATAACCAGTGTAATTCTAACATATCCCGTTCCCGAAGGCAAGATCACTTTCAGGGGGTTTCCGTACCGCATTCCCCCGGATCCCCCAAGAGCTTCTCGATGGCATGCGGCAGAACCGGAAGGATGACGGCCAGGTTCTCCCTGGCTCCCTTGGGGCTACCCGGCAGATTCACGATCAGGGTTCCCTTGCGAATGCCCGCCACTGCCCGGGAGAGCATGGCCAGAGGGGTCACCTTCAGGCCCTCCATGCGCATCGCCTCGGCCAGGCCTGGCACTTCCCGCTCGATGACCGCAGCGGTCGCCTCCGGCGTCACATCCCTCGGCGCCAGGCCCGTCCCCCCAGTGGTGACCACCAGGTCCACCTCGCCTCCATCCGCCAGGTCCCGCAGAGACTGGGCAATCTCCTCCTTCTCGTCCGGGAGGATTCGGTAATGGCACAGCTGGTACGGGGGAGCGGTAAGCATCTCCCGGATGGCGGCACCGCTTCGATCCTCTCGCTCACCTCGGGCTCCTTTATCGCTGATGGTCAGGACGGCATAACGAATCATCCGTGAGGGAACCCCATTCCTGGTATCAATGGCAGCTGCTGCAACTGCTCGCGGTACAGGAGCCGCAGTTGCCCCCTCCCATGGAGCTGGAAAAGCTGCTGCCGCTCTTAATGCCGAAAACGGAGAATTTCTTTTCGATCTCCGGAGTCCCACAATCGGGACAGTGTATCTCTCGGGAGGAAGAGAGGACCAACTTTTCGAAGTCCTTCTCGCACTTGAGACAATGAAACTCATAAAGGGGCATAGATGGTTACCTCCTTGATTACCGCCCAGCTATTTGGGGACCTTTTCCCAATCGGCCAGGAATCGCTCGATCCCGATATCGGTTAATGGGTGCTTCACCAGCTGCTCGATCACCTTGAAGGGGATGGTGGCAACATGGGCCCCCATGAGGGCAGCGGACACCACATGCAAGGGATGGCGAATGCTGGCCACGATGATCTCGGTGGAGAAGGCATAGTTTTGGTAGATGGTCAGGATCTGCTCGACCAACTCCATCCCCCCGTGGCCGATATCATCCAGTCGGCCCACGAAGGGGCTAACGTAACGGGCCCCGGCCTTGGCCGCCAGGAGGGCCTGGGTGGGGGAGAAGAGCAGTGTGACATTGCTGTCAATCCCCTCCTCTTTCAGGATCCGGGTGGCTTTGAGCCCCTCGGTGGTCATGGGGATCTTGATGACAATATTTCGGCTGATCTCTGCCAACACTCTGGCCTCTCGCACCATCCCCGGCGCCTCGTGGCTCACCACCTCCGCGCTGATAGGGCCATCGATGATTGCGCAGATCTCCTCGATCAGCTCTCGGAAGCTCCTCTTCTCTTTGGCTACCAGAGACGGATTGGTGGTGACCCCATCGATCACGCCCCAGCTATTGGCCTCGCGGATCTCCTGGATATTGGCCGTATCGATAAAGAATTTCATAAATTCCTCCGCTCTCTCCCTGCCTCAGTCATCAAGCACCATAGCCCGCTTCGCGAGCGGGAATTCTTACCTATGAGGCAGATTACCTCCGGTGATGGAGAAAGTCAAGGGGGTTTTTCAGCTTGTGATCCGGGTCGCAGCGGAACCCAAGATGAATGAAGGAGCACGCCGTTATTGGGGATTGACTTTTGGGAAAAGAGTGGTACAGTGTCGATAGGCTTGGTGCCTTGGCGTTGGTTCGTTCCCTCCCCAGGAGGCCCTGCGTACTGACTACGCTGGGCATACAGCAAAATGAAGGGAAAGCGTCTTATCGCACGTCTTTACCAACCCCCGGGGAAATGATCTGCAGAGGGATAAATATGATGCGAATTGCGATGTATTACAACAATCGGGATGTAAGGGCGGAGGAGATGCCGGTTCCAGAAATTGGCCCCGGGGAATTGTTGATTAAGGTAGCGGCCAGTGGGATTTGTGGCAGCGATGTAATGGAGTGGTATCGGATTCACAAGGCGCCTTTGGTACTGGGACATGAAATTGCCGGCGAAGTCTGCGCTATCGGAGATGGGGTATCGCGGTATCGGGAAGGCGATCGTGTCTCTGTGGCGCATCATGTCCCATGTAACACTTGTCATTACTGCCTGAACGATCATCATACGGTATGCGATACCCTCCGCCAAACCAATTTCGATCCCGGAGGCTTTGCCGAATACATCCGGTTACCGGCGATTAACGTGGACCGTGGGGTGTATCTCTTGCCCGATGAGGTATCCTTTGAAGAAGGAACCTTTACCGAGCCTTTGGCCTGCGTCCTACGCGGTCAAAAAATGGCCCATATCCAGCCGGGCCAGAGCGTGCTCATCATGGGGTGTGGAATGGCAGGGCTGCTCCACCTGGAGCTGGCCCGAGCGCAAGGAGCGGGACGCATCATCGCGACCGATATCGCCGAGTATCGGCTGGAAGCTGCCCGTCGGTTTGGGGCCGAAGTCGCCATCCATGCCCAAGAGGATGTTCCGACTGGGGTTCGAAAAGCCAACCATGGCCGCCTGGCCGATCGGGTGTTGGTATGCACGGGGGCCAGCTCGGCGATCGCGCAGGCCTTGCAGTCGGTAGAGCGCGGGGGTACCGTGCTGTTTTTCGCCCCCACCGGACCCGGGGTCACCATCCCGATTTCGATCAACGAGCTCTTTTTCCGGAACGATATCACCCTGACAACCTCCTATGCCGGGAGTCCCGCAGATTACACCACGGCCGTGGAGCTGATTCGCTCCCGCAGGGTCCGGGTGCGGGACATGATCACGCATCGGCTAAGCCTGGCAGAAGCCGGTCTCGGGTTTCAACTGGTTGCCCAAGGTCAGGACTCCATGAAGGTGATTATCGAGCCGCAGCGGTAGCCTTAAGTTAGGGATCAGGAAGAGGAGGATCATTTAAAATGGACTGGGGAATGAAAAGTCGCATGTCACAACTGATTCAACCCGACGGTCATTGTTTCTTTTTGCCCATTGACCACGGATATTTTCAAGGGCCCACGGCCAAACTGGAAAGGCCCGGGGAGACCATTGCGCCTCTTCTCCCTTATTGTGATGCCCTCTTTGTCACCCGTCATCCTTCGGGTTTCTGGCGGCACCAGTATGGTGGGTAAAGATCTGGCCAATGAGACGCTCACGACTTCTATCAAAGAAGCCCTCCGGCTGAACGTTGCCGCAGTCGGTATTTCTGTCTTCGTGGGGAGCGATTACGAGCACCAAACCTTATCGAATTTAGCAAAGCTGGTCAATGAGGCCGAGGAGTATGGTATCCCTGTAATGGCCGTTACCGCAGTAGGTAGGGAGCTGGAAAAACGAGATGCTCGCTATCTGGCATTGAGCTG
>JACOWJ010000043.1 GCA_016176845.1 Nitrospinota bacterium
AGCATCTTGAGGTGGGTAAAGGTGAGCCGGCCGGCCACCAGCCAGTCAATCCGGTCGACCCCTTCCCAGTGCAGGAGGGAGGCAATCGCCCCTTCGGCCCCATGGAGGCCCCAGGGACGCAGGCCCCCTCCGAGGTAGAGCAGGGTCTTTCCGCCTGGAAGCCGCAGCAGGGAAGCCTCTCCTGGCCCCAAATCCACGAAGGTGGCCCTCAGGAGGCCGGTAGATGGATGAACGATCTGTCGCCAGGAAAGGGAAAGAACGAGGATCAGGGCGGAGATGGACGCTGCCCACTTAGAGCAGGGGAGCAGGGGAGCAGGGGAGCGGGGGAGCATTTCCTCTGCTCCTCTGTCCCTCCGCCCCTCTGCCCCTCCGCCCCTCCGCTCTCGAGGAGCAGGCCGCAGGAGGACGGTCGAGATCAGGAGGGTGTAAAAGGCAATCAGGGTCAGGATCGAGGGAGCGGGCAACGGGATAGAAGCCTGGGGCAGGCGAGCCAGCATCCGCGCCAGGAAGTAAGTCGCATCGAAGAGGAGCAGGCTCATGGCCAGGGGAGGAATGGCCAGCAGGTCATGGACCAGAGAGAGCAGGCAGGCCAGCAAGCCCAGGGGCACAGCGGCCGAGGATAGGGGGATGGCGGCCAGGTTGGTCAACGGCCCCACCAGTGAGATCCGCTGGAAATAGTAAACCACCAGAGGTAGGGTGCTCAGGTTGGCGTAGAGGGAGATGAGCAGGAACAGGGATAGCTTTCGCCTGATCGAGGGCGCTCCTTCCCCTTCCGAGCGGGAGGGGAAGCGGGAAACGGCCAGGAGGATCCCCCCTACGGCCGCAAAGGACAACTGGAAGCCAATATCGAACAGGGCCTCCGGTTGCCACAACAGGATGAGGAGGGCCGCCAGGGCCAGGGTGTGGGCCAGGTCTCGCGGTCGATCGAGTATCACGGTAGCCAGATAGACCGCCACCATGAGGGTCGCCCGGGTTACCGAGTGTCCTCCGCCCACCAGCAGGGAATAGAGCAGGACCGGCCAAAAGGTCAAGAGAGCCGCCACTTTAGAGGGGCGAAGGGTTAAAGGATAGCGAAAGAGAAGGTCGAATCGAACGAAGGCGAGGAAATGCCTGAGGAGGCCGAAGGCAGCCAGGGCCACCAGCCCCACCTGCTGTCCGGAGATCGCCAGCAGGTGGGTGATTCCCGACTCGTTGAATACCCGCACCATCTCCGGGGAAAGGGCCCCTCGTTCTCCCAGGACGATCGCCTTGAGGGAGGCCCGGCCGGGATCCTGCGCGGCCCGGTCCAGGAAGGCCAGCATCCGCCCTCTGAGCCGGTAGATCCAGGCCCACCCGGGGCTGCCTTGGTTCCGAGCCAGGATCGATAGCCCCTCCGGGCGGCTGAGGCTCCCCAGGGCCTGGATCCCTCGCTGGGCCAGGTAGGCCTCGTAGTCGAAGCCGCCAAAGTTCCGGAACCCCCGGGCTGGCCGGAGCCATATCTGCCGGATCTCCAGCCGGTCTCCGTACGCGAGCTCTCCGCTTCCCAGGAGGGCGTAAAAGGCGATCCTGGCCCTTCCCTCCACCCGGTACCTCCTTCCCTGCCAGGAGATTTCCTCGACCTCCAGGTAGAGCCAGAGCCGGCCGGGGGACACCTCGGGGGGCAAGCAGAGGGTCCCCGTCAAGTCTACCGGGCCGGGGAACTGGTAGTGGCTCAGGCTCCGAGGATGGGGAGGGAACAGGTGACCCCGCAGGCCAAGGTGGGCATGCCCCAAGAGAACGCAGGCCAGCAGCAGGGGGGAGAAACGGACGATCCGGGACAGTCCGGGCCGCCTTCTCCTTGCCCGAGGAGGCTCTCTCCACTTTCCGATTCCCAAGCCGACGAGGCAAGCCAGAAGCGCCAGGGAATAGAGGAACAGGGCCAATGGGCCGAGGGAGAAGAGACGCCCCAGGACCAATCCCATCATGTAGGCCAGGGTCAGGGAGATCATAGGGATTGAAAATTGAAAATTGAAAACTTAGATTGCTTCGCTTCGCTCGCAATGACAAAATCGGGTCATTGCGAGGAGCGCAGTGAGCCGAAGCCCAGAGCGCAGCGAAGGGGACGAAGCAATCTCAAAATGGAAATTCCTGGTTTATTGAAAATTAAAAATTGAAAATTAAAGACCGAGTCCGACGTTGGCTTATTGGTTGCCGCTTACTTCTCCCTCTGGCCTATTTTAAGATATCTTTGACCAGATCTTGATACTTCTTCAGGGCCTCCAGGACCTCCCGGGTCTCGTTGATCCCCTCCAGGATCAATTTCGAGGACTGGGTAGCCCCGGTGATGCCATCGATATCTTTCTTGAGCTGGAGAGGCTTCTGAGAGCTGGAAAGCGTCACGATTCGGTCCAGGAAGTCCCTTCCCTCGACGGGCATCCCGTACACGTCGATGTTCTCGATCATCACGATGTTCTTGACCTTCCCGGAGGGATCGAATGAATAGACATAGTGGATATTGGTGCAGACATCACAGAGGATATCCTTGAAGACCTCTCGGACGAAGAGCTTCTCGCCCTCCTGAGTATGCCCGTAGTAAAGGGTGTAGCCCCCGAAGTGGATCTTCTCGAACCACCTCGCCTCGGGGGCGGCTTTTTTGGCATATTCGAAGAGCTCCTCCTCGGGAAGCTCCTCGCGGAAGTAGGTTCGGGCCTTTCTCAGGATAGAGTCGACGTTGCCCAGAGAGACCTGGGAAGCCACATACCGGATTCTCCCGCTCTTGTTGATGATAAAGGATCGCAGGGCACTCTTGGCCTGGTAAAGCTGCGCCACCTTTCCGTCCGGATCCATCAGGATGGGGAAGTTGACGTAGTAACGCCTCTTGAAGAGATTGACCTCCTCAGCGGTGCTCCCCACCGCGACCCGCACGAGATCGATGTCCTCCCGCTTATACTTTGCGTAGAGGGACTTCATGATCTCGATGATCTGGTGGACGGTCTCATCGCGCGGGGAGAAGAAGCTCAAAAGGAGGGTCTTCTTGCCCAGATGCTCCCCTAAGTGAAACTCCCCCCCTTCGCTGTTGGGAAGCGTGAAATCGGGAGGTTTGTTCCAGAGGTCGGCCCCGACCACCTCCTTATCCTTCAGGATGTCCTCCAGGATGCCCTTGAACTCTGGCAGGGAGTCGAGCTTCCCCCGGTAGCGAATGGTCCCGGTCTTGTCGATGAGATCGATCAGGGGAACGGTGGGGATGAAATAATTCTGAAGGATCTGCTTCCGGGGATCGGGCAGGATAGGAAACTCGGCATGGAAGATCTTGACAAACTCCGAGACTTCGGCCCGGTCGTTTCCGATCGCGAGGGCCATCACATAGACGTTCTTGTATTCCCGATAGATCTGGTTGATCATGGGGACCTCCTCCCGACAGGTGTGGCAATAGACCTGCATGTGGACGAGCATCACCGGCTTGTCCCGGATCTTCGAGAGCTGCACGAGCTTTCCCTGGAGGTCGGTCAGGGAGAAGTCGGGTGCATCCGAGCCCACGATATCCCCGGCCAGCAGAGAGGCAGGCAAGAGCCATAAAACTACGGAGAGCAGCAAGCCCCAGGCCGTAAGCCACCCAAGGGAAAATTCTGGCGTCCTGGAGTTAAAGAAGCTGGCGGATCGCACAATCAGGCCCTCCTCAAAAAGACCCGGAGATTTTACCGTGAAAATGCCCGAGTCTTCCGGGGGCCATTTTCATTCCCGGGGGCGGCCAACTTCGGTCGGCCATGTCGGTTTCACGGTAAAATTTGTTCTCCCGTGGAGAAGACGTTCCAAACCATGGCCCCGAAAACGAAGATGGCGGCGGCCAGGTAAAAGACCAGGTCCCAACGGCCGGTGGCGGCAACGATCAGGCCGGCGACCGCTGGGGTGAGGATCCCGGCCAGGTTGCCCGAGGTGTTCTCCAGCCCCATAAGAACTCCCGCATACTGGGGACCGATATCCAACGCATTGACGCCAAAGCCGCTGCTCCCCAGGGAGTTGATCCCCAGGGCAGCGGCCATACACGCCACGACTGCCGCAGGGTTGTGCACCTGCCCCAGCAGGATAAGGAAAAGAGCCGACCCCAGGAAGGCGATCGTCTGAAACGTTTTCCGAAGCCGGGTGCGATTCACTCCCCGTCTCAACAGGCCATCGGCCACCCAGGCCGAGCCGTTGGCGCAGAGCACCATAGATAGGTACGGGATCATGCCGTAGAGCCCCATCTCTTTTAGGGAAAAACCATGGACCTTAACCAGGTAAGTGGGCATCCATGCCACGAAGATATAAAAGCCCCAGTTGTTGCAGAAGTGGACGATGATCAGGGCCCAAACGGGGGCCTTGGAGAGGATCTCCTTCCAGGGAGTCCGGACAACCTGTGGGGCAACAGGCCGGCCGTCCTGAATGTGCTGCAGCTCCGCAGGGCGGATGGATGGGTGGTCCTCCGGGCGATCGGTGACCAGCATGTACCACAAGGGGCACCAGATCAGGCCCAAGGCTCCAAAGATATAGAAGACGAAGGGCCAGCCTAGCGTCGTCATAATCCAGACGGAGACGGGCAAGGCCACGATCATCCCCACATAGATGCCGCTGAAGATGAAGGCGATCGCCCGGGATCGCTCGTAAACTGGAACCCAGCGAGAGACCAGGCTATGGATGGCGGGAAAGTTAACCCCCTCCCCCATCCCCAGTAGCGAGCGAACGATGAGCAGAAGGGAAAGGCTACGCGTCAGCGGGGTGAGGAGGGTAAAAAACGACCACCAGGCCACCCCCGTGCCCAGCACCCGTTTTCCCCCGTAACGGTCGGCCAACCACCCGCCGGGAACCTGTAGGGCCGTGTATCCCCAGAAAAAAGAGGAGAGGATAATCCCCATAGTGGCCTCTCCCCAGCCGAACTCTGCCATCATCACCGGGGCCACCACAGAGAGATTCATCCGGTCCATGTAGCAGAGGAGGTTGCTGGAGAAGGCCAGCCCGACCACGTTGAACCGCCGCGGCCATCCCTGAGCCCTGACCCCGAGCCTGGACGCCTCCTCGCTCTGAGCTTCCTTCGCGGCCATCCCTCCCACTCCCTCGCTGAGACCGGCGGAAATGTGCTTAATTGATAAATAGGGGTTAGGGATTAGGGGCTAGGGGTTAGTAAAGAAGAGATTTCGCTAATCCCCAGCCTCTGTCCCCTCGAAAAGGAAATTCCTATGCAATAAATGTATAGGAATTTCCTTTTTTGCTACGAGCTATGAGCTAACTTGGATATAACTCACCGGGTCACATGAGAACATTAACCGCGGAGACGACGATCTCTTCGCCCCGCGGTAAGCACTCAAGGCTCGACCAGTTTGGCCTTCACGTGATAACGCTCGGTATTGTACCAACGCTCCACGTCCACTGTGCTGATTTTGCCAACCACTTCTCGGAGGCTGATCGTGCCGAACTCGCAAGCCGGTGCAACGCCCCGTACGGTCACCATCTTCCCGAAGTTGCCTTTGATGACGGCATGAACCGCTTCCGCACCAAAGAGCAGACCCATCACTCTGTCTGTCGGGCTTGGGCTGCCACCTCGCTGTGGATGACCAAGAGTCACGGCCCGTGAATCATAAGCGGTGCTCTTGCGTATCCGTTCGCTTAAGACTGCTCCGATACCACCGAGTCGTTCGTGGCCAAATGCGTCTCGTTCCTGGTCGATCGTTACCACATCCTCATGCTCCGCCGCAGCTCCTTCGGCGACGACAATGACCGCATAACGCGGATAACGCCGGTCTCGCGCGCCACGGCGATGCCGTTCCTCTAACAACTCAAAGACCCGATCATAACGGAATTTATGCTCAGGGATTAAAATCAGGTAAGCTCCTCCGGCAACTCCGCTCCAAAGAGCAAGATGCCCGACGGTTCTCCCCATCACTTCGACCACTTGAACCCAGTGGTGTGAGCCTGCCGGCGTTCGAGAGCGATCGATGATCTCGGTGCAATTGATCAATGCGGTATCAAAACCGAGCGTGTAATCCGTCCCCCAGAGGTCTCGATCGATCGTCTTTGGGATGCCAACAATCTTGGCTCCCATTTCCGCCAGCTTTCCCGCTACGCCCATGGTATCTTCGCCGCCCAAGACCACCAGCGCATCCAGCCCGAGCCGATCCATATTGCCCAGCACTTCGCCTGATCTGTCCATCGGCTCGCCACCGCCAGGCGGTTTGAGGCGGAACGGGTTCGTCCTCGAGGAACCGATGTTTGTCCCGCCATCGCGGTCCCAGCGTCTGACCGTGACTGGATCAAGCGGCATCGTCTCTTCGCAATAGCCATCCAGCAGGCCCTGCCAGCCATCGTAGATCCCCAGGCACTCGATGCCAAATTCGGCCGCGTTGTAAACCACGGACTTGATGGCGGGATTCAACCCCGGCGCATCGCCGCCGCCGGTCAGAATACCGAGTTTTCCCAACTTTCCCACTTTTGTCATAAAATTTTGCTGACCTCCTTTACCCTGAAAATGCCAGGGTCTTTATGCAGGACATGTTCATCTACAGACGAATCTTCAGCCCGGGTAGCTCCTGGGTGGCGATAATGTATTTCTGCATCTCGGAGGTTCCCCCGGCGATCTTCAAGAGCCGGGCATCCCGATAATAGCGCTCGGCCCGTAAGTTTTCTTTCGAGTAACCCTCTCCCCCGCAGATCTGGACTGCCTCGTTGGCGATGATATTGGCCACCTCGCTAGCGTAGTACTTGGCCATAGAGGCCTCGCGGCTCAGGCTTCGCTGATCGATCCCGGCATCGATCATCTTGGCTGCCCGATAGGTAAGCAGACGGGCGGCATCGAGCAAGGTGGCCAGGTGGGCGATCTTGAAATAGACGTCCTGTTTCTGGCCGATGGGCTCGCCGAACTGGACCCGGCGGCCGGCAAACCGCCTGGCCTCTTCCAGGGCGGCCCGGGCGATCCCCAGACACTGGCCGGCCGCCAGCGTCCGCTCGCCGTTCAGATGGGACATCAGGACGTAGAATCCCCGATTGAGACCCCCGATCAGGTTCGAACGGGGAGCTCGCACCTCTTCGAGCAGCACTTCACCATTGGCCAACCCTTTCCATCCCATCAGGTCGAAGACCTTCGGCGTGGAAAGGCCTCGAGCCCCTTTCTCCACGACGATGGCGCTCATCCCGCGGTGGGGATCCACTGTAGGGTCCGTGATACAATAGATCAGGAAGATATCTGCGGTGCTGTTGTTGCCGATAAACTTCTTCTTGCCGGTGATGACCCAATGGTCCCCATCCAGGATCGCGCGGGTCTTCATGCCGGCGGTGTCCGATCCCACCTCCTCCTCCGTAATTCCCATCGCCCCAATCTTTTCCCCAAAGGCCATGGGCCGGACGTACCGCTCCCGCTGCTCGTCGTTGCCAAAGTCGTAGATCGTTCGGCCGATGATCACCCCGGTTGCTGCTGCCCCGTTTACCGCAGCAGATCGGCAAGCCAGTTCCTCGCTCAGGATCACCCCATGCACGATTCCGGGGTGGGGAATCCCTCCCTGGTAGAACTTGGGGAAGGGAAGAGAGAGGTAACCTGCCTGGCCGAGCTTTGTCACGATCGGCCTGAGCAGTTCCCAGCTCTCCGTTCGCTCGATCTGGTCCACGTAAGGCTCGACCTGCTCCTGACAAAAGGCGCTTAGCTCCTGTCGAAACTGACGCTCCTCTTCGTTCAGAAAGAAATCGTCACTGGCAAACATTCCCAATCCTCCTTTTGAATAGGATTCATAGTGCGAGATATTGTATTGCTCCGGTTTGGCCTTGTCAACCCCGGCCGATGCCGCCCCCCCGATGACCCCGGTTGGCCTGGGGGACATCCATAACCGAGAAACAAAATTGATAGGATCTTGACTTTTCCCCCGGACTTTCTTATAAAATAACTAGAAGCGTGTTGGACCCACCCTGACTAGGGAGGTGTAGAGCAATGCCGCAGATCTCTGAGTACTTTAAACCGTTTGTCGAGGGCACCTACGACGCCTGGTGCGAGATGTTGAACAATCCAGCCCTGTGGTCCGACTATATGATTCAAAAGACTCTGGACAGGACGGGCGGCAGGCCCTTTAATATGGATGACGTCAGGTTTTTGGTGAAGGACTACCTGGTGGTCCTTGGCGAGTTCTTCAGGAAAGAAGGAAGGGCTGGCTTTTAGTGAATGGCAGCCCGACGGTTTTTGCGAGTTTTAACGTGAAAATGCCGGAGTCTTTCGAGGGTTCATTTTCATGGCGGGGGGTGGCCAACGTAGCTTGGCCATGTCGGTTTTAAGAAAGGATGCCACGATCAACGAGCCCTTGGGTGATGTGGTTTTGAACACATGTCTTTTCGAGGGTGGGTAGCACGGTAAAAAAGCCCATCAGGTGGTTGCTGACCTGATGGGCTTTTTTACGTATTAAACTTAAGGAGGAAACAGCAGATGAGATTGGTAAGCTATGGCCCTCCGGCAAAAGAGCGCTGTGGGCTGCAGAGGGGGGATCGGATTATCGACCTGAATCGTGCCTCACTGAGTCTGTTCCCTGAACCCCTTCCCTGGTCGATGATCGAGTTTCTGGGGCTGGACAACTGGCACGAGATGGCCCGGAAGGTATCGGAGGCCGCTAACCTTTTGGAGGAGAAGGCCTTTATAAGTCTTTCGGAGGTGCGATTGGGAGCCCCGGTGCCCCGTCCTTCGAAGATCATCGCCCTGGGAGCCAATTATCGCGAACATGTGGAGGAGATGAGGGCCAATGTGGAGCTCCCTAAGCGGCCTATCCTTTTTTCCAAGGCTTCCAGCAGCGCGGTTGGCCCCCACGATGATGTTCTCTACCCACCCGAGACACACTCCCTGGACTATGAGGTAGAGTTGGCCGTGGTCATCGGAAAAAGGGCGTGCCGGGTAAAGGCGGAGCAAGCCTACGACTATATCGCGGGCTATATGGTCCTCAACGATGTTTCGGCCCGGGATATCCAGTTGGGTGGTGAAGGGAAGCTTGGGTCACAATGGTTCCATGGCAAGAGCTTCGATACCTTCGCCCCGATGGGCCCTTTCCTGACCACCCTGGATGAGGTGGGAGACCCCCATTCCCTCCGTATCTGGTTGGCCGTGAACGGAGAAATACGACAGGATAGCTCCACCAGCCAGCTCCACTTCAAGATCCCCGAGATCATCGCCTTTATCTCTCATGGGATCACCCTCTTCCCCGGGGACGTCATCTCCACGGGGACCCCCTCCGGCGTGGGGATTGCCTCCAACCCTCCTCGATTGTTGCAAGTTGGGGATGTCATGGTCGCCGAGGTAGAAAAGCTCGGGGCCTTGAAGAACCGGGTGACAAGCGGAATGCAGGGAGTCCTGTGAGGGAAAAGGAGGTGACGTGGATCGCCCACGTGGCATTGACAGAGGGCCTGAAAACTGCTATAAAACCTGAACGATCCATTTTGCGCCTGTAGCTCAGCCCG
The DNA here is from genome assembly GCA_016176845.1 of Nitrospinota bacterium. Taxonomy (GTDB): domain Bacteria; phylum 2-12-FULL-45-22; class 2-12-FULL-45-22; order 2-12-FULL-45-22; family JACOWJ01; genus JACOWJ01. Next base: position 9,409 of record JACOWJ010000043.1, read on the forward strand.
GATAGAGCAACGGACTTCTAATCCGTGGGTCGCAGGTTCGAATCCTGCCAGGCGCGCTGCTTATTTCCTTGAGGAGATGCTGCATATAGTTATCCAGATAAGTTTGGGCAGGCTGGAAGCCTGCCCCACCGTGGAGCCAGCATCTTGCCAGCGGAAAAAACTTTTCTGGGCAAGTATAGCAAGCAAAGGCCGTCTCATGATCCCGGCAAATCTTTCTTCCAGTTTCCCATTTTCAAGGCGTTATCGGGCCTTGGCCTTCTTCTTGCTCCTCCCCTTTCTTCTCATCTCCTGTGCCTCTACCATCCTCCCCGATCCCCAAGAAGGGGCCACTTCTCTGCTCATCGGGGGCTGCGAATTTCACTGGATCCCCCGGGGAGGGAACAAAAAGGGCGGGCTGGAGATGACCCTGGAGGAGCTGGTCTCGGGGAAGCACTACCAGGTCACCACCGATGCAGAGGGATATTATTTCATCTCCAATGCGCCACCGGGAGTCTATATGGTCGATCTGGTCAAATTCAGCCTGTCGGATGGTGTCTCGGTGGAGCACCAGCCGGATGTTAAGCTCTTCATCATCTCTCCGGGCAAGGTCCATTACCTGGGCCGGCTGATCGTGGAGGTGGACCGGTCCGACCTGAGAAACGACTTCAAGTATCGCGCCTATGAGAAGTTCATCGCCGGGGACCTCCGGGCCGAAGAGATCAAGAAGCTGGTGGCTGGTCGCCGGGGGAACAGCGGTTGGCTGCAAAAGGAGATCTCCCCCGAAAACGAGCTGGAGAAGTTTTAACGGCTTATCCCGAAATCCCTTTCCCTCCTCTGCTTTCTCAGTCGAGAGAGCTCTTTAGGCAGAGGTTTTCGGATGGGCGCTAACGGTCTATCAGGTTCATTCGATGGTCCGCTGCAGGACCTCCTCGACGGTCGTCATGCCCTCCTTGATCTTCTCGATCCCCTCCTGGCGCAGGGTGGTCATCCCCCGATCGAAGGCAAAGGCCCGCAGCTGGTTTTCCGAGGGGTTGGAAAGGAGGAAGTCCCGGATCTCATCGGTGACCTCCAGGACCTCGTAGACTGCTACCCGCCCCTTGTAGCCGGTGCCCGAGCAGTGCTCGCATCCCGCTCCCTGAAAGATCTTCAGGGTGGCGAACTCGTTCGGGGAAAAGCCCACCCGTCCCAGGATCTCCCTGCTGATCTTTTTCACGGGCTCCTTGCACTTTGGGCAGATCCGGCGCAGGAGCCTTTGGGACACCACCAGGCTCAAGGCGGCCGCCACCAGGTAAGGCTTGATCCCGATATCGATCAGACGGGTGATGGTGGCAGGGCAATCGTTGGTATGGAGGGTGGAGAGGAGCATATGGCCGGTCAGAGCGGCCTTGACCGCGATCTCGGCGGTTTCCTCATCCCGGATCTCGCCCACCATGATGATGTCGGGGTCCTGCCGCAGGAAGGCTCGAAGGGCGCTGGCGAAGGTGAGCCCCACCTCCTCCCGGATCTGGACCTGATTGATCCCTTGAAAATTATATTCCACCGGGTCCTCGGCGGTCAGAATCTTCCGATCGAAGGTGTTCAAGGTGCTCAGCGCCGAGTAAAGGGTGGTGGTCTTTCCCGACCCCGTCGGACCGGTCACCAAGACCATCCCGTAAGGCCGGTTGATCGCCCGGAGGAATTTATCCAGGCCCCCCCGGGTGAATCCGAGCTGCATCAGGTCCATTCGGAGGCTGGACTTGTCCAGCAGCCGCATCACGATGGCCTCGCCAAAGAGGGTTGGCAGGGTAGAGACCCGAAAGTCGATGGAGCGGGTGGCCCCGATCTTGAGCTTGATCCGACCATCCTGGGGAACCCGTCGCTCGGAGATGTCCAACTTGGCCAGGATCTTGATCCGGGACACCAGGGCGCTTTTGATAGCCGGCGGTAGGCTCATCACCTTATAGAGCTTGCCATCCAGGCGATAGCGGACATAGTAAGTGATCTCGAAGGGCTCGATATGGATGTCGCTGGCCCCGGCCTTGATCGCCTTGATCAGGATGCCGTTCACCAGTTTGACGACGGGGGTATCCGAGGCCGAATAGAGCTCCCTCCCCCGCTCCTCCTCCTCCTTCTCCAGGGTGAACTCCTCGGCCGCCTCGGTCAAGAGCTTCCCGAAGTCGTCGATATCCTGCAGGGAGATGGGATCCGAGTCCTCTTTGACCCCCTTGAAGAAAGACAGGTACTCCTCCTCGCCGATCCCGTAATACTTTTTGAAGGCCTCGATGATGTCCTTTTCGGTGGCCAGGACGGATCGAACGGAGAGCTTGGTCTGGAGCTGGATGTCCTCCAGGGCATAGCTGTTGGTCGGATCGGCCATGGCCATCAGCAGGGAGCCATCGGCGACCTCCAGGGGAATGGCCATGTATTCCTTGGCCAGGTTGTAAGGCAGGAGCTTGATGGTCTTCTCGTCGATCTGGCGCTCGGTGATCTTGACCAAACTGTAAGCGGACTGCCGGCGAAGGCAATCCGCGATGGTCTCGTCCTCCACGTAACCCATACTGATCAGAATGCGGCCAAGCCTCCCCCCCTGCTTCTTTTGGATGTCCAACGCCTCATTCAGCTGGGATTGGGTGATCTGGCCCTCCCTGAGGAGGATCTGTCCCAGCTTCTCGACGTTCTTCACCCGCACCCCATGATGGACGGTGTTGGCCAGCATCGACCGCTTCTTTTTGTTGGGATCGTTGAAGCCGTTCACAGCTTTCCTCTCCGAGATGTTCGATCCATGATCCGTGAGCTATTGGGGATTACCAGGGATGAGTGAGCTCGGCCTCTTGGGGAATGGCCTCCAGCTCTTTCTCCGTGAGGGCCTCTTTATCCGGCACCTTAACCCCTCGTTTCACCAGCAGAATACGGCTCTTCTTCCCCGGGCGGATCCCACTCCGCTCCCAGGTGCCTCCCACCCCCACGGGGGCGTATTGCCCCGGGGCCCGGACCCAGGTGTGGTTGTCCAGGGTGGTGTAAATCAGGACTTTATAAGCGCCGAAATCCTCTATCCCATGCACCCGCCCACCGATGGAGGCCTTCTCAATCCCCTTGTCATCCCGATACCGATCCACGAACTCGACAGAAAGCGTCGGCTTGGAAGAGAAGAGCGATACAATCATCCAGGCCGCCATCAGCGAGGTCCAACCTCTGGACCTCTTCCGCATGCCATCCATCCCGCTCATGGTGTTGGGGTCCCTCCTCGCTATCCGGGAAAGCACAGGCCACCGTTGACGCTGAGGGTCTGGCCGGTAATGGCATCCGAGGCACTGGAGGCCAGGAACAGGGTGGCCTGCGCGACATCGGCGGACTTTAGGGGGAAAGGCTGCCGCTTCAGGGCCTTCTTGAACACCTTCGAGGCCGAGCTGGCCGACAGCACCATATCCAACCCAGGCGTGTCCAGCGTAACGGTGGTAGAGAGGGTATTGATCCGGATCTGCCATCGGGTGAACTCCCGGGCAAGCACCTTGGTGCTCATCACCAGGGCAGCCCCCGATCCTCCGGGCAGCGATTCACCCGGAGTGGGCCACCTGCCTGCATCGGTGCCCAACAGGACGATCTTTCCTATCCGCCGCTCGATCATGTGGTCCAGCACCGCCCTGACGCAATAAAGCCGGCTGATCCATTGGCTTTTGGCGAAGTTGACGTAAGACTCCGGGTCGAGGTCGCGGAAGAAGCCCGGGGCAATCTCTTCCGAAGAGCCGCCGCTCACCACCAGAATATCGATCTGGCCCATCCGCTGCAGCACTCTCTCCGACATCCCCTTCACTTGTGCGTACTCGAAAATGTCGGCCGGCTCGAAGATGGCCCGACGCCCCAAGATCTCGATCTTTCGAATAATTTCCGCGGCCGGGCCTTCGCTGCGGGCATTGAGGGCAACATCGGCCCCGTTCTCGGCGAACAGGAGGGCGATCTCCCGGCCGATTCCCTTGGTTGACCCCGTGATCAACGCCACCTTCCCCGATAGATCCGCTTGCATGGTTCCTCCTTGAAAAAGCGCGGTTTCTACGCGCCGCCCCGGATGATCCCTTAACTCTCGAAAGTATAGGGATTTCCTTTCTCGGCTCGGAGCTCAGGCCGCTACGAGCTATGAGCTACGAGCTAACTGGATCGTATAGGAATTCCCATTTTTGATGGGCTAGGGGCTAGGGATTAGCGAAAGCTCTTCCTCGCTAACCCCTAATCCCTAAACCCTAACCCCTAACTTGATCGCATAGGAATTTCCATTTTTAGGGTACAGATTATTGGGACCCTGTTCCCTGTCCCCTAATTTAGGACTGGCGACCAAATAACTTTCCCATGGTCGAATGGGATAATAGGTTTTAAGTTTTAAGTTTTAGGTTTTAGGGCTTAAAACTTAAAACCTAAA
>JACOWJ010000039.1 GCA_016176845.1 Nitrospinota bacterium
CCGTGTCTGGTCGCCCCGGGCGGGCCAACCGGTGATCGCCGAGTTGGATATCTGACTCCAGGGGAATCCCCCCATCCGGTCATTCCGGGCGAGCCTGAGCGAGACCTGGAATCCAGTGGCACGTTGCGGGTTTGTATTGACTGGATTCCCGCTTTCGCGGGAATGACAGAAGAAAAGCAGGAATGACGGAAGCAAAGTGGGAATGAATCGTCAATCAATAGCCCCCCTGTGATCGCTTACCGAGCTGGTGGAGGAGGCCCTAGGGGTTGAGAGTTATCGGTTGAAAAACGAGAGGACGCCAGGCGCTCCCTTCGGGAGCGAATTGCAAATTGAAGATTGGAAATTGGAAATTTTAAAAATTTGCAACTTGCACTTTCCAATTTCCAATTTTAAGGAGTTGAGGGGTTGCTGAAGAGTTTTTTGCCGTCTGAATTTATGGTCAAAATCGACCACGAGAGGTGTCGTCGCTGCAAACGGTGCCTGACACAGTGCAGCTTCGGGACGTATGAGTTCAAGGACCGGGTGGTTCCCAACAGCGAGAACTGCGTGGCCTGTCATCGCTGTGCGACCTTCTGCCCGGAGGGGGCCATCTCCGTCCAGCAGAACCCCCTGGCGTTCCGAGACAGCTTCAACTGGACACCCCAGCTGCGCAAGAACGTCTGGAAGCAGGCTGAGACGGGGGGAGTGCTGCTGACAGGGATGGGCAACGACCTGTCCTACTTCATCCTGTGGGACCACCTGGTCCTGGATGCCTGTCAGGTGACCAATCCCTCCATCGACCCCTTGAGGGAGCCGATGGAGTTGAAGACTTTTTTGGGGCGCAAGCCGGATTTTCTGGAGTTCGAGAGAGATAACCGCAGCGACAACGCCCGTGGAGAGGGCCCCGGAGGGAGCAAGCAGGGCGTCCTGGAAGGGCTTCGCCTCAAGACCGAGCTGCCCCCCCAGATCGAGCTGGAGATCCCCATCATCTTTGCCCCCATGTCTTATGGGGCCTTGAGCCTCAACGCCCAAAAGGCCATCGCAATGGCGGCCCAAGAGTGCGGCACGGTGATGAACACGGGCGAGGGGGGGCTGCACCGTGAAATTTACCCTTACCGGGACCATGTTATCGTCCAGTGCGCCTCGGGCCGCTTCGGGGTCAGCGCCGATTACCTCAACTCCGGGGTGGGGGTGGAGATCAAGATCGGCCAGGGGGCCAAGCCGGGCATTGGGGGCCATTTGCCCGGCGAGAAGGTGGGAGAAGAGGTCTCCCGAACCCGGATGATCCCCATGGGGACCGATGCCCTATCGCCGGCCCCGCACCATGACATCTATTCGATCGAGGACCTGCGGCAGCTGATCTATGCCATCAAAGAGGCCACGGGCTACAAACCCGTCTCGGTCAAGATCGCCGCCGTCCACAATGTCGCCGCCATCGCCAGCGGGATCGTGCGGGCCGGAGCGGATATCGTCTACCTGGATGGCTTCCGCGGAGGGACGGGGGCTGCCCCCACGATCATCCGGGACCATGTGGGGATCCCGATCGAATTGGCCCTGGCTGCGGTGGACGATCGGCTCCGTCTGGAGGGAATCCGCAACCAGGCCTCCATCATCGCTGCCGGCAGCATCCGCTCGAGCGCCGATATCGTCAAAGCGATCGCCCTGGGGGCCGATGCCGTCGCCATTGGGACCGCCTCCCTGATCGCCATGGGCTGTCGGGTCTGCCAGAAATGTTATACCGGCAACTGTGCTTGGGGAATCGCCACCCAGAAGCCGGAGCTGGTCCGCCGGCTGGACCCGGAGGAGGCCGCTCAGCGGCTGAAGAACCTGTTGAGGGCCTGGAGCCTGGAGATCAAGGAGGTCCTGGGGGCCCTGGGGGTAAACGCCATCGAGAGCCTGAGGGGCAGCCGGGAAAGGCTGCGGGGCGTAGGGATGGATGCCCAGACACTCGATATTTTGGGGGTTAAACCGGCCGGCCGATGATCAAGGTAAGTTTTAAGTTTTAGGTGTTAAGTTTTAGGTTTCTTGCTTAACACTTAAAACCTGAAACTTAAAACTTTCCCGTAAATCCGGTCTAAAAAGGAAATTCCTATCTATATGAAGATTGACGCCACGGGGATATATTACCGAGAACTGAACCGGATGGTTCGGGAGGCCATCGCCGGCGGGGAGAAAGAGATCGAGCTGGCGGGGGTGAATGGTCAGCGCTATATCGCTGACGGGATCAACGAGAAGGTAAAGATCCTCATCCACGGGGTGCCAGGCAATGACCTCTCGGCTTTCATGAATGGCCCGACGGTGATCGTCTATGCCAATGCCCAGGATGGGGTGGCCAACACCATGAACGACGGCAAAGTGGTCATTCATGGCCACGCGGGCGATGTCCTGGGCTATGGGATGCGGGGAGGGAAGCTCTTCGTTCAGAGGGATGTGGGATATCGGGTGGGCATCCACATGAAGTCTTTCAAGGATCAGGAGCCTGTGATCATCATCGGTGGCACGGCGGGGGATTTCCTGGGAGAATACATGGCCGGGGGAGTCCTGATCCTGTTGGGGTTGGAGGCCGATAACGGCCAACGCCTGGCTGGGAACTACCTGGGCACCGGGATGCATGGGGGCCGGATCTTCGTTCGCGGGGAGGTGGATCCCCATCAACTGGGGGCAGAAGTGGGAGTCCGGGAGCTTGGCGAAGCAGACCGCAAGCAGCTCACAGCCCTGCTCAAAGAATATTGCCAGGATCTGAATCTCGATTACGAGCAGGTCACGGAAAGGGACTTCATCAAACTCGTCCCCGTCAGCCATCGTCCCTACGGGAAGCTTTACGCGTACTAACTCCTTTGGGGAATTGAAAATTGAAAATTGAAAATTTTACCGGGAAAATGCCCGAGTCTTCCAGACGCCCATTTTCATTACCAGGGGCGGCCAAGTTTGCCGGACCATGACGGTTTCTATGGAGTTTTCCATTTTGCAATTTTCAATTTGCAATTTTCAATTTTCAATTCTCGCGCAGCGAGTCGTATGATCATCTCTCGCATCAAACCTTGGGAGGAGATCCTCGGCCTTCTACACCGGGCGGGTCAAGTAGCCCTTATCGGTTGCGGGACTTGTGCCACGTATTGTCAGGCAGGTGGGGAGGAGGAAGTGCTGAGGGCCAGGACAGAGCTGGAGGAAGCCGGCAAGAGGGTGACGGATTCCTTCGTGATCGAGTCGGTCTGCGCAGTGGAGATGACCAAGAGGGAGCTCAAGCGACGGAAGAAACCCTTGCAAGAGAGTGACGCCCTGCTGGTGATGGCTTGTGGCGTGGGGGTGCAGACCGTGGCCGCCGTGGCGGAAAAACCCGTTTATCCCGCCCTCGA
>JACOWJ010000027.1 GCA_016176845.1 Nitrospinota bacterium
CCCACTCTCCAAGAGAAATGGGCAAGGGAGTTGGAGGGCAAGAAAAAGGAGATTGAGGGCAGACTGCCTAATGGTGACGCTGATGGCGAGTGGCAACAAGTTAGGGAATTGCTAGAAGAAGGTTCGCAGGCCATCAAAAATCAGGATGTGGCACGAGCCAACAAATTGATGAAGAAAGCCGAGATCTTGACTGGGCTGATGAGAGCCCCGGCCGAGATTCTGACAGGGACGCAACGCCTGCACCTTCAAGCCATCTTGAACCAGAAACCCCTTACCGATGAGGCGTTGGGGAAGGCGGATCGTCTACTCGAGATGTTTCTCCATGACCAATTGATCGAACAATACCGAAGCCAAATCACCAACAATTCAATTCGCATCTCAAATTCTAGCCCCAGGATGAATCAAGTAATTTTCATCGAATATACCGATTGGAATTTAGGGGGCATCAATCAATACCTTGAGTATGAGTGGACTTTTGATGACTCCTTGAGTGAAGGCGGCTGCAAGGTTCCCCATTTCTTTGCAAAGGAGGGAAACTATGGCCTACAGGTCCGGGTCCGTAAGGAACTGGACGGTAGCGTGCTGGGAGAGGCTCAGATCGATAGGAAAAGTAGAGAGGCCATCAAGGTGAGGAGAAGCGAGCGGGAGTGGTACTGGTGGCAGCGGTTGACGCTGCTAGAAGGCCTGATTAACATGGGCGTCATCCTAGTGGCCGCCATTGCCGCCGTGAAACTCTTCTACACCGATACCTTTGGCACGTTCAACGACTACATCTCGGCTTTTGTCTGGGTTTTCGGCATCAACGCCAGCACCAACTTCACTTTTGGAGACCTAATTAGGGCCCGGTATCCAAACACATTTGCCCCTCCCGGGCAATAGTCGGACTTAAGATGGATAAATTTCGACCTGTGCATGTGGCCCCAAAGAGCTGGAAATTGCTGGCCTGACAGATGGGCAAAGGGGCCGGCCGGGGGCGTCTTCGGGCCGCCGGGCCGCAATCTCTCGGGGGGCGCCGTCTGCCAACATCCCACATGCACAGGTGGATAAATTTTGGGTATTTTGCTTGACTATAGACCAGATCTATGTGGCTCTTGGCCGCATAGATCGCCTTTACTGAGATATCCAAAGTGCCCTAAAAGGGCACTGATGACCCCCTTTGATTCCTGGACACTTGTATGGTGAGCATATTCCCGGGCACACTGGCCAAGCCGGTCTGCCATTCCGGAAAGACAAGCTATGTTGGAGTCCAGGCAACTACCCCCTTGATTTTATTCTCTTGGGAGCGGCTGACTCCAACATACGAGTGTCTAGAAATCAAATGGCCCTTTGGGGGACCTTTAGGGGCAATACCCGTGAATGAATGAGCCAATACACCAAAAAAGCCTTATTTTACGCGGGTGTAGGGGCGGGTTTCAAACCCGCCCCTACGTGTCCCGCTTACCCAGCTTTTGTTCTGGAGATGGTTCTCTTCTGAGATATCACCCAGGTTGGATAAGTGGCCATATCCGAATTGTACTGCCAAAGGGCTTAGAAATTGGACTTTTAGAGGCTGCGAGTAGTTCATTCACGGGTATTTGGAAATCTCAGCTTTAACTGAAAGGAAGCTCGTGATGAACGAACATCAAATGACAAAACAGGCCGCCGCGCTATCTATCCTGATGTTTTTACTCCTAGGATTTCCCATGGTGTCTTTGGGAAATGGTCCGGAGGAACTCAGCCCCCCAGGATCTGGAACTCCCTCGAAGGGGACAGTCAAGAAAGAGCCAGAGGTCCAACTCATACCGATAATGCGGGACGGACGTCTAAGGCCCTTCCAAGATCTTCAGCCTTTTGGAGTGCATGTGCAGGGGCCTTCTCAAACACAGGGTAAATGTCTCGAAAGCGCTTACGTAATGTACCATTATTTCGACAGTGTCAAACAAAAGCAGAAAGAAGCGCCATTAAAGATCTCTTTGGCCAAGGTCAGCAGCTCATCATCAAAAGCTTCTGATACAAACATTTCCGTAGGGAAAGCTGTTATCATTGATCCCATCACGAAATCTGGTATTGAAATTCGCATTAAAGAGGCAAGCCAAAAGGAGTTTTCAGCATTCACTCAAACGCTCTCAGAGAAAAGAAGAGAAAAACTAAAACGAGGCTTCCAACACAATCTTCAACCTCATATTAGCTTTGATTTCAAACATCCACAAATTGCTGGAAGATGCTTGAGGGTGGAGCTTGTACATAGGCCTCCCGTTCCTTTGATGTAGTGGCTTATCTGCACACTCCAACAGCTCATACTGTCGAATCCAGTATAACACGGCCGTTTTGGTTCTCAGCAACAATACGCGTGTAACCTCAAAGGAACGGTATGGACAAGGATACTGACATCCAATGCAGTGAGCATAGTAACACGGATGCTCGCAATTGGATCACAAGCACTCGGACAATTATCAAGGGTTTTTACGACCGACTTGGAAGCATAGAGATAAAGAAAGTCGCTATGCTGCTTGGAATAGTGTTCATGCTTTATTACTCCATTGAAGGTTTCGGCCGTACTGTCATTGCGGAGTTCAGGATTCCGGAGCAGTTACAAAAGGACCTCAAAGGCGTTGACAGCAAAACCCTGACGCATCAGTTGATCGTTGAGCTGGAAAATATACGCACAGTTCAGACAGCAGCCAGCACACTACAATTCAATCTTGTCAAAGGCCTCAAGGCACTGAGTTTAAGAGATAGTCCGCAGGAAATTACCCTGTCGGATAAAATCAATACAGACTATAACGGTATCATCGAAAACGTTGATGCCATGGAGTGGGGCGCTATCCACATCCCCGCTTCGCTGCTCCTACGACCCTTTCAGAGGCTCATTCGACAGCATATCATGCATATTAGCCTTCAGCGCAAAGGAAACAGTTACCTCATATCAGCCAGCACTGACGGGAGGGGAGTCTGGCAAGCCACAGAAGAAGATTTAATGACCATAGATATCGGCAACACGACCTCTGGGGAAACACTCCCAGACCTAATTCGTGTCCTCACGTACAAGATCGCTTCGTTCGAAGGAAGCGATCACCAGACTAGTAATACGTGGGTAGGCTTCTATCATTTCCATCAGGGCGTTCGCCATCTTGTCGAGTATTTCGGCAAAGGCGGCCCGTTGACAAAGGACGCTATGGACCTTCTTGACCGGGCAATAAAAGAGTTTGCGTGCGCTATCTCCTTCAATCCGAAAGATTATAGATCGGAGCATAACCGGATTCTGGCATCTCTGGAGCGTGCGGTCTATGTCAATTTAGAAAGCAGCGGGAAAATCGATAGTTATACAATCCTGCTCCAAAATATCAAGGAACTCCTTCAAAAAGAGGCTGTGTCGCAAATTGCTTTACGCAACCTACTCATCGCTAACTACATATTACTGGCGGAAGCTTACTTCAGCGGGAAGCAATATTGTGACGCTATCCTTGCGTACGAGAGATCCCTCAAGGTCTTGAGCGGAAATCCGGAACTGCGCGCCTACATTCTCAACAATATCGGATCGGCCTATCAGGAACGTAAGAGGCTGTCGATTGCTGTTAATTATTTTCGGAAGGCTCTGACAGAGAACCCACGATACCCCCGCGCACAACTTAACTTGGGTAATATCTCAATGTACATGGAAGACTTCGCCACTTCCGAGCGATCTTATATTGCTGTCATCAACCAATACCCAGAATATGCAAATGCCTTCTACAATCTGGGGGCTCTTTATTATCAGATTCGTCAACATAATATCTTTCAAAAACTTGATCAAAAGGCACGCCAATGTTTGCAGGAGCAGGAATGGGCATCCTTGAATAAATACGTTATTTTACTTGAAATCGAAGCTGTCAACCGAGATCTATCCAAAGACGAAAAAGAACGGTTACAGTTCTCCAAGCAGACGCTTGTCGCAAATACCAAAAGAAAATTTACCCATCTGAAACAATCAATATTTCAGTATGAAAACTGCCTTGCAAGATATGTAAAAACCCCTAAAAGGAACAAATTGCATTAGCTGTAATATCTTTTTACGATTGAAATCATTTGTGGTACTTTTATCAGACCGCAACCTCTTATCTAAACTAGCTTAATATTACATCGCAAAGTTCGGGGGTTAGCCACTACATCTAGTGTATAGACCAACCATATAAATCCCTGACTGTCTAATCGCTATATTCGTAAAAAATAACTACTATATGTAGTGGATTCTTTTTGAATGCGTCCACATCTAGCATAAAACTGCCGGCGATATAGTACCTAGACAGTCAGGGGTGCGATCTACTGAGTCTGGATCGGCCGGAAGGTTTAGCTGGGCGAGGCTCCTCCCATCCGATCTTCCCACGCATCCCCTGAAAAACCGTTGAGATTCCGACAATGGGTATTTACAAAAAGGGAAAAAGCTGGTACATTAATTTCTATTATCAGGGCCAGAGATACCAGGAGTGCATCGGGCCGGTCAGCAAGACGGTGGCCAACGAAATCCTGGTCAAGCGGAAGGCCGAGGCAATTGAGGGGCGCTACGACATCAACCAGGTCAAGGTTACCCCGCTGTTTGAGGCCTTCCTGGACCAGTATTTAGAGACCTTTTCGAAACAGAACAAAAAACCCAAATCCTACCGGCGAGATCTGGTCTCCAGGCTCCTGCCAGATAAATTTTCAACTAGCTCATGTCGTTTGATAATAAAGACGTGCGCCCATAGCTCAGTTGGATAGAGTGGCGGATTGCGGATCCGCAGGTCGGAGGTTCGAATCCTCTTGGGCGCACCACCAATTACCGAGTGGAGATGAGATCGATGGGGGAAGGCTTCGGCGCTTTCCCCTCTCCCTCCTTTCTTTGCTCTCTTTGCTCCGGGGCAACTTTGTCCACCGCCATTTCCTCACCTCTTTCTGCCACCTGCTGACTACGCGAACGCTTCCTGGACAAGAGGCTTATCTTGAAGGTATAGGAATTTCCATTTTTAGGGGCTAGGGACTAGGGGTTGGTAAAAATTCTTCTTCACTAGCCCCTAATCCCTAACCCCTAACTTGAATGGGGTCGCTTCTGTATCAACCTATGGGGAACCATTCCATTTAGGAGGGGCAAGATGAAGAAGGAGGAGTTCTACGAGGAGGCCATCCCCAACTCCCAGGGGCCTCTGGAAGGCATCCGGATCCTGGAGGCTACCACCACCCAGGCCGGCCCGGTCGCCGGGGCCCTGTTGACCGACCTGGGGGCCGAATCGATCAAGGTCGATGCCCCTATGGTCGGCGAGATGGGGAGATACATCCCCCCGTTCTTGAACGAGGAGAACCGGCTGGAGACGAGCATCTATTACATGACTTACAACCGCAATAAGAAGTGCATCACCTTGACCCTCAACCGGCCCGAGGGGCAGGAGGTCTTCCGTGAGCTGGCCTCCCATGTGGATATCATCATCCAGAACTACAAGCCCGGGACCATGGAGAAGTGGGGTCTGGGCTACAAGGCCATCCAGCAGATTAAGCCCGATATCATCTACGTCTCCATCTCCGGCTTCGGTCAGTACGGTCCCTACCACACCCGACCCGCCTATGACCCGTTGGGCCAGGCGATGAGCGGGTTGATGAGCATCAACGGCTACCCGGATGGCCCCCCCATGAAGACCGGCGGCCCCATCGCCGACAACCTGACCGGTTGGCAGGGGGCCCTGGGGGCACTGGCGGCCCTCCATTACAAGAACCGGACGGGCAAGGGGCAGCACGTGGACGTTTCCATGGTGGATTCCCTGCTCAATGTGAGCGACTGGGGCATCCCCCTGGCGGCCCATCTCGGTCAGGTCTGGCAGCGGCAAGGGAACGCTTACTATCCCATTGGGCTGGACCCGGTGGTGAAGTGCCAGGACGAGTATATCGTCCTCCTGGTAGCGATCGATTCCCACTGGGCCAAGCTTTGCAAGCTGATGGGGCGGGAGGAGCTGATCGAGGACCCCCGCACCAAGGGCATGATCAACCGGGCCCAGAACGCCGCCCTGGTCAACCAGGTCATCCGGGACTGGGCGATCGACAAACCGGCTGCCCAGATCCTCCCGGCCCTGGAGGAGGCCGAGCTGGTGGGATCCCCCATCCTCAACTTCCAACAGATCCTGGAGAACGAGCACATCCGGGAGCGCGGGATGATCGCCGAAGTGGAGCACCCGATCTGCGGCAAGGTCAACCTTTACGGGGTGGCCACCAAGTACTCCAGGACGCCGGCCCGGACGAGGACGGGAGCCCCTCTTCTGGGGGAGCACAATCAGGAGATCTATGAAGGGCTCCTGGGCTATAGCCCGGAGAGGATGGCCCAGCTCCAGGAGAAGCGGGTGATCTGAGGCAATCCGCCAACCCATCTTTACGAAACATTAGCCTTATTAGCGATAATGTCTACTTTCCCATTCGCCGAAGGCGGAGGAGGGACGCGCATGCGAAAAGAGGAATTCTATCGAGGGGCCCTTCCCCAATCGCTGGGACCCCTGGAGGGGACCCGGGTCCTGGAGGCCACGACCTCCTTTGCCGGGCCGATGGCTGGGACGGTGCTGGCCGACCTGGGGGCCGATGTGATCAAGGTCGATTTCCCCGGAACGGGAGAGGTAATCCGCCAGGTGGGTCCCTTCGTCCCCAGCAGCTCCAAGTTGGAATCGAGCGCCTTCCACCTGAGCATCAACCGAAACAAAAAGTGCATCTCCCTGGACCTGCGCACCCCGGAGGGGCGGGAGCTCTTCCATCAGCTGGCCGCGCAAATGGACGTCGTCATCGAGAATTTTAAGCCGGGCACCATGGAGAAGTGGGGCCTGGGCTACCCGGCCATCCGCCAGGTCAGGCCGAACATTGTCTACGTCTCCATCTCCGGTTACGGTCAGTTCGGCCCCAACCATCCCAAACCCAGCTACGATGCGGTGGGGCAGGCCACTGGGGGGCTGATGTACGTGACGGGCGAGGCCGACGGTCCCCCCACGCGTGCCGGATACGGCATGGGAGACGCCCTGGCCGGCTGGCAGGGGGCGATCGGGGCCCTGGCCGCCCTGGCCCATCGCAGCCGCACCGGCGAGGGCCAGCACGTCGATATCTCCCAGCAGGAATCGGTCCTCTACTGCAGCACCTGGGGAATCATGGGGGCAGCCAACGCCGATTTCCTCTGGAAGCGCTCGGGCAGCGGCAACCCGATCGTGGCCCCCTACAACACCTACCCCTGTAAGGACGGGGAGTACGTCTTCGTCGCAGTGGCCCTGGATGCCCACTGGGCCCGGCTCTGCAAGCTAATGGGCCGGGAGGATCTCATCGACGACCCCCGCACCCGGACGGTCGCCGACCGGGGAAAGAACCGGCCCTTCGTGGATGGAGTGGTGGCCGAGTGGACTCGGGGCCTGACCGTGGAGGAGGTCGTCCAGCGCATGGACGAGGCTCAGCTGGTGGTCGCCCCGATCCTCAACTTCCGGCAGATCCTGGCGGACCCGCACCTTGAGGAGCGGGAGATGATCGCCTCGGTGGACCACCCGGCCGCAGGCCCGTTAAAGCTCTTCGGCGTCGCGGCCAAATTCTCCCGCACGCCGGCCCGGGTCCGCACCCCGGCCCCCATGTTGGGAGAGCACAACGAAGAGGTCTATTGCGGCCTGCTGGACCTGGGAGCGGAGAGGCTGATGGCGCTGAAGGAGAAGAAGGTCATTTAGGGGAGGGCAGACCATGGGAGGGTCCGATTATGACCGGACGATCGAGGAGCTGGGGCGGACTGCTCTGGACTACTTGCGGGACATGGAGGCAACGCTGGAGGGCTTCCACCTCCACGAGCTGCCCAAATCCCAACTCCCCATCGCGGAAAAGTACCGGCAGCGCATCCAGGGGAATGAGGATCAGCTGGCGCAGCTCCAACCTCCGGATGGGCAAGAGTCTTTCCACGAACAGTTCCGCCTGGCCCATTCCCACCTGAACGAGAGCTGCCGGGTCTTCTCTTATCCCTTCCAAACCGAGGATTATATCCCGTGCATACGCGGCAGTTACCATGAGCTGTGCATGGCCCGCCATTACCTCTATGGCTTGCGGCGGCAGCTGCCCGCCTTTGATGCTTACTGGATTACGGAGGACGAGCAGGCCCGCCGGGACCAAATCGAGGTGGAGCCCGATCCCTCGCTAGAGGTCCCGGTGGGGCTGCTCTATAAAGACTGGGAGCCCCACCCACCCCGCTACACCCTCTACGTCCCGGAGTATTACCGCCCCGACCGGGAATGGCCCCTGATCGTGACGATGCATGGGGGAGGGGGGAACGATAACGACTTCATCTGGCTCTGGCTCCGGCAGGCCAAGAGCAAGGGGTATATCCTGGCAGCCCCCAAATCGATGGACCTGACCTGGACCCCTAAGGACATCCGGGTGGTCCTGGCGGTGATCAACGAGGTCCGGTCGATCTACCGGATCAACCCGAAGGGGATCTTTCTGACGGGCGTCTCCGATGGGGGGACTTTCTCCTATGAAGTGGGGCTGCGCAACCCGGCGGTCTTCGCCGCCATCGCGCCGGTGGCCGGCGGCCTGATGCCCTGGTTCGACTTCGACAAGGCCAAGGACTTGCCGGTTTACATCCTCCATGGGGCGCTGGACTGGATGGCCCCGGTGGCCTTCGCCCGCCAGGCAAGGTCGATCCTGGAGAAGTTCGGCTACCGGGTGGTCTACCGGGAGATTCCCGACTGGGGCCACGCCATGCCCTTCTCGAGAGTGAACGAGATCAGCGCCTTCTTCGACGAGATCCTGCGAGGATGATCTACGATTTTCCTTTTATTTCTTCGTCTTCGGATTGGGGCCGTGTTATAATGCCCTCCGGTTTTCAGTGCGACCACGTTGTGACAATGGGGATTTAATCGCATAGGAATTTCCATTTTTGAGGGGCCAGGGGCTAAGTGTTAGCAAAAATTCTTCTTCACTAGCCCCTAATCCCTAATCCCTAACTTGAAGGCATAGGAATTTCCTTTTTAGACAGGATTTACGGGAAAGTTTTAAGTTTCAGGTTTTAAGTGTTAAGCAAGAAACCTAAAACTTAAAACTTAAAACTTATCTTGCCAGAGAGGGGGGGAGCCGAGTTGAGCAAGATCGTATCAGCGGAAAAGGCGGTGGAGCTGATCCGGGATGGGGAGACGGTGGCCATCGGAGGGATCGGGGGCAACGGGGTCACCGAGGAGATCTTCCTTGCCCTGGAGAAGCGCTTCCTGGAAACGGGTCACCCTCGGGACCTGATGCTCTTTACCCCCGGGGGACCGGGGGATGGTCGGGGCAAAGGGCTCGACCATATGGCCCACCCCGGTTTCCTGAAGGGAGTGATCAGCACCTACGTCGGCCCTTTGGCCCCCAAACTGGCCGGGATGATCGAGCGAGAGGAGCTGGAGGGATATATCCTCCCCCTGGGTCCCCTGACCCAGCTCTACCGGGAGATCGCCTCGGGCCGGCCGGGGCTGGTGACTCACGTGGGGCTCCACACCTTTGTGGACCCGCGGGTGGAGGGTCCGCCTCAGAACGCCATCTCCCAGCGGGAGCTGGTGGAGGTGGTCCAGCTGGGCGGGCGGGAGTGGCTCTTCTATAAGGCCTTTCCCATCCATGTGGCCATCATCCGGGGGACCACCGCCGACGAGCAGGGCAACATCTCCCTGGAGAAAGAGATCGGCCTGTTCGACATGTTCCAGGCGGCCCAGGCCGCCCGATGCTCCGGAGGCCGGGTGATCGCCCAGGTCGAGCGGGTTACTACGGCCAAGAGCCTGCGGCCCAAGGATGTCCGCATCCCGGGGGTGCTGGTGGATGCGGTGGTGGTGGCCCGGCCCGAGAACCACATGCAGACCCTCAAGGTCCAGTACAACCCCGCATACAGCGGAGAGATCCGCGTCCCATCGCAGATGCTGAGCTCCCTGGTGGTCGATTATGGTCGAATGGGCCACATCAGCCGCTCACAGAAGCGGGAGTTCACCCAGAGCCGGGCCGATACCCGCCGGGTCATCGCCCGCCGGGCCGTGTTAGAGCTCTCTCCCGATGGCGTGGCCAACGTGGGCGTGGGGGCCCCGGAGCTGGTGGCCGATATCGTGATGACCGAGGGAATCGGCGATCGGATCAGCTTTACCGTGGAGCATGGGCCCATCGGAGGGATCCCGGCCTATGGGTTGAACTTTGGGGCGGCCCTGAACCCCGACATGCTGGTGGAGATGCCCTCGCTCTTGGATTTCTACGATGGCGGAGGGATTGATGTGGCCTTCTTAGGGCTGATCGAGGCCGACAGATTGGGCAACGTCAACGCCAGCCGGTCCGGAGAGAGCCGCACGGCGGGTGGCTTCATCGATATCTCGCAGAACGCCAAAAAGCTGATCTTCTGCTGCAACTTCACCCGGGGCTCCGAGGTTGAGGTCTCAGGAGGAAAGGCCCAGGTAATCCGCGAGGGAGGCAGCAAGTTTGTCTCCCAGGTGCGCCAGATCACTTTCAACGGCCCATTCGCCGCCCAGCGGGAGCAGTTCGTCCTGTTTGTGACTGAGCGGGCGGTATTCCGCCTCACTCGCGAGGGGCTAATGCTGATCGAGATCGCACCGGGGATCGACCTCCGGCGGGATATCCTGGACCGGATGGAGTTTGCCCCCATTATCGTCCCTGAGCTCAAGGAGATGCCCCGGGAGATCTTCGATCTATCGGGCCGGATGGGGTTGCGGGAGGCCTTCGAGGGGAAGGGGAGGGGGTAGTCCCTGGTTTACCCTGTGGCCTCCTGCCGGAGGACAGGATCAGGATGGGAATAAACGCGGCTGGGATAATTTTGCGGTGGAACCTGAGTACAACTCCACAGATTTCAGTGCCCAGTGGGGTGAGATTGCTTCGCTTCGCTCGCAATGACAAGAGCAGGTCATTGCGAGGAGCGCCAGCGACGAAGCAATCTCTAACCGGGCACCCTTTTACGTGGAGCTGTACTGAGATCATTCGTGTCAATCTAACCCCTGGGAACGCCGGCGTCCTCGCCGGCAAAGAGCCGCCAGGATGGCGGCGCTCCCAGGTCTAAACCTTAAGTTGACACAGATGAACCTGAGATGGCTTTCAACAGCGGAAAGGAGAATCGGTGCATGAGCTATAAATATGTCCTCTGCGAGCGAAAAGGAGAGATCGCCCGAATCACCTTCAACAAGCCGGAGAAGCTCAACTGTTTCGATTTCCCGGGGCAGGCAGGGATCTTCGATGAATTCCATGAGGCCCTTGACGAGGTGGAGGCGGATGACGACGTGAAGGTCTTGATCATCCGGGGCTCGGGGCGGGCCTTTTCCTCAGGACACGACCTGAACACCATCTGGCTGGTCTATGGCGGGGGCAAGGGGGAAAAGAAGGATGAGCGAAAGCCCAGCCAGCGGGCCCGGCTCAACATCGATCGCAAGTGGATGGAGGGGCATCAGCGGATCATGCTCTTCCCCAAGGTGACCATCGCGCAGGTCCATGGCTATTGCCTGGGAGAAGGGGCCACCATCATGGAGATGTGCGACATCGCCATCGCGGCCGAGGACGCCCAGGTCGGCCATATCGAGCAGCGGATCGGCTTCGCCGGCAGCGGCCTCAACCTGGTCCCCTTCTTCCACCACGTGGGGGCACGGCGGGCCCGGGAGCTGCTCCTCACCGGCCGGATCATCAGCGGCAAGGAGGCGGCGGAGATCGGCTGGGTGACCCGGGCGGTCCCCTTCGATCAACTGGAGGCGGAGGTCGAGCGGGTCGCCCAGGAGATCATGCTGCTGCCCCGCGATGGCATCTCCATCGGCAAGGCCTCCAACCACCTGGTCTACGATATCCTGGGTATGACCCAGGGATGGCTGCAGGGCTACGTCACCCACACCATGTTCACCAACCTCCGGTTCGAGGAAGGCGAGTATAACCTCCTGAAGGCGAGGCGGGAGAAGGGCACCCGGACCGCCTTCCACGGCCGGGACGAGCGCTACCTGCAGTATGAGGGAGAAGGGGGAGAAGAAGAGAAGAAGTGATCTCCCTGTTGGCCTTCGATTCTCATTCCGGCCTCCGGATCGAGACCCCCTCCTCGACCCTGATCTTTGATCCGATCGGGATCAAGGTCGAGGAGGTCTCTCGGGCCGATGCCATCGTGGTGACCCACGAGCATCCCGATCACCTGGATGTCCGGAAGGTGGTGGAACTACAGCGGAAAACGGGGGCCCGGGTGATCACCACGCCTTTTGTGGCGGGCCTGCTCAAGGATATCCCGGCCGATCGAGTACGCCCCCTGAGGATCGGGGAGACGCTTGCCTGGGACGGGATCCGGCTTCGTGCCGAGCGCTCAAAGCACCCGGGCCGCCAGCCCCTGGCCTTTCTCCTCACCACCGAGGAGGGCATCCGACTCTATCATCCCAGCGACAGCGACCCCTTTCCCGAGATGGAACGGCTGGCCGAGGAGGGCGGGACCGATATCGCCCTGTATTTAGGGGGATCCCTGGGAAAAGGGCTCCAAATCGCCCAGCTGGTTCGACCGCGGGTCTTCCTTTTCCGCTACCTGGAGCCTTCCAGGGTCACGCAGGGGTTAAAAGAGGCCTCTGAGGAGACCCAAGGAGAGATCCTCTGGCCGCTGCAGGCCTATCGCTTTCCCACAGCCCGTTGAGGTCCCAGACCCTGTTCTGGCTCCAAGCCCATCTCGACGTCCCCCTCGGACTTTTCGTTTAGGCTCCTATCAATTTTCTCTTGACAGAGAACACCCTCCAAAGTAGAATCTGCCCAAAATAGACTTTTCTAAAAATATTGAAATATAAATTTTACCAAGAATCATTATATCGTATGGGAATTTCCTTTTTAGACAGGATTTAGGGGAAAGTTTTAAGTTTTAGGTTTTAAGTGTTAAGCAAGAAACCTAAAACTTAAAACCTAAAACCTAAAACCTAAAACCTAAAACCTAAAACTTAACACCTAGCTTAAAAATTGAGGAAACCCGGATGATGAGCTTCGCAGAAAACGCCAAGCCTCTCCTCTCCCGGCGAGAGCGCAAGAAGCAGGAGACGGAGGAGAGGATCCTGAGGGCGGCCCTCTCCCTCTTCCAGCTCAAGGGCTTCGAGGAGACCACGCTGGAGGAGATCAGCGAGAAAGCCGATGTGAGCCGGGCCACGCTCACCAACTACTTCGGGACCAAAGGGGCCCTGGTCTTGGGGCTGAGCCGATGGGGGGCCGCTGAGGTGAGCGATACCCTGGAGCGACGGCGGCAGCAGCTGGGCACCACCCAAGAGCTTCTCCAGGAGTTCTTCGTACTGCTGGCCAGAAAGGCCCAAATCTACCCAAATGCCTTTGAGAAAATTACCCCACGGCTGGCCCGATTCCCCCTGTCCTCCAGCCACGGATGGCAGGAGTGGGGGAGTATTTTGGTTCGGCTCTTGCGGGAAGGCCAGGAACGGGGGGAGATCCGCAAAGACTCGGACCCCCAGGAGCTGGCCGAGGTGGTGGCCGCGGTGGGGTTTCAGTCGATCCTGATCTGCTTGCGTCAGCAGCCCGGCTCCTCTCTATCCGAGCTGCTAAGGCGCCGGCTGGAATTGTTGTGGAAAGGAATACAGGAAAGCTCCGACAACGGGAGCAGTTAACTTTGGACTTGTTATCGTGAAAACCTGTTGAATCCATGAACCAGGTCTTCTGAGGAGGAAAGAATGAAGGCGATCGACGTCCATGCCCACTTTGCCACGGCCGAAGGGGTGGCCAGCATGTCGAAGTTCAACGATGCCATGGAGAAGTATTATGGCTATAAGACCAAGATCCTCACCGAGGAGGAGATGGCCAAAGAATTCATCGAGGCCGAGGTGAAGGGAATCCTGATCGGGATCGACGCCGAGAGCAACCTGGGCATCCCGGGGACCTCCCATGATTACGTGGCGAAGGTGGTCAAGGATTACCCGGATGCCTTCATCGGGGCCTTTGCCTGCGTGGATCCCTGGAAGGGGGAGATGGCCATCCAGGAGTTGGAGCGCTGCATCAAGGAGTTGGGATTCCTGGGGTTGAAATTCCAGTCGATCGCCCAGGCCTTCTTTCCCGACGACCGCCGCTTTTACCCCCTCTACGAGAAGTGCGTCGAGCTCAAGGTCCCCGTCCAGTTCCATATGGGCACAACCGGCCTGGGGGCAGGGCTGCCGGGCGGGATGGGGGCCCACATCAAGTATACCCGGCCCATTCCTCACATCGACGACGTGGCGGCCGACTTCCCCGACCTCACGATTATCGCCTGTCACTACGCGTGGCCCTGGCAGGACGAGATGATCGCGGTGCTGCTGCACAAGGCCAACGTTTACAATGAGCTCTCGGGCTGGTCTCCCAAGTATTTCTCTCCGGCCTTTAAGAAGGAGGTCAACGGGCGGCTGCAGGACAAGTTCATGTTCGGTTCCGATTATCCCGTGCTCTCCCATAAGCGTCTCTTCCAGGATTGGGACTCGGAGAATTTCAAGCCGGAAGTGCTGGAGAAGATCTTTTATAAGAACGCCCAGCGCATCCTGAACCTGAAAGTCTGAAAGCGCATTTGACTCCTCTTCGCTGAAAGCTTTTGCCCCGGACGCCTCTCCTTCGTGTGAGGCTGACCCAGGAGCTCGTATTGTCTTCCGGTTGTCGCTTGCGCGCCCCGCTGGCATCTACCATCGCAGAGGAGCTGAGGATCTCGTCGCTTACGATATCGATATCGGTTGTAGGAGGAAAAAGATGGTGAGGAAGAGATATCTGATCGGGATTATGCTGGGAGCGCTGCTCTTCTTCGGGGGAGGCTGCCATGAGGGGAAACCCAAGGCTAGCGAGCTAGATAAGAGTCGTTTAACGAAAACCAAAGCAGAAGGGCCTCTCGCAGTCAAGGTGGCCGAGGCCCACCTCCGGAAGGCGACCCACTCCATGGAGACGGCCGGGAACTTCTTCTCGGATAAGGACGTGGTCATCAGCGCGGAGGTGGAGGGCAAGGTCCGGGAGATCTTCTTCGATAAAGGGGACAAGGTCAAGGTAGGGGACCTGCTGGTTCAGGTCGAGGACGAGGAGTGGCGGCTGTGGGCCCAACGGAGTCAGGCCCGGCTGGAGCAGGCCCGGGTCAACCTGGGGAACGCCGAGAAGACCTTCCGGCGCTATAAGGACCTCTTTGAGCAGGGCATCATCGGCAAGCAGCAGTACGACGACACCGAGAACAAGCTCTCCGTGGCCCAGCAGGACGTAAAGAACGCCGAGGCGGAGCTGGCCCTGTCCGAAAAGAAGGTGCGCGACGCCCGGGTCATCTCCCCGGTGGAGGGGATCGTCAGCGAGCGGTTTATCTCGGTGGGCGAGTATGCCCAGAAGAATCGAGAGCGGGGCAACAACCTCTTCAATATCGTCCGGATCGACCCCCTCAAGCTTTACTTCTCCGTCACCGACAAGAACGCCGCCAGGGTCTATCTGAACCAGAAGGTCAAGGTGAAGGTGCGACCCTACCCCGACGAGGAGTTCGTCGGCCACGTGGACTTTATCAACCCCAAAATGGATCCGGCCACCAAGGGCCTGAGGGTAGAGGCCCGCTTTGCCAACCCCCAGGGGAAGCTCAAGCCGGGGATGTTCGCCGACATCTTCATCATCCTCGATGAGAACCGCGATGCCGTCTTTATTCCGGAAGAGGCGGTGATCAATCAGGGACGGGAGGCCCTCGTCTATGTGGTGGAGGGAGAGCAGGCCCGTCGGCGTGGGATCTCCCTGGGCATGGGCCTGGACGGCGAGGTGGAGATCGTCTCGGGCTTGAAGCAGGGGGAGCGCGTAGTGACCGAAGGGAATCACCGGTTGGCCGATGGGGCCAGGATCAAGGTTCGCAATTAGGGGAATACTATGCTCTTATCGGATGTTTCCATCAGGCGGCCGGTCTTCGCCAGTATGATGATCCTGGCGGTGATCGTTTTTGGGCTCTTCTCCTTCCAGGGACTGGGCATTGATCGTTTCCCCCGGGTGGATATGCCCATCGTGACCATCACCACCACCCTCGAGGGGGCCTCGCTCCAGGTGATGGAGAAGGACGTCACGGACGTCGTCGAGGAGGCCGTAAACACCATCAACGGCATCAAGCACCTGCGCTCCTCGACGGTCGAGGGGCTCTCGCTGGTCCTGGTCGAGTTCGAGTTGGACCGGGAGATCGACGTGGCCGCCCAGGAGGTGCGGGACCGGCTGGCCACCATCCGCAAGGACCTCCCCCTGGATATCGATCCCCCCATCGTGGAGAAGGTGGATCCCGATGCCCAGCCGATCATGACGATCGCGGTCTTCGGCGAGATGCCCATCGGCCGGCTCACCGAGGACGTGGCCGATCACCTGATCAAGCGCCGGATCGAGCGGCTGCGAGGGGTAGGACAGGTCAAGATCGTGGGCGGGCTTAAGCGGGAGATCAAGGCCTGGGTGGACCTGAGGGGGCTGTTGGAGTACCGGCTCTCCGCCAGGGACGTGGCCGAGGCTCTGCGCCGCAACCACCTGGAGCTGCCCGGCGGGCGCGTGGAGAACCAGAAGAAGGAGTACGTGCTGCGGAGCATGGGGGAGATCTCCCGCGTCTCCGACTTCAACCAGATCATCGTAGCCAACCCCCCGGGGAGGCCGGTCTACTTCTCCGATATCGGCCATATCGAAGATGGTCTGGAGGAGGAGCGGACGCTTTCCCGATTGAATGGCCGGCGGGCGGTCTCGCTCTTCGTCCGCAAGCAGTCGGGGACCAACACGGTGGCGGTCATCGACGCCGTCAAGGCCCAGCTGGAGAAGCTCAAGCCCCTGCTGCCCGCGGGGGTGGAGGTCCAGGTGGTCCAGGACCAGTCGGAGTTCATCAAGCAGTCGGTCGATGACGTGATGCAGGATATCTGGCTGGGGGCCATCCTGACCACGCTGATCATCCTCTTCTTCCTGAGGAGCCTGCGCACCACGCTGGTCGTGGCCGTCTCCATCCCGGCTTCACTCATCGGCTCCTTCATCCTCTTCCAAATCCTGGGCTTCTCCCTGAACTACATGACGCTGCTGGGGCTGTCGCTCTGCATCGGGATCGTGGTGGACGACTCGATCGTGGTCCTGGAATGTATCTTCCGTCACATCGAAGAGGGGGAGAGCCCCATGGAGGCCGCCCGCAACGGCGCCAACGAGATCGGGCTGGCCACCATCGCCACCACGCTGAGCATCATCGCCATCTTCGTTCCGGTGGCCTACATGAAGGGGATGATGGGCCTCTGGTTCTTCAGCTTCGCCATGACCGTGGCGGCTACGGTGGCCATCTCGCTGCTGGTGGCCCTGACGGTCATCCCCATGCTCTCCTCTCGTCTCCTCTCTCACCAGACCCGCCATGGCCTGATCTATCGCCTCCTGGGGCGATTCTTCGATGCCATCGATGCGGCCTACGGGAGGCTGCTGCGCGTGGCGGTCCACCACCGGTTCATCACGCTGATCCTGACCGTGGTGATCTTTTTCTTTAGCCTCAAGGTGGCCAAGCTGGTGGGGACCGAGTTCTACGTCGAGCCGGATGAGGCCCAGTTCAATGTCGGGCTGAAGCTGCCGGTGGGGACCTCCATGCCCCGGGCCGGCCAGATGCTGGCCAAGATCGAGGAGCGGCTGCGGCAGCTGCCCGAGGTGGTCTACATCTACGCCAACATCGGGGGGGGCTCCAAGGAGAAGATCACCGACGCCAGCATCTACGTCCGGCTCACGGAGAAGTGGGAGCGGACGGTCAACCAGCGCGAGATCATGCGGCAGGCCCGGGAGGCCGTGGCTGCCTTCCCCGCCATCAAGGCGACGGTGGAGCGGGTTTCCCCCGTCCAGCGGGGACAGGACCGGGAGGCCCCGGTGGAGTTCATGGTCAAGGGGCAGGACCTGGAGAAGCTGGTCGGGTATGCCGAGGCCATCATGGCCCGGATGCGGGCCACCCCGGGGTTCGTGGACGTCGATTCCTCCTACGAGGGCGGGAAGCCCGAGATCCGGGTGGAGATCGACCGCAAAAAGGCGGCCGAGCTGGGCACAGACGTCGAGACGATCTCCTCCACGCTGCGGATGATGGTGGGGGGCGAGAAGATCGCTTACTACAAGGAGGGAGGAGAGCGGTACGAAATCCGGGTGCGCCTCTACGACCAGGACCGGGACGAGCCCTGGGAGGTCGCCAAGGTCCCCCAGATCATCAACCAGCACCTGCTGACCAGCTCGAACAACCTGGTCAGCCTCCATCAGGATAGCGGCCCCACCGAGATCAAACGCCACAGCCGGGCCCGGCAGGCCACTGTCTATGCCCAGTTGGAGGGCAAGACGCTGGGCGAGGCGATCCGGGACGTCAACGGGATCGTCCAGGGGCTCCATCTGCCGCCGGGCTACTTCATCGAGTTCACCGGGCGGGCCGAGAACATGAAGGAGTCCTTCCACAACCTGAAGGTGGCGCTCGGCATCTCTACCATCGCCATCTATATGGTCCTGGCCGCTCAGTTCGAGAGCCTGATCCACCCCTTCACCATCCTCTTCTCGCTGCCGCTCTCCATCATCGGGGCCTTTGGAGCCCTGCTGATCACGGGCTACCATTTCGACCTCTTTGGGACGATCGGAATGATCCTGCTGATGGGGATCGTGAAGAAGAACGCCATACTGCTGGTGGACTATATCAACACCTTGCGGCGAAGGGGGATGGAGCGGGACGAGGCGATCTGCCGGGCGGGGCCGGTGCGGCTGCGCCCCATCCTGATGACCTCGATCGCGGTGATCTTTGGGATGCTCCCCATCGCCACGGGGCACGGGGCCGGGGGGGAGCAGCGGGCCACCATGGGGATCGTGGTGATCGGGGGGAACATCACCTCGACCATCCTCACGCTGGTGGTCATCCCGGTCCTCTACAGCTTCTGGGATGACCTGGGCAAGTGGTCCGGCTGGCTGTGGCGGAAGCTGCTTCAGGTGCTGAAGAAGGCCCCGAGGGCCATGCCGGTGGAAGTCCCGGCGGAGGTCTATCAGACCGAGCTACCCCAGGCCGGGGAGTGATGGAAAGCAAGGGGACCATGGGATGGCGTGCATCCTGGCCATTGGGGTTGCAACGCTCGACATTCTATTCTTTCTCTAAACTGCATACGGCAGGATATGCAATTCGTTATTTTTGGCATTTTCACGGTAAAACTCTTTGTCCTATGGGCCCGAAAAGGCGATGAACCACTGGATCCCGAGTTAGGGTTTCTTCAACGATGAACCATCCAATCAAGGGAGGAACGAGATGGGATTTAGAGCGATCGATGTCCACGCCCACCTGAGCACCAAACCCTGGAATGTCACCTTCTCCAAACTGAACGCAGCCATGGAGAAATACTATGGCTTCAAGACCAAGGAGCTGACCGAGAAGGAGATGGCCGAAGAGTTCATTGAGGCCGGGGTGAAGGGGATCCTGATCGGGATGGATGCCGAGTCCAACCTGGGCACGCCCCGGGTCCCGAATGATTATGTGGCCAAGCTGGCTAAGGATTACCCCGATGCCTTCATCGGGAGCTTCGTCTGCGTGGATCCCTGGAAGGGGGAGATGGCCATCCAGGAGATCGACCATTGCATCCGGAACCTGGGGATGATAGGGGTCAAGTTCCAGGGGATCGCCCAGGCCTTCTTCCCCAGCGACCGCCGCTTCTATCCCATCTACGAGAAATGCCTGGAGCTCAAGGTCCCCGTCCAGTTTCACATGGGAACGACCGGCCTGGGGGCCGGGATGCCGGGCGGGATGCGCTCTCACCTGAAATACACCCAACCGATTCCTTATCTGGACGACCTGGCGGCCGATTTTCCCGACCTCACCATCATCGGCTGCCACTACGCCTGGCCCTGGCAGAACGAGATGATCGCGGTGCTGCTCCACAAGGCCAATGTCTACAACGAGCTCTCCGGCTGGTCTCCTAAATATTTCACGCCGGAGTTCAAGAAGGAGGTCAACGGGCGGCTGCAAGACAAGTTCATGTTCGGCTCGGACTATCCCGTGCTCTCCCATGCGCGGCTGATCGCCGACTGGGAGCAGTCGGGCTTCAAGCCCGAGGTATTAGAGAAGGTCTTCTACAAGAACGCCCAGCGGATCCTGAACCTGAAGGTTTGATCCCTTCGGGGAATTGCAAAGTGCAAAATGCAAAATGAAAAATGCAAAATGAAAAGTGCAAAATGAAAATTGAAACCCTTGGCCCGCTCATGGGGAGAAATCCCGGCATAATAAGGATTTGCGGAAAGGATAAGCGGACGAGGGGTTTAAACGTTGCATTTTGCAATTTTCACTTTGCATTTTTCAATGCTCGCGCAGCGAGCAGGGAGGGTTTTACGATGCCAAGTCCGAGGAAAGAAGACCTGCAGGCCCTGGCCAGTCCGGGAAGCGTGAGCTTTGCCGACCGGGTAGCCCAATCTAAACCCTACGAGTGGGGCTTCGGCTCCACGCCCCGCGTGGCCCAATTGCGCGAAGGGCTTTTCTCCAAGGCGGCCGTGATCAAAGACTGGGCCAGCCTGGGGGAGGGGATCACCACCTTCCGCAAGCAAGTCAAGATCGACATGGACCGGGCCCGCCTTGCCACCCGCTCTTATCAGGAGACCGAGGGAGAGCCCTGGCCCCTCCGCCGGGCCAAGGCCCTCTACCGGATCTGCGACGAGCTTCCCCTCTACATCAAGCCCCTGGACCTGATCGTCGGCAGCCCCAACAGCGCGCCCGACGAGGTCCGCTGGTACCCGGAGACGGACGTGAGCTACATGCCCCACGCCATCACCGAGGGGGGCTACCGGCACATGATCTCCCAGGAGGAGAAGCGGGAGCTGTTGGAGGAGACCTACCCCTATTGGAAGGACAAGACCCTGGCGGCGGCGACGGAGCGGGTCCTGCCCGATGACGTGAAGGACTTCTGCGATATCGGCCCCCACTCCACGGCCGGCTGTGCCAATGGCTGGCGCTCCCCGCGCGGCCTGGCCAACCCCAACTGGGAGGATCTCCTGAGCGAGGGGATCGCCGCCCGCATCCGGCGGGTGGAGAACAACTACGCCCGGCACAAGAGTTCGATGCCCGAGACGATGAGCCCCGCCGAGTACATCAAGCGGTGCCACAACTATGAGGCCATGATCCTCGCCGGCAAGGCCATGCTGCGTTTCGCCGAGAGGTATGCCGAGCTGGCCTCCCGGTTGGCCGCCTCCGAGAAGGACGAAGGGCGCCGCCGGGAGCTGGAGGAGATCGCCGAGGTCTGCCGCTGGGTGCCCGCCAATCCCCCCCGGACCTTCCACGAGGCCCTGCAGGGCTACTGGCTGATCGAGGTGGTCTTCCGCTACCTGGAGGCCCCCAACAATGGCAGCGGCGGGCGCATCGACCAGATCTGGTACCCTTATTACAAGAAGGATATCGAGGAGGGACGGATCACCCGGGCGCAGGCCCTGGAGCTGATCGAGTGCTGGATGCTGAACGTCGAGGAGACCGGCATGCACTGCGAGGCCCCCGACTTCTTCACCATCGCTGCGGGCGGCTCGGTCTTTTATACCGCCAACGTTGCCGGCACCGTCGATGGGAAGGATGCCTCCAACGACCTGACCTGCCTGATCCTGGAGGCTCTCTCCGACGTCCGGACCTGCCAGCCTCCGGTGGCCTTCCGCTATGCCGCGCAGGTCTCGCCGGCGGTGATGGAGCGGGCGATAGACCTGTGCCGCACGGGAACGGGCCACCCGGCCTTCTTTAACGAAGACCTCTTCCAGAAATATGCCCGGATGCAGGGCATCTCCACCGAGGATTCGGAGAAGTTCAGCGTGGCGGGATGCCTGGCCCCCACGATCATCGGCAAGTCCATGAACGCCGGGGCTTACGCCGTCATGGGGCTTTATAACTCCATGAAATCCCTGGAGCTGGCCCTCTGGCAGGGGGTGGACAAGGTGAGCGGCCTGAAGGTGGGGGCGGACACGCCCGATCCCAAGAGCTTCAAGGGCGCCGATGACCTCCTCAGGGCGGTTTCCACCCAGCAGGAGCACATGGTGCGCCGATATGCCAAGTCCAACGATATCGGCTTTACCGTTATGATCGAGCGTTTCCCCATGCCGGCGGCCTCTTTCGTCCTGGACGACTGCCCGGACATGGGGATCGACGTCAACGAGATGAGCCGCCGTTACAACAGCTGGCCCTGCATGGCGGGGGCGGAGTTCAGCGCCATTGCCGACTCCCTGGCGGCGGTGCAGCGGCTGATCTACGACGAGAAGCGGGTCACTTGGGATGAGCTGCTGGAGGCCCTGGAGGCCAACTGGCAGGGACGCGAGGAGTTGCGCCAGCTCTTCCTCCGGGCGCCCAAGTATGGCAACGACGATGATTACGCCGATCAGTGGGCCATCAAGGCCCACCAGGGGGTCCTGGGGGCCATGAGCCGGGTTAAGGATGCCTGGGGAAAGCCCTGGTTCTATGATGGCAGCACGGCCATCTCCCCCATGGCCCTCCCGCGGGGCGTCCATGCCACTCCCGATGGGCGGCGGGCCGGAGAGCCTGGGTCCGACTCCAGCCTGGCCCCGGTGGCCGGCCGGGATACCAAGGGGCCTACGGCGGTCTTGAACTCGATCTCCAAGATCCCCTTCATGATGAACGACCTGCTCAATCAGCGGTTCATGCCACAATTCCTGGAAGGGGAGTACAAGCCGCTCTTCGCCGACTACCTGCAGCAATGGTACGAGATGGGAAACTCTTATCACGTCCAGTTCAACGTGATGAACAACGCGGTCTTGCAGGACGCCCAGCTCCATCCCGATCGTCACGCGAACCTGATGGTCCGGGTGGCAGGCTACAGCGCTTATTTTGTGGATCTGCCCAAGGAGGTCCAGGATCACATCCTCTCGCGGACGGAGCAGGCGTTCGCCTAAAGCAGGGGTTAGGGATTAGGGGCCAGGATGAGCAGGAATGGCCTTTCTCTTGCTAACCCTGGCCCCTAAACCAGAAAGGCAGGAAACATGGGCACAGGGGTAATCACCGAGACCCAACCCCTCATTTTGCACCTCGGACCGACCTTGCGGAAGATGAGTGACCACGAATTTTTTGAGTTTTGCCAGTTGAACCGAGATTTGCGCATCGAACGTACCCGCGAGGGGGATTTAATCATTATGCCGCCAACTGGAGGGAAGACTGGAAGACGGAATTTTACCCTGACCGGACTTTTCACCGCCTGGGTCGAGGCAGATGGAAGGGGGATTGGCTTTGATTCCTCAACAGGATTTACACTGCCAAACGGTGCGAAGCGATCGCCAGATCTGGCGTGGATCGAACGCTCGCGGTGGGTAGCCCTGACGGAAGAAGAAAAAGAGGGATTTCCTCCCCTGTGTCCGGACTTTGTCGTCGAACTTCGCTCACGGTCCGATGCGTTGGAGATGTTGCAGGAGAAGATGACAGAGTACATCGCCAACGGTGCCCAGCTCGGCTGGCTTATCGACCCACAGGAGAAGAAAGTGTACATCTATCACCCATCGGCCGACGTCTGTTGCCTGGAGAACCCCGAAACCATTTCAGACGATCCGGTTCTCCCTGGGTTTGTGCTGGACTTACGACGAATCTGGTAATGAACAGAGCACTATTTCTTTTTTACGGCTCCTTACTGTTATGGGCTACGTCTTCAACATCCAACGCTTCTCCATCCACGATGGGCCGGGCATCCGGACGACCGTTTTCCTGAAAGGGTGTCCGCTGCGGTGCAGCTGGTGTGCCAACCCGGAATCGATCCGGCCGTTGCCGGAGATCATCACCCGGGATCTGAAGTGCATCGGCTGTGGGCGATGTCTCCAGGCCTGCTTCCAGGGGGCCATCGAGCTCCAGGAAGAGGGCAGGCGGACTATGCAGTGGGAGCAGTGCGATCAGTGCCTGCGGTGCGCCGAGGCCTGCCCCTCCGGGGCGATCGATGTGATGGGAAGACAGACGAGTGTCGCGGAGGTGATAGAGGAGGTCTTGCGGGATCGTCGCTTCTATCAGCGGAACGGGGGTGGCCTGACCGTATCGGGCGGAGAGCCTCTATTCCAGTGGGAGTTCGCCCGCGACCTGCTGGCCGAGGCCAGGCGGCAGGGGTTGCACACGACGCTGGATACCAGCGGTTACGCCGACTGGGATACACTAGAGAGGGTCCTGGAGCACGCCGACCTGGTGCTTTACGACCTCAAGCAGATGGACGACGAGCGGCACCGGCAGGGGACCGGGGTCTCCAACCGGCGGATCCTGGAGAACCTGGAGAAGGTGGCCAGGCGGTACCATGCGGCCGAGGGTAGTATCTCTTCTAGTGGGCAGCGAAGCCGGATCTGGATCCGTTGCCCCGTCATTCCCGGCTTCAACGACTCGGAGGAGCACTTAGAGGCGCTGGCGCAGTTTGTCCGGCCATTGGGGGAGGCGGTGGAGCGGGTCTCCCTTCTTCCTTATCACCGGTTCGGGGAGCTCAAATATTCCGCGGGAGGGAAGGCTTACCCTTACGAGGGGCAGCCGATGCTTCCCGACGAAAGGATCGAGGAACTGAAGGCGCTCCTCGAGTCGTATCGGTTGACCGTCACTTTGAAGAAATGAAG
Source organism: Nitrospinota bacterium (assembly GCA_016176845.1). Classification (GTDB taxonomy): domain Bacteria; phylum 2-12-FULL-45-22; class 2-12-FULL-45-22; order 2-12-FULL-45-22; family JACOWJ01; genus JACOWJ01. The sequence continues at coordinate 24,457 of JACOWJ010000027.1, forward strand.
GTTTGAGCTCTTCAATCGAATGAGATTATGGATTGCTTGTCGGGCTCTTGGACTGAGTGGTATATAGGATGGAATCATCCGAAGAGGTGAAATGCCTATTAGCCAAGAACAAGGGGGAAGCCATGGAGCGCGTATTGAAAAGGGGTTCCCGGGGAGCGATCCTCTCCCCGGAGTCTATCCTGAGCTCCACGCGCGAGAAGTTCCAGCAGGTCCTGAAGGAGGCCAGGCCCCTCTTCGGGTGGTTCAGCCTGACCGAATCCTGTGACCTGCGGTGCCGATACTGCTTTGCGGGCTCCAGTCGGCCCCTGGAAGAGGAGTTGACCACCCAGGAGGTCCTCCAGGTGGTGGACAACATCGCCGAAGCCGGCACGGAGGCGATCGTCTTCGGCGGGGGAGAGCCCACCCTGCGGAAGGATTTGGTCGAGATCGTGGCCCATGCCTCCCGGCGTATGGCGGTGGCCATCAACACCAACGGGCAGCTGATGGAGCCGGAATCGGTGAGGAGATTGGCCCGGGCCGGACTCTCGCAGCTGAAGGTCAGCGTGGACGGGCTTCAAGATCTCCATGATTGGAACCGGGGGGCGGGCACCTTCGAGAAGGCCTTGAATGCCCTGAAAGAGGCCCGGGCTGCGGGTATCCCCCGGGTGATCCTGATTGCGACCATCTCCCAGCTCAATTACCCACAGCTCGCGGAGATGGTCCGGCTGGCCATGGAGCAGGGGGTAGATTTTTCCGCTGTCGAGTTCCTCCCTCTGGGGAGAGGGACCTCGGGCCAGGACTGGGGCCTGACCCCGGAGCAGACCCGGGACATGCAGCGTTACCTGACGGAGGCCCGCCGGCTCCATGGGTCGAAGCGGATCATCTTCGAGAACCGCTATATCATCGCAGAGGACGAGCACGCCCAGCGGATCTGTGCCGATCCACAAAGACCCACGGGGGTCTTCGATTTCTGCGTGGGCTGCCCCAACGGGATCTATCAGTACTGCATCAACGCGGAGGGAAAGGTCACGGCCGGAGACATCACCACCCTGGAGATCGGCGACCTGAAGAGAGAGCGACTGGGCGAGATCTGGCGCAACTCCGAGGTACTCCATCTCCTGAGAGACCGCGAGCAGCTCAAGGGCAAGTGCGGCGAGTGCGAATACCGGTATATCTGCGGGGGATGTCGCAGAAGGGCTTACACCTACACGGGAGACCTGATGGCGGAGGACCCGGGTTGCTGGCGCTCCCCCCTTCGGGGGGATTGAAAAATGAAAAATGAAAAATGAAAATTGCGAACTTAGATTCCTCGCTTCGCTCGGAATGACAGCCGTTGAATCTGTCATTGCGAAGGAGCGATAGCGACAAAGCAATCTAAGTTCAAGATTTCCAATTTCAGTCTTCAATTTACACTTTGCAATGCTCGCAAAGCGAACTAACTCCCTTGGGGGAATTAGAAAAAGCCAATGCAAAATGCCGGTAGGGAATTTTCAATTTTCAATTTTCAATTTCCAATTTCCAATGCTCGCCGCGCAGCGAGCCTGGCATCTGCGCGAGATTTTCTGAACGCCACCCGGCAAAAGTTCCTCCAGCTGATCCAGGAGCGGCGATCCCTCTTCGCCACCTTCCAGGTCACAGCGGGCTGCAACCTGCGCTGTAAAAACTGCGGGGGCGACTTCACGGAGCCCCGGCCGGATGAGCTGGCCACCGAGGAGGTGTACGCCCTGATTCGCAACCTCCAGCGGGCCGGGACCACCTATCTCTCTCTGGGAGGTGGGGAGCCGACCATGCGGGATGACCTGCCACAAATCGTCGCCTACGCCTCTTCCCTCATGGGCGTAGGAATGGTCAGCAACGGCGTCCTCCTGGACGAGGAGTATGCCGAACTGCTGAAACGCGCCGGGCTCTCCGTGGTGGACATCAGCCTGGATGGAGCCTCAGCGGAGACCCATGATCCCCAACGTGGAGCAGGCAGCTTCGAGCGGGGGTTGCGGGCCCTCCAGAATTGTCAGCGGGCCGGCATCCCCGTGGTGGATCTTCAGACCACCATCTCCCAATTGAACTATCCCGAGCTGCCCCGGATCATCCGGCTTGCCCTGGATCTGGGGGTCAACATCGTCGTCAACCAGTTCATCCCGTGCGGGCGGGCCCAGGGGAGAGACGACCTGCTGTTGACCCGGGAGCAGCGAAAGGAGCTGCAACGGTATCTGATCGAGCAAGAACGGCTCTTCGGCAAGCAGCGGATCAAGTTCGATCGGTACTATATCGTCTCCGAGGACGAGAAGGGCCAGAGGATCTGGGGGGACCCGGCCAAAAGCGGCTTCAACGTGGGCGATCCCTTCGGGATTTACGGATATGCCATCGCGGCCAACGGCAAGGTCACCCCGACGACCCCGGAGATCGAGATCGGAGACCTGAGGCGGGAAGAGCTCAGCGAGGTCTGGACCCATTCGGACGTGCTGGCCACGCTGCGGAACCGGGAGCGGCTGAAGGGCAAATGTGGCCGGTGCGAATACAAGTTCATTTGCGGAGGGGACCGGAGGCGCACCCATGCCCTCACGGGGGACCCGATGGGCGAGGACCCCCTCTGCTGGTATGAACCTTTTCTAGAGACTATGAGCTATGAGCCATGAGCTATTAGACCTCCTGGATGGGTACCAGCCCATGCCCGTAGCCTACCAATTGAGGGGATCCATCCTCCAAAAGATCCGCCGGGGAGAGGACCCCTTGCCCGAGATTCAAGGCCGGGAAGAGACCAAACGGGATGTCCTGCGCGCCTTGCTCTCCGGCCACAACATCTACCTGGTGTCGGAGGAGGGGACGGGAAAGACCCGACTGGCGAAGTCCCTGACCCGGCTCCTGCCTCCCATCCTTAAGGTCCGGGGTTGCCCGTATAACGACGATCCCAAGTGGCCCTCTCATTGGCTCTGTCCGCGTTGTCGGGAAAGCCGGAACCCCGCCGAAGAATATGGGATCGAAATGGTTCCGGGAGAGAAACGCTTCTCCCGCATCCAGGGCAACGATTACACCGATGAATCGAAGCTATTGGGCCTGAAGGACATCCAGGCGATCGTGAAGGGCAGAAGCCCCACGGATATTCACGCATTTGCGGCGACCGGGGCCTTTCGGGCCAACCGGGGCATCCTTTTCATCGATGAGCTGCCGGCCATCCGGACCAAGGTCCAGGTCCTGCTCCACCCGATCTCGGAGGAGAAGAAGGCCATCTTGGAGGAATACAACTGGGAGTACCCCCTGGACAACGTCCTGATTGCTACGGGAAATCCCGAGGGTTTTTCCCATATCAATGAAGTCCCCCGCCCTCTGCTGGACCGATTGGAGTTGATCTACATGCCCCTGCCCGGCCCGGAGGTGGAGCGGGAGATTATGCTGGGGGAGCGATTCCGGATCAAGGGGGAGTTTTTCGAGGCGGATGGGAAACCTCAGGCCCTCTGGCCTTCCATCCGCCTGGAAGAGCTGGAAAGGGATGTGGTCCTGCCCTGGTGGGTCCTTTACCTGCTCACCGGGGCGATTCACTATAGTCGCCGATGCAGCCTGTTGGATAGAAGGCCGAGCATTCGGGCCAGCTACCGGGCTCTAGACCACGCCTATGCCGGCGCGGAGCTGGAAGGCCGCAAGGTGGCCTCGCTCCAGGATGCCTGGGTGGGTCTGAGGTTGGCCCTGCGGGGAAGGATCGAATTGCGCTCCGACCTGATCGATTTCGAAAACCCCCGGGAAAACTTTACTCGGAGCGATGAGCTCAGCCAGGATCTGCTATGGAATGCCCTGGAGGGCTCCAAAGAGCTCTTCCTAGAGGGGTGTCATCGAGAAAGACTGGCGGAGGATATTGGCTCCCTGGCCTCTGAGGGGGTCGGGAACCTCTCCCATCGGCTGCCCAGGTACGGGGAGCTCCACCGGGCGATCGAGCGGATCAAAAGGGTAGCCGGAGAAAAGGTCAACCGCGGGCTCCTCAATCAGCGCGAAAGGGAGCTCCTGGATACTCCGGCTCAAGTTGACATCGAGACCCTGGATCAGTATCATTTTTCCGCATTGGAAACCCTCTGCAATGCGGCCCTGTGCCATCAATGGATCTCGGAGGAGGCGATCCCCTGGATCCCGTTCATCCCGCGGTTGGTCTCCTGGTCTCGGCCCCTTCGGGGAATTTAAACGGGGGGAATGAAAAAAGCAAAATGCAAAATGAAAAATGCAAATTGCATTTTGTAAGACCTCCCTCCCTTATTTTGCGCAATCGCGCTAAAGTCACCCTGTTGAGGGGCTCCCTCTCAGCCAAACCCCTCATACCCGGAGGAGATCCAAGCGCATGAAAATGGCCTACGGGGCTCCCTCTCCCCGGGGGGAATAACCCCCCCAGCCCCCCCTTCGTAAGGGGGGGAGAGGAGGGGTGATCTGGCATTTTCGTATCAACCCAGTAATCCCGGGTAGCATTAAAGGTTGATAGGGCCAGTTTTGTGTTACTGCCATTTTGCATTTTGCAATTTCCAATACTCGCGTAGCGAGCCAAGGACCCAAATGGAAGAGTGTAAGCGCTGTATTCGTATACCGGCAATGCCCCCAGGGTGAGGGAGCGAGGTCCCATCCCGGGAGGATGGGATCTTGTCGGAAGTGGCCCATGCCGAAGAGCGGTCGGTGGTGGATTGGCTTCGCCGGCTGAGGCGTGACTTGGCGGATAGCATCCTGGGGAAGAGGGTGGCAGAGCAGGTGCGGGAGAGGCTCCAGGAGGAGGTGACACGTGGGGAAGGGAAAGAGGCGGGCGACTGGGATCGTTCCATCCTGGATAAGATCCTGCCCCGGGATATCGAAGGCTGCTTAGAGGAGTACGTTCAGCAAGGCGACATGAAGATCGAGGCCGGCCGGATCCGGATCACACCTCGAGGGGGTCGCAGGCTGGCCAGCCTGGCCAAAAAGAAGCTGGAGAAGCTGTCCCGAGAGCGGCCAGGCCTTCATCAGACCCCAAAGTTGGGCTGCGGTTGGGACCTGGACCGTTCTTCGAGGAGGTATGAGCTGGGGGATGATTACCGGTTCCTCGATATCCAGAAGACCCTTCTCAATTCCCTGGAAAGGAAGGCCCCGGCCGGCGGGCCGGCAGCAACCCTCCTGGATCTGGAGGAAGAGGACCTCGAGATTAACGAGAAGACGGAAGAGACCCGGATGTGCCTCGCCCTCCTGGTCGATGAAAGCGCCAGCATGGGAGAAGAAAAACGGGACGCTGCCATCGATACCTGCCTTGCGTTGGCCCGGTTGAAGGAGCCGCAGGACCTGTTGAAGGTCTTTATTTTTTCCTCGCAGACCCAAGAGATCCCCTGTTGGGAAATCCTGAACGTCAGTGCTCCCAAAGAGACTACCGACATCAAACTCGCCTTACAGACCGCCAGGAGGGCCCTCAAAAGCGAAAGGGGGAGAAAACAGATCTACCTGATCACCGATGCGGAGCCCAATACCGAGAACCATCAATACATCGGCTTCGAGAAAGCCGTTCCTGGAGTCATGAAAGAAGTATTCCGTTACAGACAAGAAGGCCTTACTTTGAACATCGTGATGTTGGATGATAACCCTCTTCTAAAGGATTTCGCCTCGCGGTTGGCGCAATTTAACACGGGAAGGATTTACTTTGCCTCGGCTTCCGACCTGGGCAGGGTCGTGATCCAGGACTACCTGACCTCCCGGAGAAGGGCCCGCCGGGGTAATTGACACGAAAATGTCCCCTCACCCCAACCCTCTCCCCCTCAGGGGAGAGGGAGCGCCACAAGCCGTTTTCATGGGCCTGGTTGCCCCAAGGGGCATGGGGCAGGATTAGGGGGAGCATCTGGAGATGAGAAAAAGCCTTTTCAGAAAGTTGGCGGCGGAGACGATCACCGAGGTTGTCTCCCCTCAGATTGAAGAGGTCAGAGAATCGGTCGAGAAAAGCGGATATCAGCTTCGGGAGTCCATGGAGCGGGAGATGATCTCCTTCAAAGGCATGATGGGCCAGGAGATGAATGCCCTCCGGGAAGTGATGGAGCGGGGCATCATCTCCTTCCCCGAGGTGATTGGCCAGGAGATCTGCTCCTTTAAGGAGACGGTGGGGGAAGAGATCGCTTCTTATCGAGAGGATATTCAGAGGGGGATCGTTTCCTTGAATGAGACGGTAGGCCGTGAGATGGGCTCTTTTCGGGAATCCATGGAGAAAGAGGTGGCCTCCTTTCGCGAGGTGACCAGGCGGGAGTCCCTCCAGGCGCGGGAGGCAGCGGGGACAGCGGGGACGCAGATCTTCCGGGAGACCCTGAGCCAGGATCTTTCCCGGCTGGAGGAGGCCATTGGGGTCCTGGTGAGCGGGCTGCTGGAAGGAGAAATGGCCTCGTTTCGGGAGAAGATGGAGGGAAAGATCGCCTTTCTCGAAGAGGAGCTGGGCGGTCAGATGGCCTCCATGAAGGAGAGCGTCGCAGGGATCCTCGGAGAGGGAATGGTCGCTTTCAAGGAGGCCCTGGAGAGCGGGCTCTCCTCCCTACGCACCAACCTGCAAGAGGAGAACGCTGCCCTCCGGGAGGCCATCAGAGAGATCGAAGAGAAGCTGAAGCGAGTGGAGGTCCGGCTGGGGGAGGATAGCCGGGAGATGAACCGCAAGCTGGACGACCTCTTCAAGGTGATGGTGCGGAGGGACGAGCATCAGTCCTTAATGGAGGAGCTCCATCGGCTCAAGGAGGAGTTGGAGCGGCTGAAGGGAAAGGTGCTGGCATAGCCGTCACAATTTTCCCTCGTAGGGACCGGCGACCACCACAGTCAGATTCTCCGGATGGAGGTATTTTCGGGCCATCTCCCTGACCTGCTCTCGAGTTATGGAGCGGATCAGGGAGGGATAGCGCTCCACATAGTCCATTCCCAATTGGTAGATCTCCTGGCCCAGCAGCATGCCTGCGATGCCCGCATTAGACTCCATGGAGAGGGGCAGCCGGCCCACGAGATAGTCCTGAGCCGCCTTCAGCTCCTTCAGGGATACCCCCTTTTCCTGCAGCTTTCTGAGGTTCGCCTTCACCCGGTCGATCGCCTTTTGGGTATCCCGCGGGCTCACCTGGAGGTAGACCGTCCAGGGCCCCTCCCCCAGGCTCGCATGGAAAGAGGTGTAGACCCCATAGGTCAACCCCTCCTTCTCTCGCAGCTCGGCCATCAGTCGGCTGCCAAAGCTGCCTCCTCCCAGGATGTAGTTCATCACCGTGCAGGCGTAGTAGTCGGGGTTATGCCGGGAGATCCCCTGATGGCCCAGCCGCACGATCTCCTCCGACTTGTCCTTCATGGGGATCACCCGGGTCAGGGGCCTGGCCGATAGCGGGGTGGGAGGGATGGAGAAGGCCGGCCTCTCTCCCTGGGCCTTCCAGCTCCCGAAGACCTTCTCCATCAGTCCCTTTACCTGGGCGACCGAGACGTCCCCGACGATGACGAAGACGCTGGCGTCCGGCCGGTAGTGGCGTTGGTAGAAAGAAAGGATATCGGGTCGACGGATCCCTTTCACCCCCTCCTCCGTGCCCAGGGCGTCGTGATGGTAAGGGTGTCCCGGAGGAAAGAGTAAGCCGCTCAGCTCTCGTCCGGCGCGGGCCGCCGGATCGTCCTCCTGTTCCTTCAGGGCGCTCAGCACCTCTCCCCGCAGCTTCTCGATCTCCGTCTCGGGGAAAGAGGGATGCAGGAGGACCTCCCCCAGCAGTTCCAGCACCTCCCCGAAGTTCTCCGAAAGGCAGTAGGTCGAGAAGTTCATCCCCTCCGTTCCTGCGCCCGTGCCGAGGGAGGCGCCGATGAAGTCCAGCTGCTCGGCGATCTCCTGAGAGGTGTGCTTCTCGGTGCCCCGTTCGAGCAGGGAAGCGGCGAAGCTGGCCAGGCCGGGTTTGTCAGGAGGGTCATACATGCCTCCGGCTTTGAGGTTCCCGCTGAGGGCCACGGTCTGGTTGGCGTGGTTCTCCCGGACGATCAAGACCAGGCCGTTCGGCAGGACCAGTCTCTGCGTCTCGGGCTTTACGCTTTGCGTTTTGCGTTTGGAGGTCCGGGCAGAGGCCGGCGCGCTCTCCGTAACGCCTGGCTCGCGACCCTTCTCCCCGCCTGTCCGAAAGCCCTTCTCCCTCAAAACCGGATTCCCCTGACGCCCCTCTTGGGCGTGGGATTGGCCGGAAGCCAGCCCCCCCTTCAAAAAGCGCAGCCCCCGTGCATTGCCTCGATCATATCCCTTGGAGAAGGAAAAGCCCTTGTTCGCTGATTGGGCATTGGAAACCGTGTAAGATAAGGAGGGTAAATTTATCGTATAGGAATTCCCATTTTTAGGGTACAGAGGATAGGAATACTGTCCCCTGTCCCCTGTCCCCTGTCCCCTGTTCCCTAATTTATCAATTTTCAATTTCCAATTTTCAATTTTCAATCCCGTCCGCCCCTTGGGCGGCAGAGGGACGAAATGGCCCACGGTGCGGTTGTCGGGAGAGAGATATTGGTTGGCCACCCTTTTCACGTCTTCGGCCTTTACCTGGCGAATGCGATCCACATAGGTGTCCAACAGCTTATAGCTGGCAACGGTCTCGAAATAGCCCAGGTGCGAGCCCTGGCTGGACACGCTGTCGTCGGCGTAGATGAATTGGGCTTTGGTCTGATTGACCGCCTTCTGGAGCTCCCTGGGTGTGAGTGGCTCCGCTTTGACCTTTTCCAGTTCCGCCAGCAGGACCTCCTCGACCTTGGAGGGATCCACCCCTTGCCGAACGGTCGCGGTGAAGCTGAACCATCCAGGGTCGATGGCCTGATGGAGCTGGGAAGAGACGGAAGTCGCCAGCTGCGTTTCGACCAGGGCCCGGTAAAGGCGGGAGCTCCGCCCCTCGGTGAGGGCGCTATCCAGCACCGATAGGGGATAGGTATCCGGATGGCGCAAGGGGCCCACGTGATACTGGATCTGAAGGTAGGCCGTGGTTCCCTCGCGTTTTACCACCACCCGGCGCTCTCCCTGCTGGGGCTGCTCCACCGTCACGACCGGCGGGAGGACTGGGCCCCGAGGGATGGGCCCGAAGAGCCGGCGCACCCTGGATAACACCTCTTTCGTCTGGAAGTCGCCCACGACGACCAGGGTGGCGTTATTGGGGATGTAGTAGCGTCGGTAGTAGCTCCGCACGGCCTCTGGGGTGAAGGACTGGACATCGCTCTTGAAGCCGCCCACCGGCCAATGGTAAGGATGGGCCAGGAAAGCGCTCCCCTGGACCACCTCGTCCAACGCCTCCTGGGGATCGTTCTCGTGCCCTTCCAGCTCGGACAGGACCACCTTCTTCTCGCTCGCCAAGTCCTGCGGAGACATTCGGCTGTTCACCATTCGGTCCGCCTCGATCCTCAGGGCGATATCGAGCTGGTCTCGGGGCAGGGTGATATAGTAGGCGGTGTAGTCGTAGCTGGTGAAGGCGTTATTTTCCCCGCCGGCCCCCGAGACCAGCCGATCGATCTCTCCGACCTTGAGCCTCTTGGTGCCCTTGAAGAGCAGGTGCTCGATCTGGTGAGAGATCCCTGTAATGCCAACGCTCTCGTTGCGCGATCCCACCCGGTACCAAACATAGGTCGTTACGACCGGGGCGGCGTGGGCCTCCTTGGTCAGGACCTTGAGGCCGTTGGGCAAGAGGGTCTCCTGGACCTGGACCTTTGGGGCAGCCCAGGAAGCGCTGACCAGGAGGTGGAGGCCGAGGGCGATGGCGAAGAGGATCGAGAAGCGATATCGTGGCATTTGGATCTCCTTATAAAGTTTTACAAAACGTTGCGGTAAAAACCCTCCGCCAACGTATACTAGCGAAACCAGGAGTGTTAGTCAAGAGGCCCCAGAGCTTGTTCCGGCGCCATACTATGCATATATTTCTGGATTCACCAAAGTTGTCTTGTTACAATAGCTCGTCTCCAAAGCCGGCCAATTGGTAAAACCTGAAATGTGGATCTCGCCAGGAAGGTTCCCAAGCCCGTTCGCTGAGAAGGAGGAAAAACAATGATCAAGGTACGCCCACTACATCCTTGCCAGGCCGTCTGGGCCGGGGCCATTGCTCTCGCTTTTTTGGTGCTTGCGGCAAACGAGAGCGCTGCAGCATACAAGATCACGATTGGGGGAATTCAGGTTACATATTCGAAAAACGGCGCTAGTGCGCGTCACGATCCCGAAGATAACACGCTAACCATCGAGATCTACGAAGGCAACGGCAATCTCAAGGTCACCGCTGGGAGCTCTGCTAGGGGGGAATGGGGCCAAAACTATGCCGACATTTTGATCTTGTCGTGTGAGACACTTAGTTCCATTTCTTTCACAGGGAGATCGGAGTTTCGTCTGTTCGTTGCGGGTGAGGTCGCTTTAGTGAACAAAGTTTCTCTGGTGTACGGCACTGTTGGCGCTACCGACGCTTATGGGAGCATGGGCATCTGTTCGGAGAGAGTTCCCATCTCCACCACCGTTATATCTATCAAGAATGGCTGGGCGTATGGGCCCGTCCTCGGGCCTCCTCCGTGTTTCGAGGATATGTGCTCAGCAGGGGTGTTGGCGCCGAATAAAAAGCTCTTGAAGAGATCCTCCCATGGGGAGGCTTCCGGAGACAAGAAAGCCTTGAGTTGGAAGTTAAAGGCACAGGACGCTGAAGAAGAAGCGGAGAAGTAACACCCGCTTGGGATTCTGGCTGGTTTTGAAGAACCGACCCCACGATCCAGGGGAAGGCCATTGTCTACCGGAGGGGCAGGTTTCAAACCGGCCCTTATTAAGGTAGGGAACATCGATCAGGTTTTGCATGAAAGCGATAGGCCAGGGGTGGTACACGGAAGCCTCGCTTCCTAGGGGTCGAGTGGCAGGCTTTTCCTTGATATCGATCCTTTTGGCGATCTGTCTGACGCTGATCGCCTTTCGGCCGGCCGCTACGGCTGACCCGAACGTTTCTCCTCGCCGCCCTCAGGTGCTCGACCTGCTGCAGTCGGTCACCCCCGCCGCCAAAGCGCGCCTCCGGAGGCTGGCCCGCCTGGCCCGCCAGCGATGGGCGATCCCGGGAGAGAGCTTGAAGATCGAAGGAGATCCCCGGAGGGGCCTCCTGAAAAAGGTCTATGGGGTCCTATCTGGCCCCTCAAAAGAAGGGCCGGAACGGATCGCCCGCCAGTTCCTCCAGAAGAATGCCGACCTCTTCCTCCTGAAAAAGGGGCACCTGTCCGACCTGGAGGCGTACTGGCAAAGGGAAAGCCCGGGAGGCGTTCACCTGCGGTTTAAACAGCTCCATCGGGGCCTCACCGTCCATGGGGCTTCCCTCTCGGTCCACCTCGACCGGAAGGGCCGGGTGCGACAGGTCAGCAACCGTTACCTGCCGGAGATCCCAGACCTGGGGGAGCTCTCTCCCCAGGGGCCGACCCTCACACGGGAGGAGGCCCTTTCCCTGGCTCGGAGACACCTGAGGATCCAGGGGGGGCTGCGGGGGAAGCCCTGGGCGGGGCTGCTCCTCTACCCCCAGGAAGCGAAGGCCCACCTGGCCTGGCAGGTCGCCCTGCCAGCCCGCCGTCCGTTGGGAGACTGGTTGGTCACGCTGGACGCCGGGACGGGGGAAGTCCTCGAGGTAAAGGACCTGCTGCGGCGCTTTTCCGGCAAGGGGTGGGTCTTCGATCCCAACCCGGTGGTCACCCTTGGCCCTGAAAAAGGCAGCTCCCTCACCGACCAGGACGACCGGCGGGAGGCGGTCCCCGGGGAGGCCTACGTCCAGGTCACCCTGGAGGAGCTGGACGGGAGCGGTTACTTGAAAGGCCTTTACGTGGATACGGGGGAGACGCCCCGCCGGACCCGGAAGCCCGGCTTGAATTTCGATTGCCGCAGGGACGAGGGCTGCTTCGAGGAGGTGATGGCCTATTACCACATCGATCGCTACCAGCGCTACCTCCAAGGGTTGGGCTTCACCGGAGAGAAGGCCATCCTGGCCGAGCCCCAGCGGGTCGATGCCCGGGACCCGGCGGATGAGGATAACTCCTTCTTCAGCCCGCTGGAGAAGGTGATCCATTATGGGACCGGGGGGGTGGACGATGCCGAGGATGCCGACATCATCCTCCATGAATACGGCCACGCCCTTCAGGAGGAGCAGGTCCCGGGCTTCGCCGGGGGGGACGGCGAGGCGGGGGCTATTGGGGAGGGCTTCAGCGATTACCTGGCGGCCAGCTTCTTCGCCAGCGCGGGCTTCGACGAGGCCTGCATCGGAGACTGGGATGCCCGGGGGTTCTCTCCGCCCACGTCCTGCCTCCGCCGGGTGGACGGCGACAAGCATTACCCGGAAGACCTCTCCTTCGAGATCCATGCGGATGGGGAGATTTGGTCCGCGGCCCTCTGGGAGCTGCGGCGGATCCTGGGCCAGGAGGTCGCCGATCGGCTGGCCATTCAGGTCAATTTCTACCTGGAGCCCGACGATGGCTTTCGGGCAGCGGCCGAGGCCGTCCTCCAGGCCGATCGCGACTTGAGCCAGGGGGCCAACCAGGAGGCGATCCGGGACGTCTTAGTGGAGCGCGGCCTGCTGTTGCCTCCCGATGCCCTCGAGGAGAACGATTCCCTGGAAGAAGCTGCCCCCATCGAGTTGCCCTTCGATCACCACCAGTTGAGCCTGGACTCCCCGGGCGACGAGGATTTCTATCATTTCTTCCTGGATCAGGCCGCCAGCGTGGAGATCCGCCTGGCCTTCCAGTCCGACGCCGGCGATCTGGACCTTTTCTTGTTGGATGCCGAGGGGAAGATTCTGCGGAGCTCGACCACCTCCGAGGATGTCGAGCGGATCATCGCCTACAGCCTCTCCCCGGGGCTCTATCGGATCCAGGTCAAGGGCAAGTCTCCCGGTGCCATCAACCCGTATAGCCTTCAGGTAATCCCCTCCGGGTTGCTGCTCCCGGATGGCTTCGAGGAGAACGACTCCCTGGAGGGGGCCCGTCCGATCCAGCTGCCCTTCGAGGGGCGCGAGCTGACCCTCGATTCCCCGGAAGATCGGGATTTCTACCGCTTCTCCCTGGACCAGGCCGGACCGTTGATGGTTCGGCTGGACTTCTCTCCGCCGAGCGGCGATCTGGACCTCTCGTTGCTGGATGGGGCGGGGAGCCCCGTGGGCCGCTCCGAGTCCAGCCCCAACGGGAAGCGGCTCTTCCTGCAAGGCCTGGCCCCGGGCATCTATGCGATCCAGGTGGCCAGCCCCTCCGGGGCCGCCAACCGGTACGACCTGGCGGCCTTCGTCCCTCTCTTGCCGCCCATGCCCGATCGCTTCGAGGAGAACGACTCCCTGGATCGTGCCGCGCCCATCGAGTTGCCCTTCGTCACGCATGACTTGAACCTCGATGCGGCTAACGATGCGGACTACTATGAGTTCTCGCTGGACCAGACCCGCACCGTGGAGATCGATCTGGCCTTCTCTCATGTTGCAGGGGACCTGGACCTATGGCTGCTGAGCTCTCGGGGTGCCATCCTCGGCCGCTCCTCCTCCTTGGACGACAACGAGCGCCTGCGCGTCCCCAATCTGCCCCCGGGGACCTATGTCGTCAAGGTCTTCGGTTTTTTGGGGGCTACCAATGCCTACAGCCTTCGGATCGCGTCCGCCCCGCCGCTGCCCCCGGATCCCTTGGAGGAGAACGACTCCCCGGACCAGGCTACGCCCATCGAGCTGCCCTTCGATCGCCACGACCTGACGATTGATTCCCCGGAGGACGAAGATTTCTACCGCTTCGTCCTCGATCGGCCCGCGACCGTGGCCGCCCTCCTGCTCTCCCCCTCTGTCGAGGGCGACCTCGACCTTTACCTGTTGGATTCCCGGGAGAAGGTCCTCAAGAGCTCCGTCCGAGAGCGCGACCTCGAGCGCATCACGGCCAGTCTCCCGGCGGGCCAGTACTTCTTAAAGGTGGCAGGTTTCCGCGGGGACCTCGACCCCTACGAGCTCACCCTCTACCGGGTCGAGAGCGACGGAACGGACGCTCCCCCTCCGGACCTTCGCCTCTCGGCCGATCGCCTGGAGTTTGGCGAGGTGAGGGTGGGGGATCATGCGGACCTTTCCCTCACGCTCACCAATGGGGGAGCGGGGGACCTGCGGGTGAGCCAGCTCAAGGCGGACAGCGCCCACTTCTCGATTCTGTCTCCGCGAGCGCCCCTCAGGCTGGGACCTGAGGAGTCTCGGGAGATCGTCGTGCGCTTTTCCCCCCTTTCCGTAGGGACCCAGAGCGGCACCCTGACCCTGATCAGCGACGACCCCGATCAGGGGGTGGCTGCCGTGGCGCTCTCGGGAACGGGGAAAACCCTTTCCGCGATCGTCGTCAATGAGGGAGAGGAGTACACCCGGAATCGCAGGGTCGCCCTGCGCCTCTTTCCCTTGCCCGATGCAGTCCGTATGCGCTTTTCCAACGATGGAACCCGCTGGTCCCGCTGGATGAAGGTCTCGACGACGGCGACCTGGAACCTCTCCCCGGCCGATGGCCTCAAGACCGTTGAGGTCCAGTTCCAGAATGGTGGGGGCATGCCCTCCGGGGCGGCAAGCGATACCATCCGGCTGGACACCCGGCCTCCCCAGGGGGAGATCCGCATCCATCGCGGCGACTCCTCCGTTCCCGAGGGAGTCCCGGTGACCCTGACCCTGCAGGCCGGGGACGGCGGCAGCGGCCTCTCCCAGATGATGATTGCCAATTCCTCCCGCTTTCGGGGAGGCATCTGGGAGGAGTACTCCCCGGAGAAGTCCTGGAGCTTGGAGCCGGGAAAGGGCATGCGGACGGTCTTCGTCCGCTATCGGGATCGAGCGGGGAACGTCTCCCGGACGTTCAAGGACAGCATTCGGGTGACAGGAAATCCTTGACAAAAAGGTCTAAAAAGGTCCAAAATCTCCGCTGGATTTGCCCCGGACTTTTACCCCTCAAGCGATCGGGCGATCAGGCCGATAAGGGATGCAACGGGGTAGCGCAGGGAGCCGTAACGGTCACGGGTTGAAAATGATCTTTCAGATCCGACAGATCCGACGGGAAAGTTAAAGTTGAAGTTGAAAAGTTAACGAGAGAGAAGCCAAAGGGGCCCTCCGGGTCTTTATCCAGGTGGATGGCTGTAGGCTGAGGAGGAGAGAGCGGATGAAAACGAAGGGGTGGAGGGGGGTGGGAGCGGCCTTTTTGTCCTGGCTGCTCCTGGCCGGGATAGGGGCGGGAGCGGCGGAAGGGGCGCTTCTTCGTCGGGAGAACGTCGAGCTGGTCAAGCAGATCGGCGGAAGCGCCCTCTCAGTGACCCTCCAGGGAAACCTGGCCTACCTGGGGCTGGGGCCGACCTTGCACCTCCTGGACGTGAAAAGGCCGGAGTCTCCCGAGCTGAAAGGGAGGATCCTCCTGCCCGGCCTGGTGAAAGGCATCGCGGTCTCCGGCCGCCATGCTTACGTGGCCAACGGCAAGGGAGGCCTGCGGATCGTGAATGTCGCCATCCCGGCCTCTCCGCGGGAAGTGGGCGCCACGGATATAGAGGATTTCGCGCCCGATATCCCCGAGGAGGCCGTGGGGATCTACGTCTCCGAGCAAGGGGATCAAACGTATGCCTACGTGGCCGCGGGGAAGGAAGGCCTGCGCGTGATCGATGTCTCCGACCCCAGTGCTCCCCGAGAGGTCGCCAGCTACCCCTCCGCCGAAGAGATCGAGAAATCTGCGACGGAAGGGGAGGGCGCCATGACCGAGGTCAGGGGGGTCTATGTCTCCGCCCAGGGGGACAAGACTTATGCCTATGTGGTGGGAGAGTTAGCAAAGGCAACCATTGTAACACCTGCCGCAAAAAAGAAAAATTTATGGGTATTGGACGTCTCCGATCCTGCCTCCCCCAAAGGCCCGGTAGCGGAGCTGGCCATCGAGGGGGAGGCCGCGGGGGTCGATGTTTCCCATGGCTATGTCTATGTGGCGGCAGGGGAAGAGGGACTGACGGTCGCCAGGATCGAGGCGGATGGCGCGGGCGCGATCTCCTCTCTGGAGGAGGTAGGCCATTATAAGGCCGATGGTTATGCCTCCGGGGTGGTGGTGTCAGGCCCTTATGCCTACATGGCTTATGGGAAGAGGGGCCTGCGGGTGATCCAGGTGGAAAACCCCTCCTTTTTGCGGGAGGTGGGGACCTACCGGTCGATCGCTGAGGGAACCAACGAGGCCATGCCCACTTTCGCTTATGGGATCGCGGCAACCGGTTCCTACGCTTACCTGGCCAATGGCCGCCTCGGCCTGGAGGTCGTCGAGCTCTTGAATCCCGCTGCCCCCAAAAAGGTGGCGGACTATCATGACGCCATCGGCTTCGTCTCGGGGTTTTTCGCCTCCGGGCAGGATGCCTGCGCGGTTGCCGGGACTTATGGTCTGGATGTGCTGAAGATAGCGGATCCCTTATCCATCCAGGAGATCGATCCGTCGGAGGGAACCTCCTTCTATTATACCCGTCCGCAGTTCGAGGACCGGCTTCCCTTGACGCAAGGAGGGATGTTTATCTCCGGCGGCCATCCACGCACGGGGGACACGGGAGGCCACCTCTTCCTGGCAACTGGCGAGCTCGGGCTGGCGGTGGGGGATATCAAGCCCGATTTTACCGGTACGGCGGGATTTTACCCCCCCTTGGACCCTCAGCCGGATGAGGTCGTCAGGTTCGCCTCGGGGGTTTTCGTGGTGGGCACCACTGCCTACCTGGCCGACCGGGATGCCGGCCTGATCGTCCTGGACGTCTCCAATCCCATCCCCCATGCCCATCCCAACCCGGTCAAGAGGCTCGGGCAACTGGTCAAGACGGATGAGCGATGGGGGGAGAAGAAGGGCTGGGGGGCGGAAGGGATCTTCGTCGCGGCTCGGGGAGCCAACACTTACGCCTACGTGGCCGCGGGGGAGGACGGATTGAAGCTCGTGGACGTCACCAATCCCGCCGAGCTCGCCCCAGACAAGGAGATCGGTGCCCTTGACACGCCCGCTCCCGCTGTGGCGGCCTTCATCTCGGGCAATTACGCTTACGTGGCCGCTGGGGACCTGCTGGTGGTGGACGTCTCCGATCCCACCAAGCCTGAGCAGAGGGGCCGTTACGACGTTCCGGGGCGGGCCACCTGGGTCCAGGTGGCCAACGGGCTGGCCTACGTGGTGGACCAGGCGGGCGGCCTGCTGGTGGTGGACGTCTCCGACCCGGACTTTCCCAGCAAAGCGGGTCACTTCGACACCCCGGGCCAGATCCAGGGGGTCTTCGTCTCGGGCGGGTATGCCTACGTCTCCGATGGGGACGGGGGGCTCCTGATCCTGCGTTACCTTCCCCCCGCCCCGCCGGGTCCCGATCTCGTCCTCGATCCCTCTAACCTGTGGTTTGGGGAGGTGGTCATCGACACGACGCGGGAGTTAAGCCTTACTCTCAGCAACCGGAGCGTCGAGGATCCCGTCATGATTGGTAGCCTCTGGATTGAAGGCGAAGCCTTTTCCCTGGTCGAGACGGCCTTGGCCCCCTTCTCCCTGACCCCGGGTGAATCTCAAGCGATCCAGGTGCGCTTTTCCCCCACCCTGGTAGGGTTGCAAAGGGGCGTGGTGACCCTCATCAGCGATGACCCCCAGCAGGGCGCCCTCAGCCTGCCCCTGGCGGGCCAGGGGGTCCTGGCCCCTGACATCAATCTCTCGCAGACTCTCCTGGGCTTCGGGGAGGTGGCGGTGGGCGACTCCCAGGAATTGGAGATCACCCTCTCCAACGAGGGAGAGGGGATCCTTACCGTCCGGGAGCTCCCCATCGACATTGACCGATTCGCCATCCTCTCCCCGTCCGTTCCCTTCCAGGTCGCTCCCAAGGGCTCACGGCAGGTCGTGGTGCGTTTTTCCCCCCAATCCCCCGAGCCTCAGAGTGCCATCCTGCGCATCGTCAGCAACGACCCCGATGAGTCCCCATTCCCTGTGACCCTCTCGGGCAACGGAGTCCCGGTCCAGCTGGCCATCAACGGCGGGGCAAATTCCACCTTGAACAGGAAAGTCATCCTGGGAGTCTCTGTTCCCAAGGACGTGTCGAAGGCGCGCTTTTCCAACGACGGCTCCAAGTGGTCCTCCTGGAAACACACCCCCAGGGTCCGATCCTGGAGCCTGAGCAAAGGAGAGGGGGTTAAACAGGTTTGGGGGGAGTTCAAGACCGACAAGGGTAGGGTCCTGAGGGCCAGCGATACCATTACCCTGAAGGGCAAGGGGCGTTGAGGCCTGATATGTGCCTATTGAACGTGGAAGGCGTAGCACACGGAAACCGCCAAAATAAATAATGCCAGGTTTTGCATATTAGCACTCGTAAGCCGCCATAGAATAGAAAAGAGGAGATGGTGATGGGAAGAAGAGGGGGGGAGAAGGGGATCGGATTACTACTCTTCTTGTTTGGCCTGTGGATGTGGGTCCCACTGGCGTGGTCGGCGGGTCCTCCCCAGCGAGAGAACGTGGAGCTGATCTCCCAGGTGGGCGGGAGCGCCCTGTCGGTCTTTGTCCAGGGCAAGGTCGCTTACGTGGGCCTGGGCTCCAGCCTCCACGTGGTGGACGTCTCCGATCCCGCTTCTCCGCGATCCCTGGGCCAGGTCACCCTGCCTGGCCTGGTGGAAGACATCTTCGTCGCGGGTTCCCTGGCCTACGTGGCCAATGGGAAGTTCGGCCTGCGGGTGGTAGATGTATCAACTCCCACTTCTCCCCAAGAGATAGGGCGCCTGGACACCCTGGGCGGATATGCCCGGGGGGTCTTTTTCTCGGGCGGCTTTGCCTACGTGGCTTCCGGGACTGAAGGCCTGTGGGTGATCGACGTCTCCGATCCGGCCAATCCTGTCCAGAGAGGACAGCAGAAGGTCGAAGGTTTGACCGCCAACGGGGTCAATGTCTCGGGCTCCTTTGCTTATGTGGCCGCGGGAGTCGGAGTGATTGGGGGAGAGCTCCAGATCCTTGACATCTCCAACCCTGACCTTCCTCTCTCGAAGAGTTCCTTCCCTTTGCCCTCGGTGGCTTATGGGGTCCACGTCCTGGGGAACTTCGCCTACGTGGCCAACGGGCTGGGAGGCCTGAGAGCGGTCGATGTCTCGAAGCCTGACGCTCCCCAAAAGGCGGCCACCTATGGTACCCCGGACATCGCCCTCCGGGTTTACGTTTCTCTACCCTATGCTTATGTGGCTGATGCCAAAGGGGGCCTGCGGGTGATCAACGTGGGGAACCCGGCCTTCTTCTGGGAGGTGGGTCATCTGAACACTCCGGGATTTAACTGGGATGGGAGCGCCCTGGGGATCTATGGGGTGGGCTCCACGGTCTACGTGGCCAATGGAGATTTCGGCCTGGCGGTCATCGATGTCTCCAGTCCCAGCGCCCCTGGGGTCCTGGGGGAATACAAGGGCGCCTCCGGATTGGCTGGATCGGTTGCGGATGTCTTTATCTCCGGAATCTATGCCTACCTCCCGGCCTTCGATTATGCCTTTCAGATCGCGGATTTCTCCAACCTCCTGTCCCCCGTATTCAAGGGGTTTTACGATCCTCCTCCCCCGACTTCGGCCGAGCATGATCCTCCGGGCCTGAACATCTCGTCCCTCTTCGTGACGGACGATTGGGTCGGGATCGCCGATGGGGGAACCGTGTCAGCGGATGGGCAGCAATATGGGTTCCGAGCTGTGCAGGTGAAGGACCCCTCTGCCCCCTTCGAGGATCCGGCCTGGACCCAACACGTCCCGGGCTTGGGCATTCTCAATCCTGTCCAAGGACCTGCCACGGACGTCTTCCTGATTAGCTTCAGCCGGGTTCCCATAAGCCCGCCCAGAACCGACATTTTGGCCTACATGGCCACACCGGAGGGCCTGACAGTGGTGGACATGGGTCCCCTTCCCACGCCCCCACCGAATGTCCTCCCGGTCCCGGTGAAGCTGGGGAGCTACCCGGCGGAGGGGGCCCGGAAGGTCTTCGTTGCCGCCAACACCACGGCCACTTATGCCTACCTGGTGGGCGATTTCGGCCTGAAGATCCTGGACGTCACCAACTCGGCCAATATCGCAGAAGTGGGAAGCCTGTCCACCGGGAGCACCCCCGCCACCTCGATCTTCGTGAACCTCCCGTACGCCTATGTGACGGTAGACTCGGAGTTGTGGGTGATCCAGGTTTATGACCTCGCCGCGGGCCGGCCGTTTGCCTCGCCCCAGCGGATCTACGATCCCATTCCCCTTGAGGGAGAGGCGACGGGCATCTTCTTCTCCGGTTCCTCGGCCTACGTGATCCTGAGCGGATTCGGATTGAAGGTCTTCGATTTCACCGATCCCCTGGTCCGCCCTGTCTCGCCCGTAGCCGTCTACGAGACCCCCGGTCAGGCCATGGACCTCTTTATAGACCAGGGCCGAATCTACCTGGCCGACGGGGATGGAGGCCTCTTCATCTTGCGTTATCCCATTGGCCCCAACGTTAAGAAGATAGGCAACGTCAAGAAGAAGATGGGCAACCTGCCCCACTCCAGCAACGACCCCAAACAGCCCTCAGCAAAGATGGCCGTCTCGGCCCCGGCCCTGGATGCCCCCCAAATCGTTCTGGACCCCACTGCGCTCGACTTCGGGGATGTCGCCCTGGCCAGCTCAATAGACCTCCCTCTCACAATTTCCAACGCGGGCACCCAGCCCCTCACGGTGAGCTCCCTGCAGCTGGGCGGGGCGGAGGCCTCTCAGTACTCGCTGGTGAATCCCCCGGCGCTTCCCTTTACCCTGGCTCCTAACGCCTCCCAGAGTCTCACGGTGCGCTTCTCGCCCACGACTGCGGGGAGCAAGGCGGCCAGCCTGACCTTTGCCAGCAACGATCCCGATGAGGCCTCGGTCCAGGTGGCCCTCTCCGGGTGGGGTGGGCTGGTCCCCGACATCGCCGTGGAGCCTGTTGCGCTCGACTTCGGGGATGTGGAGGTGGGGGCCTCGAAGGACCTCCGGCTCACGGTCTCCAACCCTGGGGCCAAGGAGCTCATCGTGAGCTCCCTGCAGTTTGGGGGAGCCAATGGGTCGGAGTTCTCGCTGGTGGGGGCAGTGGCGCTGCCCCTGACGCTGGCCCCTGGGGCCTCGCAGCTCCTCACGGTGCGCTTCTCGCCCAGGGCGGCCGGAGCCAAGTCGGGCACGCTGACCCTTACGAGCAACGACCCCAATCAGCCCACGGTCTCGGTAAGCCTGTCGGGCGGTGACGCCCCGGATATCGATCTGCTTCCTGTGGACGACAAGGGCAAGCCTGTGCTCGACTTCACTGATAATCTCCAGGTGGGTAAGTTCGAGGAAAAGACCCTCACCATTAAGAACGTGGGCAGCCGGCCGTTGACCGTGACCTCCCTGACTGTGACCTCCCTGGCCGTGGATAACGCCTTCTCCCTGGTGGGAGATGTGAGCGTTCCCTTCGATGTGCCCACGGGAGGCGAAAAGACCGTGACGGTGCGCTTCTCGCCCATCGAGGATGGGGGCAATGCTAATAAGGGCACCCTGACCATTGAAAGCAACGACCCTGATGAGTCTTCTGTCGATGTAGAGTTGAAGGGGTGGGGACCCCATATCACCCTGGAGCCGGATGAGCTGGACTTCGGGACGGTCTCGCCGGGTACCTCCGAAGACCGCCTCCTCACAGTGACGAACACGGGGGCGGAGGATCTCATCGTGGACCACGTGACGTTGGGAAAAGACGACCCACCCGACCCATCCGACGACCCGTCCGTCTTTTCCCTGGTGGGACTTGTGGGGCCTTTCAAGCTAGCCCCGGGAGCGTTCCGGATTTTCACGGTGCGCTTCTCACCCATCAGCGAGAGTGAGGATCCCAAGACGGCCACCCTGACCTTTACCAGCAACGACTCTGACCGGAAAACAGGCAAGGTGGAGCTGTCGGGGCGGGGATTAAACGCTCCGCAGATCACCCTGGATCTGCTCTCCGACGAGGTGCTGGACGATCCCCAAAATCTTCTGTTGGACTTCGGGACCGTCTCCACCTCTGAGTCGAAAGACCTCACCATCACCGTCACCAACGCTGGTAACAAGGATTTGGAGGTGACTTCTCTGGAGGTGGGAGGGACCAATGCTTCCGACTTCTTCGTGGTGTCGCCGGCGGCGCCCAAATTTACCCTGAAACCGGGGGATCCCCCACAGACCATTACCGTGCGCTTCTCGCCCATCAGCGAGAGCAAGGACCCCAAGACGGCCACCCTGATCATTAGAAGCAACGACCCCGACCACGATGAGAACCCGAAGGGTGAGCTTCCCATTCAGGTGAGGCTGTCGGGGATAGCCCAGAATGCCCCCCATATCGTCCTGGACACAAGGGTATTGAACTTCGGGAAGGTCATGGTGAGAAGCTCGAAGGATCTCACCGTCACGGTTTCCAACGAGGGGAGTCAGAATCTCATTGTGGACCCCATGAGACTGACCCAGTTTGAGAGAGGGACCGGTGAGTTCTCCCTGGAAGGATTTAAGCAGGTCGGCTTTACCCTGACCCCGAAGGGCACCCCGGGGGCCTCCCAGGCCATTACTGTGCGCTTCAAGCCGACCAGCAAAGGGACCAACGGCGGCTTCCTGGACTTTTTTAGCAACGACCCCTTGCGGCCTTTGATCTGGACGACCCTGTTGGGAGAGGGCGTGGATCAGCCGCAGATCACCCTGGATCTGGACAGCAAGGATCCCAAGGACGTGCTGGACTTCGGAGATGTCGACCTGGGCAGCTCGAAAGATCTCTCTTTTACCATCTCCAATACGGGTACCCAAGATCTTATCGTGAGCTCCCTGGAATTGGCAGAGGCGGAGTTCTCCCTGGTGGGCGTGGTGACGGTCCCCTTCACCCTGAAGCCGGGGGGTCCCCCAAAGACCATTACCGTGCGCTTCACGCCCACCCAGGAGGGGAGTAAGGCGGGCAGCCTGACCCTGGTCAGCAACGATCCCGACCGGCGCCGGGCCGTGGTGACCCTGTCGGGCTGGTCGCCTAAGATCGAGGTGGAGCCGGAAAAGCTCGATTTTGGGAATGTCGCCCCGGGTGCTTCTTTTGATCGCACCCTCACCGTCAGAAACACAGGAGCCAAGGATCTCAAGGTGACCTCCCTGACGCTGGAGGGCTCCGACTTCTCCCTGGTAGGCGCCGTGACGATCCCCTTCACCCTGACCCCGAAGGGCTCCGCGGGAGACTCCAAAACCCTCACGCTGCGCTTCCGGCCAGACATCGATGGGGACAGGACAGGCAAGCTGACCCTGGAAAGCAATGACCCCAAACGACCCAAGGTCGATGTGGTCCTGTCGGGCCACGGGGGACTGGTCCCCCGGATTGAGTTCGATCCC
>JACOWJ010000044.1 GCA_016176845.1 Nitrospinota bacterium
AGCCGAGAACATCGGGGTTGATCTCGTTGTCTGCCCGTAAGGGGCGCTCGTCGAGATGCCATTGATACTGGTCGAAGAAGTCGAACAGTTTCTCAAAGGCGGCATCCGCGATGCGAATCTTCTCCCCAAACATTTCTTCGACCTGATGGCGCAGGAAGAGACCGCCGTTCAGGTAGGGCACCTTCCCAAGGAGCCGGTTGGTGGCCGCCGGGCGCTCGCCCTCTTTCTTCGCAAAGCCCTCGAAGAAGAGCGGGCAGAGGAAATCGGCATAGAACCGGTCCTGGCCGCGCTGCTGGCTTTGTGCCAGCCGGTTCCGCAGGTAGTTTGGATCACTATCGAGGAAGCCTTTCTTCTGAATGAAGTAGATGAACATCAGGCGGTTGATCATCACCGAGGCGTACCAGCGCTGCATCTCCTCATCGGGAACGCCCTGAAGGAACCTCAGGAAGGCCGCATGCTCGGCCTTGAAGCGGTCGTAGAAACGCCGGGTCACCCGCTCCACGTCGAAAGCGGCGCGGGCGCGGCGGGTTACGTCCATGAGGGAAAGTGCTTCTTCCTCTACGAGGCTGAAGGCAATAGCTTGAAGCTTCTGAATCAGGGCATCGCCGGGCTGATGGCGATGGCAGGTATGCTCCCGGCAGGCCGTGGGCCAGCCCGCTTCGCGTTTGACCCACTGCCAGATTTGCAGGGTCTTGCCCGCATCGGTGTAGAGGATGAGGTGCTCGTGGACCGACCGCGCGACCTGCCGTTCGATCTTGCGCCGCATGGCGTAATCGGGAATGCGACCCTCGCCCGATGGGACGCAGGCAAAGGCGACCATCCCGCGCTTCTGGGCGATGGCGGCCAGCGTGAAGGTCTGGCCGTCTATAGAAACTTCCAGGTTGGCCGATGGATGATCCCAGCCCAGCTCTTCGATGAAAAGAGGCCTGAAATCCAACTCCTGGAGGTATCGCCGGACACGGGTGACATCGAGAAGCATCGACTACTTTTCCCCCTGGATCGCGGACAGTCCCATGGAACAGAGGATGCGTGGCTCCTGCGCCTGCTCTTCCTCGTGGATAAGGCAGAGGCGGTCCTCGTCGCGCAGGGCGATGACCAGTTGGGCGAGCGTCTCGTCGGAGATGCCGCTGCGCAATTGCCGATTGAGGGGTTCCACTGCCGATGGACGCAGAGGATAGCGATAGATCTCGTCGATGGCCTTGAGCAGCTCTTGCGGGGCAAAGAGGGGGCCTTTGACCTCCTCCGCGTACCGTTTGAGCCGCTCGTAGGTGCGGAAGCGCGCGCCCGAAGGGCGCCCCAGTTGGCCGCCGACGGACTTTTCCTCCTCCACGATGAGCTCGACCCCCCGCTGCACCAGGGCGTGGTGATCCTCGATGCGCGGCAGGGCGGGCGTATCAGGCAGGCATTCGGCGGCCTTGAGAATGGCGACCTGAGACTCGGTGACGCTCCGGCCATCCTGATCGATCCACGCCAGCGCGTCGTTACCCTCGGCGGTGCGCAGGTAGACCAGTACCCCTTCCGGCTCCTGATCGCTGGGCCGGTGGGCCCGCGTGGAGTAGACGACGGGCGGCAGCTCGGGAACGATCTTCTGCAGGCCGGGGTCGGCGGTAATGGCGTTCTTCCAAATCTGGTAGGCGTAAGAGGCCAGGTCCACTTCCGTGTCGGCCTCCCCGTCAAGGATGCCCGACTTCTCATGATAGAGATCAAGCACTGTCTGGTCGTTGCGGTCGTCCTCGAAGAAGGCCTCATCCGTGCCCACCACCTCCGCGTTCTCGCTCAGGCGCTGACGCACACGCTCTCGCAGGCGGATGATGCGCTCCACACCGTCGGCGGGCAGGAAGGAGTAGCAGAGGATCTCTTCGGCCTGCTGTCCGATGCGGTCCACACGCCCCGCGCGCTGGACCAGGCGGATGATCGCCCACGGCAGGTCGTAGTTGACGACGATGGAGCCGTCTTGCAGGTTTTGCCCTTCGCTGAGGACATCCGTTGCCACGAGGACGCGGAGCTCCTCTTCGGGCGGGATCTGGCCGCGCTTTTCGTTGCTTACGGGGCTGAACCGCCAGGCCAGGGCGGTCGGATCGGGCGAGTCGCCCGTAACGCCCGCGAGCCTGGAGAAGCCGCGCGCTTTGAGCTGGGCCTCCAGATAGCGCACGGTGTCGGCAAACTGAGTGAAAATGATGACCTTCTCGTTCGGGTGGTTCTCCGTCAACAGGTCGAGGAGTGCCCCAAGTTTAACATCCCTGCTGGCGTCCCAAGGACCGCACTTTTGCAGAATTTTGAGCAAGGCGTCGACGTCACTGCGCAGATCTTCCGCCAATGTCTTGACGAACAGGGCGGGACGCAGCCATTTGAAGCGGTGTTGGTGTTGGCTGGCATATTCCGCATAGATCTCGGCGGCGCGACGCTTGAGGCCCATCTCAAAATCTCCTTTAGGGCACTCTTTACCTGGATCAATCTGAGAAAAGGAGATGTCTGGGGATAGACCGTTAAAATCCTCGTCGGTGCGCAACGCAGCTGTCTCCGCGAGCACGCGATCATCGTTATTATCGTTATTATCGTCGTCAAACAGCTCCGCCGTGACGCCGACCGCATCGGCATCCTCGTCGTAGGTGCGGGTATCCAGCAACCCGGCATCTTGCGCGCCGATCGGGAGCGATTTCCCCTGTTCGATGGCATGGAGGAAGATGGTATTGCGCAGGATGTGGCGCTCGATGGATTGGAGGAAGGCCTGCCCGCTGCTTTCCAGCCGCTTGAAAAGATTGGTGCGGCAGAAGCCCATCAACCGCTTGCCGGCGCGTCTGGCCTCGGCCGGCGTCGGTGGCTCGTGCGGCGCGGCGGCGACGTAGTTTCCCAGGCCATAGCGGGGCAGGTTGAGCGCGTTGAGGGTATCCACGACCTCCGGTGTATAGAGCCGCGCATACGGGTCCTGGGGGTTGGTATCATCGATGCTGAACTTTACGGTCTTCGGCAGACGTGTGGGAAAGTAGGATCGCGTGCCATCCTCGAAGGTCAGGAACTTGCGCCCGGTGGCAGGGTCGGCCTCAGCGTAGTTGTCCTGAATGAAACCGCGCGTGCGCCGCACCATGTAGAGGCGCATGAGATCGCGCCAATCATCGGCATATTCGCTCTTTTCAAACGCCGCGAGCGAACGAACGGGACATTGGTGGCGCCGGATGAACTCGGTCTCGCCCAATGTGCGCAACAATCGCTCAGGTCGGACACCCAGGTCTTTGTCCTCCGGAACGAAGAGGCGTAGCTGGCTGGAAAGGTCGAGATAGGTCTTGTTGTAAGGTGTGGCAGACAGCAGGATGCATTTGCTCTCGTTCTCCTGGACGTACTCTTGAATCGCCCGGTAGCGCTTCCCTTCGCGGTTGCGGAGGTTGTGACTCTCATCGATCAGGACGATGCGGTATCGCCGCAGATGGGGCAATTCTTGGATGACCCGACTGATAGAGAGCACCCGCGCGCGCAGGCGATATTGTTCCCGGTAGCTCTCCCACATCTTGACCAGGTTCTTCGGACAGAGGATCAACGTCTCGAGCCCGTAATCGTCCTCGAAGATGCGCGCCAGCGCGGTGGCCATCAGCGTCTTGCCCAGACCCACCACGTCACCGATCAGCACGCCGCCGCGCCGGTTGAGATGGTGCGCGGCAATCTTAACCGCCGCCGTCTGGAATTCGAAGAGCTTCTGGCCGAAGTCGCGCGGGATGCGAAACTCCGAAAGGCCCGCACGGGCCTCCTGGGAGAGGTGATACGCCATCTTCACGTAGATGTGGTAAGGGGGGATCCGCTCCTCGCGCGCCCAGCTCTCTTCGATGATGCGCACCAGTTCATCCGAGATGTCCAGGCACCACCGGTCGTTCCACCGCTCTTCAAACCACCGGGCCAGCTTTTGGCAGGCGTCGTAGTCGAGCACATCCACGTTCAATTCGCCTTGCTGCGAAAGGCCTGCAAGCGTCAGGTTGCTGCTACCGAGGTAGCCGACAATGGGATTGATAGGGTCGGGACGAAAGAGCAGATAGAGCTTCGCGTGCAGCGGGTGGCGCAGGAAGAGCTGGACGATGACCTTCCTGGCCCGGATCTGGGCGGCCAGGCGGCGCAGGCCGGCCTCGTCCTCATTGGTGGGAACGCCGAGGGTCAACTGATTGCGGAAATCTTCGGCCAATTTTCGCTTGAGGCGCAGCGCGGTCTGGTTGTCTATGCCGTCGTCCCGTTTGGCAAGGCTCATGGCCGCGCGCAGTTCTTCCTGCGGCAGTCTTTGCATGCCCACGAGCAGACGGCAACAGTGACCGTCGCCACCGGCCCATGGCTCGATATATGGGCCAAGCTGTTTCCAGCCGCGTAGATTGAAGTAACCCACGCAGAAGTCGGCGCGGTTCGCCACCTCAAGGGTTTTTCGCAGCGTGGGGAGGAGTAGTTGCTCGATGTTGTCGAAGATGCGGGGCATCCCTTCATCCTTATCTTTATCTTTTCACCCCATCTCCCGGAATGATCCGGTGGAGGTTATCATAAGCCGGTCTCCTTGAAAAGTCAAAGCCGAAAACCTTAAACCTTGTCTAAAATAGCCTTCTCTGCTAAAGTATTAAAGTCGCCCTGAAGAACCTTATATTATGCATATAGAGGAGCAAACCGTTGATGAGTTCCAAGCCGTGGGGAGGTCGATTCTCTCAGGGGACGGATCCCCTGGTTGAGGAGTTTACCGCCTCCATCTCTTTTGATCAGGCCCTCTACCGGTACGATATCCAGGGCAGCATCGCCCATACGCGGATGCTGGCCAAGGTCGGTATCCTCACCGAAGAAGAGGCCAAAGCCATCGTTCGAGGCCTGTTGGAGATCCAACAGGAGATCGAAGCCGGGAGCTTTCCCTTCAGCCTCGAGCTGGAGGATATCCATATGAACATCGAGCGGAGGCTGGCCGAGCGGATCGGGCCGGTGGCCGGCAAGCTGCACACCGCGCGCAGCCGCAACGACCAGGTAGCCCTGGACCTGCGGCTCTACCTGCGGGAGGAGATCGGGCAGATCGACCGGTCCCTGATTGATCTGCAGGAGGCGTTGGTCGAGATGGCGGAGAGGTATATCGAGGTGATCCTCCCAGGATACACCCACCTTCAGCGGGCCCAACCCATCCTCTTCTCGCATCACCTGCTCGCCTATCACGAGATGTTGAAGCGGGACCGACAGCGATACGCCGACTGTCTGAAGCGGGTAGAGGTCTGTCCCCTGGGGGCGGGCGCCCTGGCGGGCACCTCCCTCCCCATCGATCGTTTCCACACGGCGGAGCTCCTCGGCTTCCCCGAGGTGACGCACAACAGCCTGGACAGCGTGGGGGATCGAGATTTCGCCCTGGAATTCCTGGCCGCCTCCGCCATCCTGATGATGCACCTGAGCCGGCTCTGCGAGGAGTGGATCCTCTGGAGCTCCGCCGAGTTCAACTTCCTGGAGATCGCGGACGCCTTCTGCACGGGCAGCAGCCTGATGCCCCAGAAGAAAAACCCCGATGTGTTGGAGCTGGTCCGGGGGAAGTCGGGCCGCGTGTACGGCAGCCTCGTCTCCCTGCTGACCACGATGAAGGGCCTGCCCCTGGCTTACAACAAGGACCTGCAAGAGGACAAAGAGCCGATCTTCGATGCCGTCCGCACCGTGAAGGCCAGCCTGAATGTCCTGACCTGTCTCTTGCCCCACGTCCGCCCGAAGGAGGAAGTGATGCACCGAGCCGCCCAGGGAGGGTTCATGACCGCCACAGACCTGGTGGAGTACCTGGTGAACCGAGGGGTTCCCCTGCGTCAGGCCCACGAGATCGTGGGCCGCATGGTCCGATATTGCCTGGAGCAAAACCGGGAATTGGAAGAGCTGAGCTGGGAGGAGGCGGTGGGCTTCTCCCCCGCCCTTCAGCCGGACTTTAAGCAGTGGCTTTCCCTGGAGAGGTCCGTAGAGGGCAAGCGCTCGTACGGGGGTACGGCCAGGGAAAGGGTCATGGAAAGGATTCGGGAGATCCGCTCAAGTTAGTGTCTGAACGAAAACCCCGATTTTTAGCTACAAAAATCGGTCATGGTTCGACAGGCTCACCATGACCGGTCACCCTGAGCTTGTCGAAGGGTAAAAGGGCAAACCAACAAATCTACAGATAGGTTTTCGTTCAGACACAAGTTAGGGATTAGGGGCTAGGGGCTAAGGGTAGTAAGAAGAGTTTTCGCTATTCCCTAGCCCCTCAAAAAAGGAAATTCCTGATGCATTTCGGTGAGGGGGAGCGGAAGGAGATTCTCGAAATGAAGGGAAGGCGAGCGACTCGCTTCGGGAAACCCCTGTTGGGGATCATGGCCCTTTTTGCAGGTCTGATCCTGGTGGGCTGTGGCCTGAAGGGCCCACCCGCCCCCCCAGAGGAACTGGTTCCTAAAGGCATTAAGGACCTCAGTGCGATCTTCCGGAAGAATTCCGTGATCCTGAGGTGGGCCGTTCCTGCCCGCCGGGGGGATGGCTCGAAGCTGGAAGATCTGGGCGGGTTCGAGGTTTTCCGGAAGGAGGTCGGACCGGAAGAGCCCGCCTCTCTTGGGGGCAAGGAGGAAAAGGGCATCAACGACGAGGAGGGGGGGGGGGAAGGGGAGCTGCCTTCGAACCTCGATGAGGAAACTTCTCGCCGGTGGCAGCGAATGGATCGGGTAACGGTCCCTCCCTATACCCGGATCGCCCGGGCCCGGATCGAAGAGCCTCATCCCATCCAGCTGGAGGAAAGGGTGGCCACCCTGGTTGACGGAGGGATGGACCTCTCTCCTGCCGGTTTGGCCTATGGAAAGAGGTACCGGTACTATGTCGTCAGCTTTAACCACGAGGGGCTATACAGCAAGATCTCCAATGCAGCTGAAGTCTCCATCTCCCCTCCCTCGAAACCTCCTTCTGATCTCGTTGCTCGGAGTGGGGATCAAAAGGCCTCCCTTTATTGGCAGCCTCCGGCGGAAAATATCGATGGAACCGGGCTAACCGATCTAAAGGGCTACAACCTCTATCGGAGCAGCGACCCCGGCCATTATCCCTCCACTCCGGTCAATCAGGGGCTGATCTCTGAGAATCTCTACCATGATACCGGATTGACCAACCATCAGAAATATTATTACATCGTAAAGGCCGTCAAAGGGGATCCCCTCCTGGGGGAGGAGAGCGAGGGCTCCAGTGAGGTCGAGGCGATCCCCACCAACCGGATCCCCCCGAGCCGTCCCCGGGGATTGAACGGCATGCAGGGAGGGGGTTTCATCAATTTGACCTGGGAGGTGAATCCCGAAAAGGACCTTTTGGGCTATTATGTCTACCGCAGCACGTCCCCGAAACGGGGCTATCGGCGCTTAACCCCTCAGCCCATCAGCTACACAACCTATACGGACCGGGACATCAAGGCCAGGGTGACTTACTATTACATGTTGACGGCCGTAGACAACGCTTCTCCTCCCCACGAGAGCGAATTCTCCCTGGAGGTCAGCCTGGAGGTTCGTTAGGATTCCAACCCTGCAAGCATGCTTTCGATTGACATCGGCATCGGTCCTGTGCTAAATTGGCCCACACGATGGCCGGAAGAAGGCATATTTCTTAATTGGTTGTGTATTTGAGGAAAGAAAAAGACATGCACTATTTCCTCTATCGGGGCTCGGAATTATACTGCGAGGATCTCCCGATCTCCCGGATCGCCGAGGAGGTCAAGACCCCCTTTTATCTGTACAGCCATCAGACCTTAACCCGCCATTTTCGGGTCTTTGACGAAGCTTTCGAGGACCTGCCTCATTTGATCTGCTTTGCGGTAAAGGCCAATGCCAACCTGGCCATCCTGAAGCTCTTCGCTCGGGAGGGCTCGGGCTTCGACGTCGTCTCGGGCGGGGAGCTCTACCGGGCCCTCCGGGCGGGAGCGGACCCCCAGAAGATCGTCTATGCCGGGGTGGGCAAGACCCCGGAGGAGATCCGCGATGCCCTACAGGCGGGGATCCTGATGTTCAACGTGGAGTCGCCCCAGGAGTTGAAAGCCATCGAGGAAGTCGCAGCCTCCTTGGGGACCCAGGCTCGGGTGGCCTTGCGGGTCAACCCGGACGTGGACCCCCAGACCCACCCTTACATCTCCACGGGCCTGAAGAAGAACAAGTTCGGCTTCGATATCCGATCGGCGCTTCAGGAATACCGGGTGGCCCGCCAACTCCCCCATCTGGAGATCGTGGGGATTCACATCCATATCGGCTCTCAGATCGTGGAAATTGCTCCCTTCCGGGACGCCTTCGATCGGGTGATCTCTTTCATCGCGGACCTGAAACGGGAAGGCATTGCCATCCGATATCTGGACCTGGGGGGCGGCCTGGGCATCCCTTACAAGGACGAGGAGCCTCCTACTCCGAAGGATCTGGCCCAGGCCTTGTCATCCGTGGCCTCTTCGCTGGATTGCACCTTTGTCCTGGAGCCCGGCCGGGTGATTGTGGGCAATGCGGGCATCCTGGTTACCCGCGTCCTTTACCACAAATCCACTCCCGAGAAGCACTTCCTGATCGTCGATGCCGGGATGAACGATCTGATCCGCCCCAGCCTCTATGGCTCCTACCATGGCATCCAGCCAGTGATCCGGAAGGGGGACAAGGGGGACTCTCAGCCATCGTCCATCATAGCCGATGTCGTGGGCCCGATCTGCGAAAGCGGGGATTTTCTGGCGAAGGATCGGCGCCTCCCGGAGGCAGCTCCGGGTGAGCTCCTGGCCGTCATGACGGCCGGGGCTTATGGCTTCACCATGTCCTCCAACTACAACGCCCGACCCCGGGTGGCTGAGGTGTTGGTCAAGGGATCGGAATACCGGGTGATCCGCCAGAGGGAAACTTACGCGGATCTGGTCCGGGGAGAGAAGATCCCGGAGTGGTAGAATCGGAAGCTTCGCTTCTTAAGGAGGGCTTTAGATGTTTGAAGGCGCCATTACCGCCATCGTGACCCCCTTTCGCCAGGGAAAGGTGGATGAGCCGGGCTTCAGGGGGCTGATCGAGTTCCTGATCGAGAACGGGATCCAGGGGATCGTTCCCTGCGGGACCACCGGGGAGTCGGCTACCCTCTCCCATGAGGAGCATCAGCGGGTGATCGAGATCGCCATCGAGGCCGGCGGGAAGCGGGTCCCGATCATCGCGGGCACCGGATCGAACTCCACGGAAGAGGCCCTGAGCCTGACCCGTCATGCCAAAAAGGCAGGGGCGGACGGCGCCCTGCTGGTCGCCCCGTATTACAACCGGCCCACGCAAGAGGGGCTCTACCAGCACTACCGGCGGATCGCCGAGGAGGTGGACCTCCCCATCGTCCTTTACAACATCCCCAGCCGGACGGGGGTCAACATCCTCCCGCCCACCGTCGCCCGCCTCTCCCGAATTCCCAACATCGTGGGCATCAAGGAGGCCTCAGGCTCCCTGAGCCAGGTTAGCGAAGTGGTGGCCCTCTGCGGCGACGATTTCACCGTCCTCTCGGGCGATGACGCCCTCACCCTGCCCATCCTGGCGGTCGGGGGCAAAGGGGTGATCTCGGTGGTGGCCAATGTCCTCCCTCGGGAGATGTCCGAGATGGTCCGAGAGTTCCGGGCGGGGGGCCTATCGCGTGCCCAGGGCCTCCATTATAAGCTGCGGGCCCTGATGGATGCGCTCTTCTGGGAGACGAACCCCATCCCGGTCAAGGCGGCCCTGGCCCTGATGGGGAGGATTTCCCCGGAGATGCGGCTGCCCTTGACTCCGCTCTCCGACGCTTACCGGGATCGACTGAGGGGCGTGCTGGCCGGGTACGGTCTGGTGGGGGAATCAAGATGATCAGAGCAATCGTAGCAGGCGTGGGCGGCCGGATGGGCAGGGTGGTCTCCCAGCTCATCCTGGAGGGAGCGGAGCTCGAGCTGTGCGGGGGCGTCGAGCGGCGTGATCATCCGGCCGTGGGACGCGACCTGGGGGAGCTGTTGGGGGGGAAGGGACTGGGGCTTTGGGTGGAGAGTGATCTGGAAAGGATCATCGATCGCGGAGAAGTGCTCATCGAGTTCACCTCCCCGGAGGCCTCCCTGGAGCACCTGGAGGTGGTGGCCCGGCATGGCAAGGCTGCCGTCATCGGCACCACCGGTTTTAACCCCGATCAGCTGGCCCGGATGAGGTCGCTGGCCGAGAAGGCCTCCTGTCTCTGGTCGCCCAATATGAGCCTGGGCGTCAACCTGATGTACGCCCTGGTGGAACGGGCCGCGGCCGCCTTGGGGGATGCGTATGACATCGAGGTCATCGAGGCCCATCACCATTTCAAGGTCGATGCCCCCAGCGGCACCGCCATCAAGCTGGCGGAAGTGCTGGCCGGCGCCACCGGGCGGAGCCTCTCGGAGGCGGGAGTTTACGGTCGCAAGGGGCAGGTCGGAGAGCGAAAAAGGGGGGAGATCGGTATCCATGCCATCCGGGCGGGGGACATTGTGGGCGACCACACGGTGATCTTCGGAGGGATGGGAGAACGGCTGGAGGTTACTCACCGCGCTCAAAGCCGAGAAAACTTCGCCCGAGGGGCCTTGCGCGCCGCCCAGTGGATCGTGAATCAAGGACCGGGCCTTTACAGCATGAAAGACGTCCTGGGGTTTTAACGCCTGAGTCCCTTAGATCTCCGGCCATGTGCGACTTTGATTTACCCACTGAGCGACCGAATCGCCTTAGACCTATTATTATAAGGAGAGACCGTGCAGACCGCAGATCGATTGAAAAAGATTCCGCCCTACCTCTTCATGGAGCTTCGCCAAAAGATCGCCAAGGCCAGGGCGGAGGGCATCGATGTGATCAGCCTGGCGATCGGCGACCCGGTGGAGCCCACCCCCCAGCCCATCATCGATGAGCTGAGCAAAGAGGCTTACCACCCCGCCAACCATCGCTATCCCACGGACGAGGAGAAGGGGATGCTGGCCTTTCGAGAGGCGGTGGCGGAGTGGTATCGCACGCGATACGCGGTTTCCCTCGACCCCAAGATCGAGGTGTTGGGACTGATCGGTTCGAAGGAGGGGTGCCATCATTTTGTCCTGGCGGTAGTCAACCCGGGGGACGTGGTGTTGATGACCGACCCGGGCTACCCGGCCTATCAGGCGAGCATCTGGATGGCGGGCGGGGAGCCCTACCGCGTCCCGATCCGGGCGGAGCACGGTTTCTTGCCCGTCTTTGACGACGTGCCCTCGGAGATCGCCCGCAAGGCCACGGCGATCTTCCTCAATTATCCCAACAACCCCACGGGGGCGGTGGCCAACCCCCAGTTCTTCGCCCGGCTGGTAGAGTTCGCCCGCTCTTACGACATCGCCGTTTGCTATGACAATCCGTACAGCGAGATCGTCTTCGAAGGGGAAAGGCCCCTCAGCTTCCTGGCAGCGGAAGGGGCGAAGGGAGTGGGGGTGGAGCTTAACTCGCTCTCCAAGCCCTTCAATATGACCGGATGGCGGATCGGCATGGCCATGGGCAATGCCGACCTGATCTCGGCCATCTCCAAGGTCAAGGAGAACACCGACTCGGGGATCTTCAACGCCATCCAGTATGCGGGGATCGTGGCCCTGCGAAAGTGCCAGGACAACATCTCCAAAATGCTTGAGATTTACGGCAACCGCCGGAAGCGGGTGGTGGACACCTTCAACCAGTTGGGCTGGGACTATCGCCCTCCCAAGGGGACCTTCTACCTCTGGCTCCCGACCCCCAAGGGGATGGGAGCCCTGGAGCTCACCACGCTGCTATTCGAGAAGGCCCACGTGGTGGTCGCCGCGGGCACGGCTTACGGACAATACGGGGAGGGGTATGTCCGGATCTCCTTAACCGTGCCGGACGACCGGCTGGACGAGGCCTTGAGGCGGATCCGGGCGACGCTAAGCTGATAATACTCACAAAATTAGGCACGTTCTGATATAATGGTTGACGGGGTTCGAGTTCGACGCTGAGATGTCACAGCTTGATGTACTGAAAGAGAAAATTGCTTATCTCAAGCTATGGCTCAGCATCATGGTCGTCACCGACATTAGCTTAGTCGGCTGGCTACTGGGAAATTACACTGTGGCGAACCGCGTGCTAATCATTGGCGACGTGGTTGCAATCTTTGTAATTTCATTTGGAATTTACGTCTTACACAAACGTATCGAGAAGGAAATCGAAAGGCTAAAGGAGTTTTAGCCATGCATATCTTTGTCGCACTGATTATGGTTGGGGTTGCAGTACTGTTTGTTTATGCTGCCCTCGACGCAACAAAACACCCAGACTAATCTCGTGTCCCTATAAGAAAAGGAAATTCTCACTACGATCGAGTTATCCCATGCTTAGGAGCTACATCGGGGTCGGCTCCAATTTGGGAGAGCCCCTTCTCAACTGCCAGAGGGCCATCGATTTGCTGGCCCAGCAGGGGGGGCTGGAGGTTGTAAGAAGATCTTCTCTTTACAAAACCGAGCCCTTGGGATATACTAGTCAACCCTGGTTTATCAATGGGGTGGTGGAGCTGACGGGTTCCTTGAGCCCCAGGGAGCTACTGAAAAGGCTGCAGGACATCGAGCTCCTATTGGGAAGGCAGCGCGAGAGACGATGGGGTCCTCGGACCCTGGATCTGGACCTGCTCTCTTATGAGGATTGGGTCCTCCAGGAGGAGGATCTAATGATCCCCCATCCCCGCATCGCTGAACGGAGGTTTGTCCTGGTTCCTCTGGCCGAGATCGCTCCGGATTGGCGGCATCCCCAGTCCAACCGGACGGTCCAGGAACTGTTGCAAACGGCAGGAAGCGAACGGGTGATCCGGATCTCGAGCGCTTGCGGGATGTGGTCTTAACTTTTTTATCAGACAATCCTTCGGAGGATGAGATAGATCGATAAAAAATCGCCCTGAAGCGGGGGACCCAAATTTACGCGCCGCTTGGATCCAAAGAGTCGGACCGAGACGGAAGGGTCGAATTGCTTACAGAGAGAAGGGGCAAACTCCCTCGTACGACAAGCGAGAGCGCCGGAGTTTGCGGGCGCCCGATGGAGACCGGACAAGGTCCGGATTCAAACCGGCGTCACCCTGAAGAAAGCGGGGTTTCTCCTGCGATAGATCCCAAGCAAAAGGCCTTCCGGACTCGATCCGGAAGGCCTTTTGTCTTTTAACCGATGACGGCTTACGCCTACCTGGTGCGCCGAGGAGGAACGCCAGGAGATCCTTCCGGCCTTTGTAAGAGGGCAAGTACGGCCGGACGGGCCAGACATCGGCTGTCATCCCCACAGAAGGAAGCAGCATCATGGAGAAGGAAAAGGTCACCGTCACCCAGATCCGTAAGTGGAAGGAGGCCGGGAAGAAGATCACCGTGCTGACGGCCTACGACTATCCCCTGGCGAAGATCCTGGATCAGGCCGGGATCGATATCCTCCTGGTGGGAGACTCGCTGGGCAATGTCGTCCTCGGCCACCCCAACACCCTTCCCGTGACCATGGAGGACATGATCCACCATACCCAGGCGGTCGTTCGGGCATGCAAGCAGGCCATGGTCGTCGCCGATATGCCCTTCATGTCCTATCAGGTCAGCCGGGAGGAGGCCATCCGGAACGCCGGACGCCTGATCAAGGAAGGGGGCGCAGAGGTCGTCAAGCTGGAGGGAGGCATGGCGGTCGAAGAGAGCATCCGGGCGATCGTCCAGTGCGGTATTCCCGTCATGGGCCATGTAGGCCTCACCCCTCAGTCGATCCATTCCTTCGGTGGCCACAAGGTCCAGGGCCGGGGGGATGAGGCGGCTCAGAGGGTTTTGGCCGACGCTCGGGCGGTGGAGCGAGCTGGCGCTTTTTCCATCGTGCTCGAAGGGATCCCCCGGTCGCTGGGGGAGCGAATCACTCAGGAGCTCAGCATCCCCACCATCGGCATCGGGGCCGGCCCGTGCTGTGATGGACAGGTCCTGGTCACTTACGACCTGTTGGGGTTTTACGATGACTTCGCTCCCCGGTTCGTCAAGCGGTACGCCAACCTGCGGGGCATCATTTTCGAGGCCATCCAGGCTTACAAGGACGAGGTGGAGGGCGGCCTTTTCCCCACGGAAACGCATTGCTTCAAATAGGATCACGCGTCACAGCCACGGGTCCTCTGCTGGGATGGATCAAGAGAAGATTGGGCCTTCATCCTGCCCGTGATCGGTGGCGAATTACGAATGACGAGGGGGTTTTATGGAGATCATCGAGAACCCGCAAAGGATGCAGGAGAGGGCCAACCAGCTCCGCGCCGAGGACAAGACCATTGGCTTCGTTCCCACCATGGGCTACCTGCATGAGGGACACCTGAGCTTGATGCGAAGGGCCCGAGGCGAATGTCAGGTCTCTGTGCTGAGCATCTTCGTCAATCCCACCCAGTTTGGCCCCAGGGAGGATCTCGACCGTTATCCTCGAGATATGGAGGGGGACCTGCAGAAGGCCGCCTCAGAACAGGTGGATCTCGTCTACCTGCCTTCGGCCCGGGATATGTATCCGGCGGGGTTTCGTACTTACGTCACGGTGGAGGAGCTGAGCGAGAAGCTCTGCGGGGCCTCTCGGCCCGGCCACTTCCGTGGGGTGACCACCGTCGTCCTGAAGCTCTTTAACCTGGTCAAGCCCCACCGGGCCTATTTTGGGGAGAAGGACTACCAGCAGCTGACCATCATCCGGAAGATGGTCGAGGACCTCAATTTAGATCTTCAGATCGTGGGGATGCCCACCGTGCGGGAGAGCGATGGCCTGGCCATGAGCTCGCGGAACGCCTATCTAAGCGCAGGGGAGCGTCGTTCCGCTTTATCGCTCAGCCGCGCACTGAAGCGGGCGGGGGAAATGGTGGCCGGGGGAGAGAGGTCCGCCGCTCTCCTCCGAGAGGAAATCCGCCGGACCATTGAGGAAGAACCGAACACGCAGATCGACTACATCGCGGTCAGCCATCCCCTCACCTTGAAAGACCTGGAGAGGATCGCGGGCCCAGCCCTGATCGCCCTGGCGGTCCAGGTAGGAAGTACCCGACTCATCGATAATTGTATCGTGGAGGCCCACGCACAATGAAAAGGATAATGTTCGCGACGAAGATCCACCGAGCCAGAGTCACCGAGGCCAATCTGGACTACGAGGGAAGCATTACCGTGGATGTGGAGCTGCTTGAGGCGGCAGGCATCCTGACCTATGAGCAGGTTCATATTTACAATATCAGCAATGGTCAGCGGTTCGAGACTTATGCCCTCGATGGGGAGAGAGGCTCGGGGGTGATCTGTCTCAACGGGGCCGCTGCCCGGTGCGTGGTGGTGGGAGACCTGATCATCATTGCTACCTATCGGATGGTCAACGAGAAGGAGGCCCTGAACTGGATGCCCACGGTGGTGAAGGTGGACGCGAATAACCGGATCCAGAGAGTCTAACTGTTTATCCGGAAACTCCTCTTGCTCCTCTGCTTTTTCGGTCCGAGGAGGTATGCTTGGAGGTTTTCGGATAGGCTCTAATATTACAGCGCAAAGTTGCCCGTAACCGCTGATGTATAGCGGTTTAGCAGTCACCCCGGGGGGCCGGGAACCGAAGGAGTCATGAGGACCCCCGGTGAGACCCTTTGCGGATCTGGTATACTTCTCTGCAACTTTATGAAAGGAGGAGTATACCGAT
>JACOWJ010000028.1 GCA_016176845.1 Nitrospinota bacterium
TGTCATTGCGAGCGAAGCGAAGCAATCTCCACCTGAGGGGAATCTAACATTGTTAAGATATATAGCATTCGATCATGTCTAACGATTTCGACCCTGGAGAGGCGCCAAGATTCAATGAAAAAAAGGAGGAGGTTGGTTTTTCCCTTAAGCTTGATCGTGATGCTGTCCTGTCTTCCCTGGTTGGGGTGGGCCGAGGCCCTCTCTCTCGAAGAGATCGTGGACCGGGTCCAAAAGAAATACGAGGGAACCCAAGGGTTCACCGCCGATTTCGAACAGACCACCAGGCTGGCCGCCTTCAAAAAAGAGCAGGTATCCTCGGGCAAGGTCTTCATGAAAAAGCCTGGCAGGATGCGCTGGGAATATCAAAGTCCGGAAAAACAGCTGATCGTTTCGGATGGAGACACGCTCTGGATTTACAACGCGAGCCTCCACCAGGTGATCGAGAATAAATTGAGCAAGGCCTACGACTCCAAGACGCCAGGCCTTTTTTTAACCGGCATGGGGAAACTAACGGAGGACTTCCAGGTCCGCTTCAGTCCGGATCTTCCCCAGGCCTTGGGGGGGGGAACCCCTTCGGGGGCAGGTCCTTATACCCTGGAGCTCAGCCCCAAGGACCCTCAGCTCCAGCAAAACCTATCTCGGCTGGTGATTACCGTCAATCCCAAAGATTATTTGGTGGAGAAAAGCGTGGCCTATGATCCCTTGGGGAATGTGACGGCTTTGCATTTCTCCAATATTCGGGTAAACGTTGGATTGCCGCTTTCTCTGTTTAAGTTTCAGGTCCCCAAGGGCGCTGAGAGGATCAAAGTCCCGTAGAGCTTAGGACTGGCGACCAAATAACTTTCCCATGGTCGAATGGGATAATAGGTTTTAAGTTTTAAGTTTTAGGTTTTAGGGCTTAAAACTTAAAACCTAAGCCAAATGGGGTGGAGTCGGGGTGGAGAGGTTCTCCCTGGGCTTCCCCCCGAAGCTTTGGGGGAAGAAGTGGGGAGATACGGAATATGCCATCTCGGCAATTCCTTTTGGGGGCTACGTGAAGCTCTCCGGGCAGGACCCGAAGGAAGAAGTGGTCGATGACGCGAAATCCTTTTCGGCCAAGCCTGTCCTCATCCGGATGCAGGTGGTGGTGGCCGGCCCTTTGTTTAATCTGCTTTGTGCGGTCCTGATCTTCACGGTGGTTCACCTGAGCGGGGTGCCGTCCCTGATCTCGAAGGTGGGAGAGGTGAAGGCAGGCTCTCCCGCCATAAAGGCGGGCCTGAAGCAAGGGGACCGGATCGTGGCCATCGAGGGCGAGCGGGTGGCAGAATGGGATCAACTCACGAAGTTCATCCATAACAATCCCGGAAAACGCTTGCATTTGGTGATCCAGAGGGGATCGAAAGAGTTCTCCGTTCAGGTAACTCCAGAGGCCCAAACCGTAGAAGACCCCATTCGTGGGAGGAAAACACAAATAGGCCTGATCGGCATCGCCCCGGCCGAGGAGTACATCTACAAGCGATACAACCCGATCGTCGCCCTTTATAAGGGGTTTGAAAAGACCTGGCAGGTTACGGAGTTTACCTTCATCAGCATCCTTCGGATCTTTCAAAAGGTCATTCCTGCTCATTCGATTGGCGGACCCATTATGATCCTGCAGATGGCGGGACAGCAAGCGCAGCAGGGCGCCCTTAACCTGGTCTTTTTCGTGGCCCTGTTGAGCGTCAACCTGGCCGTGCTGAACCTGTTGCCTGTCCCGCTCTTGGACGGGTGGCACCTCTTCCTGCTCTCGATCGAAGGCCTAATCGGACGCCCTATCAGCCTGGGAAAGCAAGAGATCGCCCAAAGGGTGGGGCTCCTGCTGCTGATCTCCCTGATGTTGTTTGCCTTCTACAACGACCTTATGAGGATCTTCGGGGGCTTGAAATAGGGGATAGGGAACAGGGGATAGGGAACAGGGAACAGGGAACAGGGAACAGGAGCTCCCTCCCCCTATCCTTTGCTCATGGTGCCCCATTCATCGGAAAAGGGAATTCCAATGCGACTAAATTTAGCAGTATCGCGGAGAATCCCTGTAACCTGTCCCCTGTCCCCTGTCCCCTGTAACCTATAACCTGTAACCTGGAGCTATGCTGAACGTGCAACCCATTGCTGCGAGCGGGACACAGATTGAGCGGCGCCCATCCAGGGCCATCGCCGTGGGGAAAGTCATCGTGGGAGGAAGCGCCCCCGTGGTGGTTCAGTCCATGACCAAGACGGACACTCGGGATGTAGTCGCCACCGTCGGGCAGATCCGGGAGATGGAAAAGGCGGGGTGCGAACTGGTTCGGCTGGCCATCCCGGACATGAAGGCCGCCGACGCCTTGGGGGAGATCCGGAGGCAAGTGGAGGTCCCACTCGTTGCGGATATCCATTTCGACTACCGACTCGCCCTGAAAGCCATCGAGAAAGGAGCCGATGGTTTGAGGATCAATCCGGGCAACATCGGCGGGCAGGACAAGTTGGAGAGGGTGGTGCGGGCCTCCCAAGAGAGGCGGGTGCCCATACGGATCGGAGTGAACGCCGGTTCGCTGGAGCGGGAGCTGCTGCAGAAGGCCCGCCGAGGGGATCCTTCCGCCATGGTCGAGAGCGCATTGCGCTATATCGAGATCTTCGAGGGGTGGGGATTCTCCGAGATCAAGCTTTCCCTGAAGAGCTCGGATCCCTGGCAGACCATCCAGGCTTACCGGATGATCGCCCGGCAGACGGATTATCCTTTGCACCTGGGGATCACGGAGGCGGGTACCCTGTTCTCCGGGCTGATCAAATCGGCCGTGGGGATCGGGGTCTTGCTGGCGGAGGGGATCGGCGATACCGTCCGCGTCTCTCTGAGCGAGGACCCGGTGATGGAGGTCCGGGCGGCCTATGCCATCCTGGGCTCTCTGGGACTGAGGCGCAGAGGCGTGGAGGTCATCTCATGCCCCACTTGTGGCCGGTGCCAGCTGGAGGTCATCTCGCTGGCCAAAAGGGCAGAGGCAGAGCTAAGCTCCCTGGCCGCCCCCCTGAAGGTAGCCATCATGGGCTGCGAGGTCAATGGTCCCGGGGAGGCCCGGGAGGCCGATGTGGGGATTACCGGGGGGAAAGGACGAGGGCTCCTGTTCAAAAAGGGGGAGGTCATCCGGAAGGTCGAAAAGGGGGAGCTCTATGCGGCCTTGATGGAAGAGGTGAAGAAGCTGACCGGTCATTTGTAATTCTGGCCATTTTGTGTTATATTTGTTGCACAAAATGGGTTCAAGAAAAAGTGGGCCTTGAGCCCACTTTTTCTTTTGTGCTTCATTTACGAGGGTTTGAGAACTAAGCCTTTGAGAGCTTGATGAAAGACCGTCATGGGAAAGGAAGGCCTTTTAATCCGGATCGAGAGGCTCATCAAGCCGATCCTCCTCTCTGAAGGGATGGAGCTGGTGGATCTGGAGTTTAGCCGACAGGGGAAACGGTGGTATCTGAGGATTTACATGGACAAGAAGGGAGGCGTAAACCTGAGGGACTGCGAGCATATCAGCCATCAGGTCGAACGGGTCTTGGATGTAGAAGACCTGATTCCTCAGAGTTACGTTTTAGAGGTCTCTTCTCCTGGCTTAGATAGACCCCTGAAGAAGAGGGAGGATTACCTGAGGTATCGGGGCAGGTTGATCAAATTCTCGACCTCGACCGCCATTCAAGGCAGGAAGAACTTTGTGGGCACTCTGAAGGAAATGAAGGAGGATGTGGTCTGGGTCGAACTGAAGGGAGGAGAGCTCCTGCAGGTACCTTGGCCTGAAATTGTGAAGGCCAGGCTGGAGGTAGATTTTTAGAGGAGGAATCCCAAGGTACGGGAAAAGGGCTTGGCACGATGAATCAAGAGCTTATTCGTATTATTGACCAGATCGAAAGGGAAAAGGGGATCGGGAAAGAGGTCCTCATAGAGGCCATCGAAGCGGCCATCGTTTCTGCTTCTAAGAAACATCTGGGGCACATAGAAAACCTCACTTCCAAGTTCGACCGAGAAAGCGGGACGGTGAAACTGCTCAGCCCGAAAAGGGTCGTTGAGGTGGTGAAGGATGCGAACGCGGAGATCGCTTTGAGCGATGCCATCAAGATCGATCCGGCTGCCCGGAGCGGCGACTTGCTGGAGGTCCCCCTGGAAGCGGGCGGCCTCGGAAGGATCGCGGCCCAAACGGCCAAGCAGATCATCTTCCAGAAGCTGAGAGAGGCGGAGCGAGACAAGATCTACCAAGACTTCAAGGGACGGCAAGGGGATCTGGTTACCGGCATCGTGCAGCGCCAAGAGAAAGGCAACTTGATCGTGGATTTGGGGAAGACCGAAGGGCTTCTCCCTCGCCGGGAGCAATCCTTTCGGGAAAACTTAAAGCGAAACGACCGGATTAAGGCTTATATTCTGGAGGTAAAGAAGACCGCCAAAGGCCAACAGGTCATCCTGTCTCGGACCCATCCCGGCCTCCTGACCCGATTATTTGAAATGGAGGTTCCGGAGGTCGCCGAAGGGATTGTGGAAATCAAGGGGGCCGTCCGGGAGCCCACCGGCCGATCCAAGATTGCCGTGATTTCTCACCAAAAGGACGTAGATCCCATAGGGGCCTGCGTAGGGGTAAGGGGCAGCCGGGTCCAGGCGATCATACAAGAGCTGCGGGGAGAGAAGATCGACATCGTCCAATGGACCGCGGATCTTATTGCTTACGTTTGCAATGCCTTGAGCCCGGCCAAGATCACCAAGGTGGAAGCCAGCGAAAAGGAGCGGACGATGACCGTGGTGGTGCAGGAAGATCAGCTCCCCCTGGCCATCGGGAAGAAAGGGCAGAACGTGAGGCTGGCCTCCAAACTGACCCGCTGTAAGATTGATATTTACAGCGACTCCGAATATAGTAAGAAGTTGAAGGGGCAAGGGATGAAGGCCTTCGAGGAGATGAGAGAGCCCATGGAGCTCTTTGCCCAAGAGGCGGGACTGGCCGATGAGCTGCTGCAATCGCTCCTGGGGAACGGAGTCAATTCCGTGGAAGACATGGCCCGTGCAGATGCTGATTGGTTAGCTTCTTTGTCCGGGCTCGACGTACACCGGGCGGAGGAGCTGAGGCAAAGGGCGGAGGAATATCTAAAGGGCCTCACGTCCCCTCTGCAGCTCTGATAAGGATCCTATACGATTCAAGATAAGTTTTAGGTTTTAAGTTTTAGGTCTTAGGTCTTAAAACTTGAAACTTGAAACTTGAAACTTGAAAATGGAAATTCCTATACATTCAAATGAGCCAATATTCGCGACCATGATGTACCCCCAAAGGACCTGCATCGGCTGCAGGCAGACTCGA
The DNA here is from genome assembly GCA_016176845.1 of Nitrospinota bacterium. Lineage (GTDB taxonomy): Bacteria > 2-12-FULL-45-22 > 2-12-FULL-45-22 > 2-12-FULL-45-22 > JACOWJ01 > JACOWJ01. The sequence continues at coordinate 5,313 of JACOWJ010000028.1, forward strand.
ACCAAAAGCGAATTGATTCGATGGAGCTGGTCACCTTCCCTGGGGGTAAAGATCGACCTGGAGGGCAGGCTACCCGGAAGGGGAGGGTATACCTGCCTTTCTCTTTCCTGTTGGGAACAAGCCCTAAAAGGACACCGACTGAACCGGGTCTTTCGCAAACCGATCCCAATCCCGTCGCTTGATGAGCTTGCCGAACAGTTCCTCCATCAAAGCCATCGCAAGATCGGCTCGCTCCTGCGCGCGGCCCAGGAGGCGGGCCAAGGCATATCCGGCAAAAAGGTCCTGTCGGAACAGCTAAAGGCCGGCCAAGTCAGGCTGTTATTGATGGCTCGGGATATCGCGGAGGATCTAAAAGGGCAATATTTAGATCTCTGTCGGAAAGAAGGGATAAGAGTTCGGTTCCTTCCTGCGAGTAAAAGAGAGCTGGGGACTCTCCTGGGAGATGGATGGCGGAGCGCCTTGGGCATTTTAGGACCTCATCTACCTCCGAAAATAGAGGGGATCCTGGAGGGGATAAAGAATTTTACCGTGAAAATGCCCGGGTCCTTCTGAAGGACATTTTCATCCGCGGGGGCGGCAAACCCTGCTAGGCCATGTCGGTTTTGGGTATTCGAGCCTTCCCCAGAGCTGAGAGGCGAAAGTAAGATCGAGCTCCGATCAAAAAGAGAACTTGGACGAGTTGGAGGTTGCTCGTTGGGAGCCGAGCTGCAACCCAACCCGCAACGCGAAACTTAAGGGGATGGGGGTGATTGGATGGGGAGTGTCAGAATTTATTCTTTAGCGAAAGAGCTAAAGGTTGACAGCAAGAAATTGATCCAAGAGCTCGAGCGGCAGGGTATTCAGGTGAAGAGCCATATGAGTACCATCGATCAGGAGACTGCTGACCTGATCTTGGAGATCTTCGGGACGCCCAAGGAAAAGCCTCGCGAATCCCTATTGGGGGGGGGCGATGGCGCCAGCAGGCCTATTATTAAGGAGACAGAAGAAATGGCGATGACCGCTGTTGCCCCTGTGCTGACTCCGGTCAGTGCGCCGCCTCTGGCCAGAAAGATCAGGGTAAGCGAGACCGTTACGGTCAAAGAGCTGGCCGAAAAGCTCAATTGCAAGGCTAAGGATTTGATTCGAGACCTGATGGGGATCGGGATCATATCCCATATCAACCAGATCCTGGACCTGGAGATCGCCGCGAACCTGGCAAAGAAATACGGTTACCTGGCGGAGATCGTTTCGGTCTATTCCGATGAGCTCCTCCAGGAGGAAGAGGAGGAAGGCTCGCGGGGGGCCTTGGAATTCAAGTCCCCGGTGGTGACCGTGATGGGACATGTGGACCACGGGAAGACCTCCCTCCTGGATGCCATCCGCCAAACGAACGTTATCGGCCAGGAGGTGGGAGGGATCACCCAGCACATCGGGGCCTACGAGGTCGAGGTGAACAAGGGCAAGATCGTCTTCCTGGATACCCCAGGTCACGAGGCCTTTGCCGCGATGCGGGCCCGGGGGGCCAAGGTCACGGATATCGTGGTGCTGGTGGTAGCGGCCGACGACGGCGTAATGCCCCAAACCCGGGAGGCGATCGCCCATGCCCGGGCGGCCAAAGTGCCGATCGTGGTGGCCGTTAACAAGATCGACAAACCCAACGCCAACCCGGACAAGGTCAAGAGGGATCTGGCAGAGTTGGGATTAAATCCGGAAGAATGGGGTGGAGAGTCCATCTTTGTGGAGGTCTCGGCCAAAAAGCGCGTCGGGATTGAGGAGCTTTTGGAGATGATCCTGCTGCAGGCCGAGGTCTTGGAGCTAAAGGCCAACCGTAAAAAGTTGGCCAGGGGGGTCATCATCGAGGCTCGATTGGATAAAGCCCGGGGTCCGGTGGCCACGGTTTTGATCCAGGAGGGCACGTTGCGGGTCGGGGACCCCTTTGTGGCGGGGGTTCAATACGGGAAGGTGCGGGCCATGATCAACAGCAAGGGCAAGAAGGTGAAGGAGGCCAGCCCTGCTACCCCAGTGGAGGTCCTGGGATTATCCGGGGTTCCTCAGGCGGGAGATACGTTCATGGTCGTCAGCGAGGACAAACGGGCCCGGCAGATCGGCACTATCCGACTGCAAAAGCAGCGAGAGGAAGACCTCTCCAAGGTGAGCCGAATCACCTTAAGCGATCTGTTCAAGCAGATCCAAAAGGGGGCCGTCAAGGAGCTCAATCTGGTCATCAAGGCCGACGTGCAGGGATCGGCGGAGGCCCTAAGCCAATCCATGGAAAAGCTCAGCACGGAGGAGGTCAAGCTCAAGGTCGTTCACAGTGCTGTGGGTGGGATCACCGAGACGGATGTGCTCCTGGCCTCGGCGGCTAACGCCGTGATCATCGGATTCAATGTCCGGCCCACGCCGAAGGCCCAGGAGTTAGTGGAATTAGAAAAAGTGGACTTGCGGCTGTACAATGTCATCTACGACATCATCGCGGATATCAAGGCAGCCATGGAAGGCATGCTGGAGCCCACTTATCGGGAGAAGACCTTGGGAAGGGTCGAGGTGAGGGCCCTGTTCCATATCCCCAAGGTCGGTGTGGTGGCGGGTGCCTATGTGACCGACGGGAACATCCCCCGGAGCGCCGAAATCCGGGTGATCCGCGATAATATTGTGGTCCATCTGGGGCGCCTGAGCTCCTTGAGGCGTTTCAAGGAAGACGTAAGCGAGGTTCACACAGGCTATGAATGCGGCATCGGCATCGACAGGTTTTCCGACCTTAAGGAAGGAGACATCATCGAGGCCTTCCTCATGGAAAAGGTAGCCCGGAAATCATAGCGCCTCCGCAGGAGGCGAATTGGAAATTGGAAATTGGAAATTGGAAAATTAAGGTATAAAAATTTCCTTTTTGACAGGACGGGCAGGATGAAAAGATGAATGCGATACAAGAAGCAAAGGACAAGGGGAACGAGTGATTACCCCTCCTGTTCCCTGTCCCCTGTAACCTGTCCCCTAATTTAACAATGTCCTGCCATGATCAGCAGGTAACAAGATGAAAATAGGCATCTGCGTGGTGGATCTATATATTCCAAACAACCATTCCCTGAAGGGAAAAAGGCAGGTTTTGAAGAGCATCAAAGATCGAGTCAAAAACCGTTTTAACGTTTCGCTTGCTGAGTTGGATGAACATGATAAATGGCAGAGGTCCAGCTTGGGCATCGTTACCATCAGCAACGAAAGTAAACAGGTGGACAGTGTCTTGAATAATGTAATGAACTTTATCCAAAGTTCTTACGAGGTTCAGGTGCTGGACTACCGTATAGAACTGCTATAGGCCCGCCTCGCTGCGCGAGAATTGTAAAATGCAAAATGAAAAATGCAAATTGGAAGTGCAATTAATTAAAATTTGCACTTTGCATTTTACATTCTGCATTTTTCATTTGTCTCAAAGGGGGGTTCTCCGATGGAAAGGCCCAGACAGTTTAAGAGGACAGACAGGCTGAATGAGGTCATCAAGAAGGAGATCTGGGAACTGATCTTGCGAGAGATCAAGGACCCCAGGATCGGCTTCATCACCTTGACCCGAGTTGTGCTCTCCGACGACCTGAGACAAGCCAAGGTCTATGTGAGCATTTACGGGAAAGAGGAGGAGAAAAAAGAGACCTGCAACGGACTGAAGAGCGCATCGGGCTTTATCCGGGGGGAATTGGGGAAAAGGCTGAACCTGCGGTATACTCCGAAGATCGATTTCATCATGGATTCTTCGATCGAGTATGGGAGCCATATCAGCCAGATCCTGGACAATTTAAAATAAGTTTTAAGTTTTAAGATTTAAGTTTTAAGTCCTAAAACCTAACACCTAAAACTTAAAACTTTGAAGTAGTCGTCAAAAAGGGGAATGGTCGCGGTTCGCTTATGGATGGAATCCTGAACATCAACAAGCCCAGAGGGCTGACCTCTCATGATGTAGTGAAAAGGGTCCGGAGGATCCTGAACATCAAAAAGGTGGGGCACGCGGGCACGCTTGATCCCGAGGCCAGGGGCGTCTTGCTGGTCTGCGTGGGCAGGGGCACTAAACTGGTGGAACACCTGATGAATCTCCCCAAGCTCTATCGGGGCACGATGAGGCTGGGGATTAAGACGGATACGCAGGATGCGTGGGGACAGGTGATCTTCCAGGGCGCGGAGCCTCAGTTCACCCGGGAGCAGCTGCTGGGAGTCTTCTCCGAGTTTACGGGCGTGATCCAACAGATCCCTCCCATGTTCTCCGCTCTGAAACACCAGGGGAGGCGGTTGTACGACCTGGCCCGTCAAGGCATCCAGGTGGAGAGGCAACCGAGGCAGGTCCAGATCCGGGCCCTCCGGTTGCTGGAGGTCTCGGGATCCCTGGTGGACTTCGAAGTGGAATGCTCGCGAGGGACATACGTCAGGACCCTATGCAGCGACATCGGCGACCGGCTAGGCTGTGGGGCTCACCTGAGCCGATTGGAGAGGATTCGGGTGGGCCCTTTTGCCTTGGAAGAGGCCCTAACGCTGGAAGATCTGAAGGGGTTGAAGGAGAACCCTCAGCAGTTGGCCCAACATGTCAACAACTCGATCCCTTGAAGGGAAAGGCCATAGGACATAGATTTTCATCGCTGCCATTAAATTAGGGGATAGGGAACAGGGAATAGGGAACAGGGTCCCAATAATCTGTACCTTAACAATGGAAATTCCTATGCGATTTCAAGATCAGAAAGGAGGGGAAGGTTCCTCAGCGAGCGGGTAAAGCAGCTCGAGCCCGTTTGAGGAACCGGAAACGAATGCCTATGCCGATGACCAAAGAGAAAAAACAGACCTTGATCGAGAAGTATCGCGTTCACGAAAAGGATACCGGATCGTCGGAGGTTCAGATTGCCCTGCTATCCGAAAGGATCACCTATCTGACCGAGCATTTCAAGACGCATACCAAGGACCATCATTCGCGTCGCGGACTGCTGATGTTGGTCGGTCAAAGAAGAAGATTGCTGGACTACCTAAAAAGGGAGGATATCGATCAATATCGAGAAATTATCAAGAAATTGGGCATCAGGAGATAAACGAGAGCAAGACATGGTGGTTGGAGGAAATAATTTGAAGAGGGAATCTGTAGAGATAGACATCAGGGGAACAGCGCTCTCGTTGAGCACGGGAGAGATGGCCAGACAGGCTAATGGCGCGGTGCTGGTTTCCCATGGCGATACCATGGTCCTGGCCACTGTGGTGGCTTCAGAAGAGCCGATCAGAGAGGAGGTAGACTTCTTCCCTCTGACGGTGGAATACCGGGAGAAGTTTTACGCCGCCGGCCGGATACCGGGTGGTTTTTTCAAAAGGGAGGGCAGGCCCAGCGACAAAGAGGTGATCACGGCACGGCTGATCGATCGACCCCTGAGGCCTTTGTTCCCCAAGGGTTTTAGAAACGAGGTACAGGTCATGGTCCTGGTGCTCTCCTCGGACCGCGAGAATGACTCGGGCCTGCTGGGGATCATCGGTTCTTCGGCGGCCCTGACCCTCTCCGGGGTCCCCTTTGCCGGCCCGATTGGGGCGGTGCGTGTGGGATGTCTCCATGGGGAGCTGGTCATCAATCCGACCGCCACGGAGTTAAAGGAGAGCGCCCTGAACCTGGTGGTCGCCGGGACCCGGGATGGGGTGGTCATGGTGGAGAGCGGGGCCAACGAACTGCCAGAGCAGATCATGGCTGAGGCGATCGATTACGGCCATGGCTATATCCGAAAGATCGTGGAGTTGCAAGAGGACCTTCGAGAGGCGGCAGGCAAGGAGAAATGGCCGGTCCCAGAGGTCCTTCGGATGCCAGGGTTGGAGGGGTTGGTTCGGCAGACCGCCACGGAGAGAATGAGGCAGCGCCTGATCAATCGGAACAAGCTCCAGCGGCAGAAGGCCTTGAAGGAGTTGCAGAAAGAGGTCACCGCCGAGGTCAAATCCCAGATGCCGGAGGCCTCCGAGCACCAGATTGCTTCGATCATCGAGGAGATCGAAAAGGAAGAGGTGCGGGCGCTGATCATCGAGAAGGGGATGCGGGTGGATGGCCGGGGCCTGAAGGAGATCCGGACCATTACCCCCAAGGTGGGCGTCCTTCCCCGGACGCACGGATCGGCCCTCTTTACCCGCGGAGAGACGCAGGCCATGGTGGTTACGACCTTGGGCACTTCCGATGATGAGCAGCTCATCGATGAGATGGAAGGCAAATACGACAAGACCTTCCTGCTGCATTACAACTTCCCCCCCTTCAGCGTGGGAGAGGTCAAGCCCCTTCGGGGTCCAGGCCGGCGAGAGGTCGGCCACGGCTTTCTTGCCGAGCGGGCGATTACGCCCGTGATCCCTCCTTATGAGGAGTTTCCTTATACCATCCGGGTGGTCTCGGAGATCCTGGAGTCGAACGGCTCTTCCTCCATGGCTACGGTCTGCGGGGCCAGCCTCGCCCTGATGGATGCGGGCGTGCCCATCAAGGCCCCGGTGGCCGGGATCGCCATGGGGCTGATCAAGGAGGAGAAAGAGGGCCGGGTGATCGTGCTCTCAGACATCCTGGGAACCGAAGATCATCTGGGGGACATGGACTTTAAGGTAGCAGGCACCGCAAACGGCGTGACCGCCCTGCAGATGGACATCAAGACCCAAGGGATCACCGCCGAGGTGATGAAGGTTGCCCTGGAACAGGCCAGGGAGGGACGCCTGCATGTCCTGGAGGCGATGCGGCAAGTGCTGGATCGGCCGCGGCGGGAGCTCTCAGTCTATGCTCCTCGGATCGTCACCCTCAAGATCAAGACCGACAAGATCCGAGAGGTGATCGGGCCTGGGGGCAAGACCATCAAGGGCATCATCGAGAAGACCGGCGTGAGCATCGACGTCTCCGACGACGGCACCATTGCCATTGCCTCGGTGGATAGCGAGGCCGTCAAAAAGGCGATCGAGATCATCAAAGGCCTGACCGAAGAGGCCGAGATCGGAAAGCTCTACCTGGGGAAAGTGAGGCGGGTTATGGAGTTTGGCGCCTTCGTGGAGATCCTTCCTGGCACGGATGGGCTGGTTCACGTCTCTCAGTTCATGGACAAGCAAATGAGCACCAATGTCCGGGAGGGAGATGAGTTCTGGGTCAAGGTCCTGGACATTGACCCCCAGGGAAAGATCCGGCTGAGCCAGAAGGAGGCCATGAAGGATAGAGGAGAAGCACCGGAAGGATATCCCAGACCGGAAAAGGAGGACGGAAGAAAGAGAAGGTAGCCGGGCATCCGCTGCTTTCTGGTGGGGCGATGTCCTGAGAACGAGGCGTGCGGGCGAGGGAGTATCCCTCCGCGTTTTTTGCGGTGGGGCTCCCTACGCGGTTCAGTCCTCTCTTCTCATCACACCCGTATGATCTATACTCCATATCTCTCCCAAAACGGGGGATTTTATTCCTCTTGCCTTGGCAATGAATCCACCTTCAAACGTAAAGATTCGAACCTCCCACATGCTCGAGCTAGCTCCTCAGAAGCTGGCTCTCCTGTAAGAAGGATTGCAGGAGGCTGTTGGCCACCTGTTCCCCCTCGACGTGATAGCGCCCTTGCGCAACTTGAGCCTGGAGGGGGGCAACCTTCTCTGGGCGGAAGTCGGCCTCGCTCTGGGCGATGACTTCTTTGACCCTGGATAGCTCTCTGGCCCTGGAAGAGAGCTGAACGTTATCCACAGCAGGGGAAGAAGCCGCTTCGGGGGGTTCCTGACGCTCTTTAGGTCGTGAGAGGTTTTCGCTTCGATCGATCCTTCCCGGCCCCATTTGCCCGGGGGGTAGACCGGATATTTTCACGTTGTCTTCCATTTTTCATCTCCTCTTAAGTCCGAGTTTCTATTCTTTTCGGATAATTCCCTTCTTTCTCAATCTTAGGGAGCTCCTCGACCTGTTCTTGCCCCTTCTGTGGTCCCGAGCTGGTCAGATTTTCTCTCAACTGCGAGGAGATCTGACGAAAGATTTGAAGCTTCTTGGCTGCCGGTGATATCTGGACCATATCGGTTGGACCCGGGGTAGAAGGTTTTACCGTGGGAATGCCCGAGTCTTTCTGGAGCCCATTTTCATTCTCGGGGGCGGCCAACTCAGCCTGGCCATGGCGGTTTAGGGGGTCTAACGGTGGGGTCCTCTTCTCTCCTCGGATCGATTGTCCATAAAGGCGAAAGAGATTACCAATGCCCAAGATGGAATTACTCATGGATCACCCCTCCTTCTCCCCATAATGCACCCCTGCTTTAGCACAGATAGTAACCCATCGGTCACCCATAAACCAAAGGGATTTCCCAACCTGGAAATAGGATCCCTTGGAGACCACCTCATCCTTTGTAAAATCTATCGGCCAAGAGGGCTCAAACTTTAGCGCAAAAATGAGGGGGGGGACTCTATGCCCCCCCTCCCCGATTAAGTTTACATAATGTTCCTTATCAGAAGTTGAGGGCCGGCAGGGAAGGGTAAACTCCCGACAGATTTCGGCCCAACACCACCCCCAGTCGTCACTCAAACTTAAACCCCTTTTCGGCAAAAAGCTTTGAACAGGCCTCCACGCCTCCAGGATGATCTCCCCTAAAGAGAGCCCTCCAGGATAGCCGGATCCATTCAGCCGCTCATGATGCTGAAGCGCGGCTTGGGCCACGGGCCAGGGAAATTCCAACCCTTTTAAAAGGTCATAGCCCACCTGGGCATGGGTCTTAATGAAGTCAAACTCATGCACGTTGATCCTGCCAGACTTGCTGAGAATCTCCGCCGGCACTCCGATCTTGCCGATATCGTGAATGTCGCCCTGATGGCGCTGCATCACGCCATAGACCATCGCCAGCCCCAGGCCCGTCCCGCGTTCGCCTTTCGTCGAAAAAAACGGCTCCAGGCAGTGTTGGCGCGTCTCTTCGTCCATGCCCGCGCCCGTGTCGCTCACTTCGAGGACGACCTGGGGCGGCGCTCCTTCTTCCTGGCCCCCATGCCCCCCCGCGCCCTCACGGGTGCGGATTGTGACCACCCCACCCTGGGGCATCGCATCCATCGCATTGAAAATCAGGTTGGTCAGCGCCTCGCGGATCTCGCTTTCGATGCCCGACACCGAAGGCAAGCCCGGATCCAATTCGGTGTGCATTTCCATCACGACGCCCCTCTCCTGGGGGATATCTCTCCAGCACGGGCGCGTCAGTTCAAGGACCTGCCGTACCAGAGGGTTCAGGCTGACGGGAAACAGAAGTTCCCTCCCCTCGCGCTGCCGATAGAACTCTCTCATCCGCGCCACGATGTGGCTGATGTCCGTGCCGGCCGTTTGGATGTTTCTCAGATACCGTTTCGTGCGCTCGCTCAAGTTCGGTTCGCTCGTCAGCAGCAGATTCGTGTAGACGACGATGGGAGAGAGCGTGTTGTTGATATCATGGACGATGCCGCTTGCCATCTGCCCCAACGCACGCAGCCGCTCCTGCTGCATAACCATCTGCTGGGTCTGGCGCAGGTCGTCGTAGGCCTGTCGCAGCGCATCCTCCGACCGTTTAAGAGCAGCGGTTCTCTCTTTCACCTTTTCTTCGAGTTGTTCGTTGAACGTTTTTAGTTCTAACTGCATTTTAATCAGTTCACGGCCTTGTTGGACAGCATGCTCAAACGTGGACATCAGCATATCCAAAATCTGGTGCTGCTCAGAGTCGATGATATAGCTTTTCCCAGCGTAGTAAATCTCCACTCCCAAGTGTTTTCCTGAGTAGTTCAGCCTAGATTGGACTATCTTCCACAACGAGAATTTCTATTTTGTCGTTACCTGGTATTTTGGGGGCGGTCATGCGCTCGCCTCCTTTATCTCTTCTTTGGGAATATCTTTTCTAATAGCATCGGAACTATTTCTCTTATATCAAGAATATACCGCGCTGCTCCAAGTTCAATCGCTTGCTTTGGCATACCAAAGACAACGCAACTGTCCTCATCCTGCGCTATCGTAATTCCACCCGCTTGAGAAATTGTCTGCATTCCTTCTGCCCCATCCCTTCCCATTCCCGTCAACAGAACCCCGACGGCAGCGCTTCCATAAAAATTAGCCACTGCTTTAAAGGTTATCGTAACTGAGGGACAATGACCCTCGAACGGTGGAGAGAGGGAAGAGGTAAATCTGCCTTCTCGATCAAATTCTAAATGAGCTTTCTCTTGCGGAAAATAGACCGTTCCCGGCGATGGAAGCTCACCGGGCTCGGCCATCACGACCTTCATCTTGCACTGTGAGGCCAACCAATCCAGAAGTCCCTGCAAGAATCCGTCACTGATATGCTGGACACATATGACCGGTACAGGAAAATCGGCGGGCAACTGCGTGAGGATGGTTTGCAGGGCTTGCGGGCCGCCGGTGGAAGCTCCGATAGCAACGATGCGCACGCAGGTCGGTTCTTTGATCCCCGCGCAGATGCCCGAAGGAGCGGAAGAGGCCGGAGTTTTTCCCCCTGGCCTTCGAAAGACGACGACTCCGGAGAGCACCTTGATCTTGCGGATGAGCTCCTGGGCCATTTGGTTATAGTCCGACTCCAGTCCACCGCGGGGCTTGGGAAAAATATCCATCGCTCCCGCCTCGAGCAGACGAAAAACATTATGGGTATCCTCTTTCTGGACATAGTCGCTGACCACCAGGATCGATCGAGGGTACCTCGCCATGATCTGTCGGGTCAGTTCGATCCCATCCATGTCTGGCATGTGGAGGTCCGTACAAACGACGGCCGGCTGTAATCGGGGGATCAGCCCCAATGCCTCCCTCCCGTTCCGGGCAGTCCCCACCACTTCAATCTCGGGTGATGAGGAGAGCATCCTTCTCAGGATGGCAAGGACCACCGGCGAGTCATCTACTAAAAGGACGCGGACGGGGGACAAAGACATTAAACCAGTCTCCTTAAGGTGTCCAAGAGCACCTTCTGTTCAAATGTGGGCTTGGTTATATATGCGTTTGCTCCCACTTCAATCCCTCTTTTTTTGTCCTCTTCCGATGACAATGTCGTGACAAGGATGATGGGTAGTTCTTTATATCTCTTATCTCGACGAATTTTTTCAGTGAGAGTTAAACCATCCATATTTGGCATTTGAATATCCGACACTACAGCATCAAAGGAGCGGATACTGAGCTTATTGAAGGCATCTACGCCATCTATTGCTATAATTACTTCATATCCGGCACTTTCGAGAATACGCTTCTCTTGCGTTCGGGTTGTAATGGAGTCATCCACGAGCAAGATGTGTTTTTTCCTCTCTACTTCCTCAGCCGGTTTCTCAGGGGATACCGACGCTACCCGCTTCCGTATGGTCTTCAATAAATCCTGGGGATTTAAAATCATACAGATCTCGCCCGTGGCGAGAATAGTTGCACCGGAAACGTTACGCACACGCTTCAGCATTCCGCCAAGCGATTTCAGTAAAACCTCCTGCTCTTCCAGCAACGAATCCACCAGAAGTCCGAGCCGTTCTTCGCCGATTGAGAGAACAATACACGGCAGTTCTTTTTCCGTTTCCGACACCTTTTCCTCCTTGGAGGGAGCCATCGAGTGGATGGCCCGTAACTCAAGGAGATCTGAAAGCCGGGCAACAGACACCGGCCGGCCATCGAGGGCGATGGTTTGGCGCCCTTCAACGGAAAAAATATCCTGGGGCGATACCCAACGACTTGTTTGAACAAACTCTACCGGCAGGGCATAGTTTTGACCCTTCACCGCAGCAATGAGTACGCGGGCTGTAGTCAGAGTAATCGGCAGCTGCACCCGAAATATGCAGCCCGCACGGAAAGCGGATTCCAGCTGGATGGTTCCCTTGAGACGTTCCACGTTCGCTCGAACTACATCGAGACCCACGCCTCTGCCTGAGACATCGGTGACAAATGAGCTTGTTGAGAATCCATAGGCGAAAATAAGGGATTGTATCTGCGCGGGCGTCATTGCAGCAACTTTTTCCTCGGGATAGATTTCCCTTTTTACAGCAGTGCGCTTAATTGTTTCGATATCCAACCCACGTCCATCGTCCATGAGCTCAATCACGATGTTTGTTGCAGTCTGGTATGCCCTGAGGCGGATCGTTCCACTGCGAGACTTGCCGCTCCGTTTGCGCTCCTCTGGTGATTCAATGCCGTGATCGATGGCGTTCCGGATCATGTGCATCAGCGGGTCTTTTATCTCTTCGAGGATGCGCTTGTCCGCCGTTGTCTCTCCTCCTTCAATAAGCAGTTGAATCTCTTTAGATTGGTCTCTTGAGATGTCACGCACCATTCGGGGAAAGAGATTGAAGATGGTTGATAGCGGAAGGAGACGAACGGCCCGAATTCCTTCTTCCAATTCGCTTACAATAAATTGAAGTCTTGCATTGTCTTCGGATGCTTCAATTTTCATCCGGTTGAGAAGAATCCCCAAACGTTCGAGACGTTCTCGTTCCCTTTCGTGAAAATGGATCAATTTCCTCCCATCATCATGATTGCGAGCGCCACGTTCAAAAATCCGGTTCCGCTCGGTGCCGATTTCGCTGAGCAAAGAGCGATGGGCAAATGCATCCCTGTTCCACTCCTCCCATAGCCCAACGGCTTCCTCGATCCCGATAAGGCGACGGACGATCCGGGTCTTCGTCACGGTCAGTTCCCCCGCTTGGGTGATCAACCCATCCAACTTCTGAGGTGCAACTCGAATCGTCTCGATAGGCGATCCCCTGGGTCCGATTGGGGAGGGCGGAAAATTCGAGGGCTGACTCTGAAACGGCCCGATTGCGGATGGCAGGTCCCGATTTGCGGAATTTCCGAGATCCGGCATCGGTTGAGTGCTTGAGGATGGCGAAGGCGTACGCAGAGGGATCGAATCGTCGATCTCGGCATCGCCATGGGCGGTCTCGCCGGTCTCTTCGGGCTCGGTCGCAGGGGCATCGACGGGAAACGCGGCCAAGATGCTCGAGACACTGACATCAGAAGGTTCTCCGGTCACCGCCTGGCACACCAGCTTTCGGATCTCATCCAGCTTCTGATACAGATAATCGATAATTTTTGGCGAGAGAACGGTTTCCCCACGCTTCGCCGAACCCAACATATCCTCAAACCGATGCGCGATTATTTCAACATCCGTCACGCCAAGCATCTTCGAAGCGCCCTTCAGGCTGTGGGCCTCACGAAACACATCCTCCAAAGTTACCCGGTCGTTGGGGTTGGCTTCCAACCGAAGTAAACCCTCGTCGAGGCGCTGTAAGTGTTCCTCGCTCTCTGTTTTAAAGAGTACACGGAGCTCTTCATCTTCAATCATGGTTCCAAATCCCTGAAATCAAGCGAAACCCCAGCCTGACGGATCCTGTCGGAGGAAATCGATTTCTACATCATCGCCTTGAGCTTTTGAGCCGCTTCGTTCAGTTTCTGGATGCCCAGTCGCGTTTGCGTAATTCCAGCAGCTGTTTCCTTGGCACCGGCGTTGATGGAGTCCATCGCCCCAACAACCTGTCGGATGGCTGCTGCCTGCTGTCTTACATTCAGCGAGATTTGTTGTACGCTCTCAAATGCACTGGTGATGGAAACTGCTAAACCTTCTACAGCTCTGGCCCCCTCTTCTGTCACCATCACGGTAGAATTGGTAGCCTTCTGGTTGTCTGTTACGAGAGCACTAATTCTTTCGGCCGACTTTTTGCTTTGGTCGGCCAGTTTGCGAATCTCTGCTGCGACGATAGAGAACCCCTTGCCGTGCTCCCCGGCGCGGGCCGCCTCGACCGCTGCGTTCAGCGCCAGCATATTGGTCTGGTTCGCCAAATCACTGACAAAGTTTGTGATGTTTCCAATTTGACCGGTTTGCTCACTCAGATAAAGGATCTGCTCAGAAATGACTTTCATTTTTTCCCTGACGCTGGATGTGTCTCCAAGCGACGGCTTATCCGGATGGATTCCTCCCAAAGCAAGTGATAATGCCTGACGTGTCGCTGCCGCCGCCGATTCCGCCTGTTCAGCCGCTCGACTAGACGATACATCCAACTCTTCCATCGTGGTGGTTGTTTCATTGACCGAAGCAGCCTGTTGCATCGCCGTTCGTGCGTGCTCCTCGGCGGTAGAAGCAATTTCCGTTGAAGTAGTGGAGATATCAGTTACTGCATCATTAATTAATCTGGCAACGCCTGACGAGGTAATAAGAGCGGTAATTATGGAGAGAATTATAGATAACAATATGCCGAACGTAGCCACCTTCGTGAGAAATCTCAGTGCTCTACCTGCCTCCTCTTGTCGTGTTGCAAGCGTTACTTTCTCTCTTACTCTGAATCCTGCCACCAGATCGTTTATCGTATCAATAAGCCTCTCTGTTTCTCCTGATGCAACTAAAGCGCTTGCCTCTTTTATTTTGTCTTTTTGTACTAATGATATTTCTTTTTTAGCAAGATCATCAAATTGGTTTCCCAACAATACCAGTTGGGTCAAACGTTTTCGCTGCTCTGGGTTTTGAATTGCTTCCTCTCTATATATAGATGCTGCTTCACGAAACAGCTTGAGCCTTTTCTCATACGACTTTAAGTGATCTATTTTGTTCGTAATAACATACCCCTGGACATCAGACACCATCCTGGAAATGCCAAGAGCAATATCACTCGCTCCTTGAACTGTGTTGACTGAAATGGTTACCTGTTCCGATAGGTTAAAAAACGTCTTGGTGTTCAAGTACACCATCACCGCCAACGCAACGAAGAAAAGAACGAACACTCCGTATCCGAACAACATTCGATATCTCAGTTTTAATTGGTTAAACATGCCAACCTCTCCCTTTCAGAAAATGTCACGCCTCCTCATTGACCACCAAATCCCCTTGGGTGAGGATTTTCGGCAAATCCAGAATGCTCAGCATCTTCCCCCCATAGGGAGCTGTGCCCTTGAGGAACTCCTCATTCAGGGATTGCACGGCTTCAGGAACCGGGATGATGTTCGTCGGCTGGAGGTAGATGACCTCCAGCACCTCGTCGGCCATCACACCGGCGCAAAGGTCGTCGATCTGGACAACGACACCCTTTCCTGGAGCGCGTTTGCCACCGAAAGGCATCTTTAACGCCCTTCGAATGTCCACCAGCGTTAAGAGATCGCCGCGGAGATTCGTGACCCCGACAATATGTTCCGGACAGCAGGGAACGGGTGTCACATGGGGGATATCGACAAACTCGCGCACGATATCGAGAGCTATTCCAAAGTACTCGCCACTTAATCCGATAACGGCAAGGGGTGTCCCTCCCGTTAAATCCTGATTCTCGATGGGTCGCATCAAATTCCGGGCCCGCTCACGAAAGATGGCTTTCTCTTCCGAAGCCGCTTCCGGACAGAAGGAGCGTTCCTCTAACGGAGGGGGAATCTTTCCCTCTTCGCTCATCTCTTCGATCCCCTCTGGAAGGCGCATCAGGTTCTCTAAATGCAAAAGCATGATGAGATCTTCTTCAACCTTTGCCACGCTGGCAATAAAACGTGAGCGGGTCTCTCCTTCTTGTCCGTAGGTTGTCACCGCTTCGATCTCTTCTGTTGAAATGCTCTGCACATCATGGACATCGTTTACGATAATTCCCATCAAAAGCCCTGCATGCTCCAGCACGACGACACGATTTGTCAGGCGATAGCGCTGCGGCGCATGCCCGAACCGAATATGGAGGTCCATCACGGGGACAATTTTACCACGAAAATTGAAGACGCCAACGATGTAACCCGGTGCTTCCTCGATCGGCGTGAGCTCCGGGAGCCAGAGAATCTCCCGCACCACGTGAGCCTCCACGGCATAGAGCGAGCTTTGCAGGCTGAAAACAAGCCGCGATGTACGCATCATGTTATGGTCCCCCCCTCACCCCTACCGGGGGGTTAGGGGTTAGGGATTAGGGGTTAGGGGTTAGTAAAGAAGAGGTTTCGCCTATCCCATCGAGTTTATGAGTTCCCTTTGCCCAGCATCTTTTGGACGTAGAGAGACAATTCGCCAACCGTCAGCTCTTCATAAGGTTCCACGGTAAAATGCGGCGGCATTGCCTTGAGAAACTCTAAAGCGGTAGCACGCATCTTCCTTGCTCTCGCGGAGTCCTCCTCTCTCTCGTACAGGGCGCCGAGATCGAGGTATGCCGGGATGAACGAGGGCGAAAGGTAGAGCGCCTTTTTCAAAAAACTCTTCGCTTGCTCAGTGTCCCCCTGCTCTTCGGCAACGTGCGCCAACAAGTAGTATGGCTGCACAGCGAAGGGATTGACCGCGAGTGCCTGCTTGCAATAGCGCGCTGCCCTTTCGCTCTCGCCCAGGTTCGCGCATGCCCGAGCCATCAGATCGAGTGCCTGGAAATTTTGAGGTTCATCCTGCAGCAGAGGTTCCAGCTTCTTCATGGCCCCACCGTAAGCACCATCTCGGAAAAAGACCTCGGCTTCGGTCAGGAGCGTTTGGGAGTGCACCATTTCAGAACGCGGCTGGTGACGGGTGGATTCTGGGGCTTCGGTATTCTGCGCTCCGGATCCCGAAACATGAGTCGGAACGGGGCTTGGTAGCGCGACCAAACTTTGTACGACCGGTCTTCTCCGAGCCCTTCCATTCGTTTCAACGGGTACGTCTCCGCCGCGTTGATAAACAACGGATTCTGGAAAGCATCTTACCCGCAATAAACCTGCACTCTGGGCGTGTATCTCTGTATGTCCAGTGATCAGATACCCTCCCTCATTCAGCACGTTGACCACCTTTTCTAACACCACAGAGATCACACTAAAGTCAAAGTATATGAAAACGTTCCGACAGAGAATAAGATCCATATCGTGAATGTCTGTTGTATTGCTGGGATACGAATCGTTAAACAAATTTCCATAGTAAAATGTCACCATCGTTCGAATCCGCTCATCGATCTCCCATTCATTTTTTCGTTTGTGAAAGTAGCGTTTCTGGAGATCGGGCTCCATAGTACGGAACGACCATGATCTGTAAATACCTCGTCTGGACTTTCCAATAGCCTCCTCATTCATATCGATTCCCAGAATAAAAATATTCCAATCATCTCGATATGGAAGCAGCTCATCGATCACCATAGCCAGCGAGTATGGCTCCTCACCGGTCGAGCATCCTGCGCTCCAGATTCGCAGGGTGCGTTTGCTCTTATTCCGTTCGATCAACTCCGGCAGAATCCAATTTTTCATCAGGTTGAACTGCCCCTTGTCCCGAAAGAAATAGCTCTCTCCTGTGGCGAGGTGAGCTGCCAACTCCTTCCATTCGAGGTCGCTCTCGGCGCTATCGGCCTTTAAAAATTGATAATATTCCTCCGGCTCAGTCAGCTTGAGAAGCTTCATCCGCAACCCTATTGCTTTGCGGAATGTTTTGTTATCTTGGGGTCGAATGTGCAGTCCTGTCTGTGCTGTGACCAATTCAGCAAGTTGAGAAAAAGACATGTCTGAAATCGTGTTGTTCATTGGTATAACCACAATTAGGTTAATATCGAGGAAGCCACTCCATTTAAGGTCCCCGCAGATGCTGGAGATAACCCTCCAGCATCTGCTCTGAAACTCACAAGGGTGCCATCATCGACCGGCTCCCCTTTTCTATTAAACTCCATTACCTCACTGATACAGGTTCTGCCGAAGTATCCCATATTTTCACATAAATTACATCCTTTTCCACGGTAAAATTTTATTGGAAGGTTTTTATAATTCATTTTAAGTCTACTGATCCATTGATCAGAAGGGATGTAGGACTCTTTACATTTGTTACAAATTAAAGGACACAAACGTTGGGCAATAATACCGATGATTGAAGAGACTACCAGGTATGGAGGGATACCCATGTTTAGGAGACGAGTCACAGTTGCAGGAGCATTGTTGGTATGGAGAGTACTTAAAACCAGGTGGCCTGTTTGAGCAGCTAGAATCGCAATTTCGGCAGTATCTCGATCTCTTATTTCTCCTATCATTATCACATCTGGATCCTGGCGTAAAATTGACCTTAATGCATTAGCAAAAATCAAATTAACCCTCTCATTTATTTGAACCTGGTTTACTCCCTCCAGGTCATATTCTATAGGGTCGTCAATGGTTATTATATTAATCTTACTAGATCGGTCTTTCCACGTGAATGTCGTTGGATAAATCGATATATGAAATCCCTAAAGACCCTAACTGTGAGGCCATTGCTAGTGCTAAACTTTTTTGGGATAAATTTAAAGATAAATCCTTGAAATTACTCGCCTTGTCCAAATTCATCCACTCAGGAGGCCAGCATTCCCAAGCAATTGTGTTGAATGATTTCTCGTCAAATTATGGTTAGTGCTGAGGGATCGAAGCTGAACGAGGTTGATCGGGTGAGGCTACTCGGGTACCTTGAAAGGGCAAGCTCCTATCGGCTCATAATAGTTCCTCCTAGAAAACAGTTATAAGGCCGAAATTCGGTTCGGAGCAGGCAACCCCCTCTTCTCATTTCTCAAAAGGGCTGCCGACGTGAGAATATGATTTCTTTGCCGTCGATTTATTCATCGGGTTCCAGGCGAATTTTCTTTAAATTTTTTTTTCACGTGGATCCCCCAAAAAACAAGGGTCCTTCAGGGCCAGCCCCTCCCTAAAGGACCCTGGACCTTTATTCCGCCTCTATTATTCCTCCTCATCCTCTTCCTCCTTCTCCGTCTTCACCTTCTTCTTGTACTCCTCGGGCGTCGGATGGGCGATCTTCTTCTTCGCCTGCTCGAAGTCAAACCCGACCTTCTTTCCCCCGGCGACCGTATACTGGTTGGGGTCCCAGGATGGGCTCTCGCTGTTATGACAGGTGGTGCAGTTCTTTTCCGTCGGGAGGATCAGGCCGTTCTTCTTGGCCTCCTCCTTGTCGATCATGATCTTCTTCTTGCGGTAGCCACTGCCCGGCCCGTGACAGGACTCGCACTGGATCCCATCCTCCATCTTGAAGGTCTTAGCCAGCAATTTGGGATCCACCCCATAGGCGGTGACATGGCACTTCAGGCACTTGGGCTCCTTCTGCGGGTCTCCGCTTACCCCTTTCTTTTGAGCAAACTCCTTCGCCTTAGGAGTCGCCAGGGTCTTGTAAGTCTTGGCATGAGGGCCCTCCTCCCATTTTTGGAAGGCCTCTCCGGAGCCCTTTTTCCGGTGGCAGTTCTTGCACTTGGAAACCCCCACGTATTTGTACTCCGCCGCGAAGGTCCCGCTGCCAAAAACCCAAAGCCCCACCAAGAGCAACCCCACTATTCCTGTCCCCAACGACCACATCCATCCCTTGCCCCGTTTCATCTTTTCCTTTCCTCCTCTTAAAAGCAGGGGTTAGGGGTTAGGGGTTAGTAGAGAAACGCACTATTTACATCGATCTGCTAACCCCTAATCCCTAACCCCTAACCTCTAATCCCTAGTCCCTGTGAACGAGGGTCCTCCGATAGCCGATCGCGATCACCAGAGCCACCAGCAGGAACCCGATGGAAATCATACCGACGAACCTTCGGTGGTTCGCCTCTCGATCCAACCGAGATAGATCGTCCCCGATCTTCTCCATCACCGATGTGAGCTGCTGTTCCTTTCGGATTGTCCGGTTCACCGCCATCTCGTGGACCAGCTTCTCCACCTCTTCCTTGACCCCCCCCAACTCTCTCCGCATCGGGTCTACGCTCATCCCTTTGTTCCAAACCTCGGCCAGCAGGAGGTTGGCCTTCTTAACCTGGTCGTTAATCCGCATCAGGCCCTGCTTGACCTTTTTGGAATCGGCGAAATCATGGCAGTCGGAACAATCGTCCTCCGTAATGATCCTTTTCAAAGAGGGAGGCCTGATGTTGTGGACCCCATGGCAGGCCGTACAGGTCGGGGCATCCGTCCCCGCCCTCAGCGCCTCCCCGTGAGGGCCTTGGAGGAAGCTCTCCCTTTCCGTCCCGTGACACTGGCCGCAAAAGTCCGGGATTTGCTCCTCTTCGGGCTTTCCCAGATAGCCGGCCTTGCTCGATTTAGCGGCCTTCTTCGTATGGGCTTTGGGATTCCCCCCGTGGCAGCCATCACAGGAGACCTGGTGGAGCGCATGGACGCTCTTCTGCCAGTCCCGGACTGGATCGCGCAGCTTCTTTTCCCTCTCCTCGAGGTGGCACTCCTGGCAGGAGCCGGTCTCGACCTCCTGGGCCCAAAGCCCTCTGCTCCCTCCTCCACCCAGGATCGCCAGGACCAAAAAAAGACCCCAGACCCACCTGCTCAACGCTCTTTATCCTCCATGAAGCCCCCTGCTTTTAGTAGAGAGAGCGGCACACGCATTCTCCCCCATTACTCGGAATAGAACCCCCATACCGATAGTCCGACAACCGACAGCAGGCCCAAGACCGCCAGGAGCGTGAAGAGCGGCCTCCTGAGGGGGTGTCTCTCGGGGCCGCGGTCGATCAAGGGAAGAATGAAAAGGAAGACCATTGCCAGGATCTGCAGCGAGACCCCAAGGATTTTGTTGGGGACCACCTTTAGGAGCTGGTAGGAGGCCAAAAAGTACCACTCCGGCTTGATGTGTGCCGGGGTCACGAAGGGATCCGCTCGCTCGAAGGCCTCCGGCGGGAAGAAGAGCAAGGGAAGAAAGAAGATGATCCCAAGGAACATGATCAAATAAACCAGAATGACAACCACATCCTCGATGATGAAATGGGGATAGAAGGGAATCCCTTTCTCTCTTTTGGCCATTATGCCTCCTTTATCACTCATCTCCCGGGCGGGTCCGAGATCCCGGTCCTTCGAATCAGGAAGAGGTGCAGGGCAACCAGGAGCACCATCGTCGCCGGGATCAAGGCCACGTGCATGGCGTAAAACCGGCTCAGGGTAGGCCCCCCCACGATCTCCTGGCCCCGCAAGAATCGGTTCAGCTCGGGGCCGATCCAGGGGACGGTCCCCGCCGCATTGGTGGCCACGGTCGTTCCCCAATAGGAGAGCTGGCTCCAGGGCAAAAGATAGCCGGATAAGGCAATCCCAAGGGTCAACAGCATCAGGAGGAAGCCGCTCATCCAGTGAAGCTCTCGGGGCTTCTTATAGGAGCCCATGAAAAGGACGCTTACCATATGGAGCGTCACCGCCGCGATCATCATGGTGGCGCCCACAGCGTGAACCAGCCGGATAAGCCAGCCGTAAGGGACCTGGGTCATGATTCGCTGGATGCTGTCATAGGCGAAATCGGTGTGCGGGATGTAATAGACCAACAGGAGGATCCCCGTCAAGACCTGGACGATGAAAATGAACAGGGCGAGCCCCCCCAGGGAATACCAGAGGTTAATCTCTTCGGGCACATAATATTCGGTCAGTTGACCCTTGATCAGCTCCTTAAGATGAATCCGTTCGTCGATCCAATCCATCAGCGACATCGCATCATGCCCCCAACATAACCTTTCCTCCTGCCACGGTCACCGGATGGACCTCCAGCGGCGCAGGAGCTGGTCCTCCCAGCACCCTCCCATCCAAAGCAAAGCGAGCCGCATGACATGGGCAGAAGAGCATCTTTCGCTCCTCCTGCCATTTAACGATGCATCCCAAATGAGTGCAGACTGCCGATATGGCCACCACGCCTTCCGTCGCGTTGATGACCAGCGTGGGCAAGCCCCGATACAGGATCGTCTTGGCTGTCCCCATGGGGATCTCCCCCAGGTCCACCTCCACCTTCCGGGCCGCCTTGTCGGCCTCCAAGGGCCGCAGGTACTGAACCACGGGGTAGAGGGCCCCCCCCAGGGCCGTTGCCCCCAGCACCGCCAGGCATTGGCCCAGAAATTTCCTCCGGCTCTCTAATAAGATCTCCTGCTCACTCCGACCTTCCCCCATGAGAATCCTTGGGTTTTTCATCGTCTTCTTCGATTCACCTTGTTCTTCGATTTACCTTGCGTTAAAGACCCGCTCATCTCGAGCCAGGTCCACGACCGTATCGACCTGGTCGATCACTCGAGGTTTGTATTCATAAACGACTTGAGCGTTGATCACCACCTCTGTCCCGCGAGGAACGAAGAAGAAAAACTCCTCCCGTCGCGTCTCCTTGGGCTCGATCCGGTTATCGGAAGAGAGCCTGGCAGCATTCAGGAATGCATCGACGTCCCGGGTGATCTCTTCGCCCCGCTCATTCAGTAGGACCTTACGATAGGAACGCTCCGCCACGAAGCTCTTTCCCTGGGCAGTGGTGGCCTTTAACGTCAATACCAACCGCTTGGTGGGCAGGCCGGTGGGGATCCGATGGCCCGCCCCATGGTTGGTGATCTCCACCACGACCCGAACCCGGCCCCCCAACCGCTCAACGCTGGCGATCCCGACCTTCAGCATCTTCTTCAGCTGTGGCACCGAGCTGCCGCCGGCGATATCGTGGAGGTTGATCTCCTTCCTGGCGATGAGTCCCCCTTCCGTAAGATAGCCTTCCTCCTGTCGGCTGATGGGCATGTGGCACCGTTGACAGGGGGTCCCCTGCTTGCGGTAGAAACCGGCCGACCACTCGGAATAGGTGCCCAGCACCACCACCCCTTTCGGGTTTACATATTCATGGCAGCCCGCACAGATGAGGGAGTCCTCGTAAAGTTTGGAAGCGGCCACCTCGTGGTTTGGGGCCTTCTCCTGTCCGTGTGTACCCCACTTCACCAGGCCGGTCTCGATCTTCAGCTCGTGCAGCCCTTGTTTGGCCAACTTAACGTCTTTGAGGGTGTGGCAGAAGTCGCAAGTGATCCCCTCCGACGTGATCTCCTGCCTGATCTCGAAATCTTTGGTGAACTGGGTCGTGGGAGCATGGCAGGCCAGGCAAAAGGTCTTCGCCTTCCCTTGGGTCATCCTGTAAGCTTCCAGATAGGCGGTGTCGAAGATCGGGTCCACCAACGAGCGGGCATGGAGGGTATCCTTCCAGCTCTGGTAGATCAGCGTGTGGCAGCGGCCGCAGACCGCAGCCTTGCTGTAACCCTTTTTCTCCAGCTTCGGGAAGGATGGCTTCCCTTTCCCTTGGCCGAAAACGGTTGCGGCGAGCAGCAGCAAGATGATCCACCCCCCTCCGATCGCCGCCTCTCTGAGGCCGCTCCGCTTCATCTGCCTGCCCGTTCCTCTGAGCCTCCTCCATCCTCTGCCGATCATCTGCCTCCTCTCATTTCAATCCAGATTAACCCTAAGGAGCACAGTCCAAAGGTTCACCTCATATTCGTTGTCCTGCCGGAAGAAAGGAGGCCGCTTCTCGGAGAAGAATTGCTCGACCAGCCGGCTCCCCTTCTCGTCCAACCTCATCCGTCGGTATTGGAGATCCAAACCCATCCCCTTTCCCCCAACCTTGAACTTGTAAAGCAACCCCAGGGAAAAATCGCCGGTATCCAAGGGGAAGCTCCCCTCGGCGTTCGCCAGCCGGTAGTTGAAAGAGGTCGTCAGGAAGGAGGTCAGCTCGTAGGAGAGTCCGGTCAAAAAGATGTTGTTGTCCTCCGAGAAAACGCTGCTCCCTCCCCGCAGCACGCCATCGGTAAAGAGCTCGGTCTCCGTGTCGAAATCCAGGTCCTGTCGCATGTAGGTAGCATTCCACATCAACCCCCGAATCGGCTGGTACCAGAGGGAAACCGCATAATTCTTCTGGTCGATGTCGGAGGAATGCTGATTGAACACCCCTTGTTCCGTGAGGACGGGGGAGCCAATGTTCGGGGTGCCCCCGGTATTCTTCCGCTGGATGAGGTGATAATCGAGGTTGAGTCCCAGGTTTCTGAAGGGTTGGTAGCGGACCAGGATCTTGGTCCGGTGTTCATCCGAACTGCTGATCTCGGTAAAAGGATTATCGACCGCGAGGTTCTCATACTCTCCGACGATGCTCAGCCCGCGGAAGGGGCGATAATCGAACCCGAAGATGAAGTTGTTGTCCCGGGTCGTCATGTCGCGCAAGACCGCGCGGCGCTGCTCGGGGTTATCCCGGACCCGGCGGGCCTGACGGCTCTGCCAGAGGTAGCCGAAGCGCAGGGCCAGGTTCTCCAAGGGGAGGTATTCGAAGAAGCTCCGGAGGGTATGGCTCTTGATATCGTCGTCCACTTGGGTGACGACGTTTCCCTCCTCCTCCAGGCCCAGAAAGTCGATGACCCCATCGTTGCCCCGGGGAATGGTGGAGCCGGATGATTCGCTGTCGTAAAGTCGGTAGGTGTTGTGGAAAAAGAGGTTCTCCAAGATCTTGACCGAGAAGCCCAGATCGAAGAGGTGGATGTCCCGCTCCCCATCCCCGCGGCCGAACAGGGTTCCCGCCACGGGATCGCCGTTGAAAGCGGTGGCCGCGATTGAGCTGACGAAGGAGTGGTTCTGTCGGGTCTTGCTGAAGATATAGGCCGCATTCATCTCCAGCCAATCCAGGGGGGTGGCGTGCAGGCCGAGACGGGTCAGCGGGTTCTTGGTGCTCTCGCTCTGCCTCCAATCGAATGCGCTCAAGGCGGTCAGGAAGCGAGGGTTGCCCCCCAGCTCCCCCGGGGAGGTTGGCTGGGTGCGAGGACGAAAGAAATTGATCTCGTTGTTCCAAAGGCGCAGGCTCTGCTCGAAGGAGAGGTCCACGAAGCCAAGGCGATAGCTCAGGCCCATCCCGTAGTCGTTGGTGGCCTTGTCCACCGGCTCGAACAGGGAGAAGTGGGCCCGGGATAGGTGGCGAGAGGTGATGGAATCGCCGATCTGTTCCTGTCGGCGATAGAAGAGGTTCAGCCTGGGCCAGCCCTCGGGATTGATCACCAGATCGACATTCCCGAACTTCCGATCCCACTCGAAGGCATGGGGATCGCCCACGAAGAAGGGGGCCCCGAGGCCTTCCTGTACGCTGCTGAAGGCCCGGGTCTCATCCCGGTTGGTGTAGCGATATTCGCTCTTGCGGGCCGACATCTTGAGGTCGTAGAGGCCCCTCTTTCCCAGGCGGACGGACCCAAAGGGGTAAGGGTCCCCGCCCAGGCTGCTTCCTTCCAACTTGAAGTAATCGAAGGGGCGTCCAGCCCCTTCTTCTGCCTCCCCTCTGAGGGAGAAATCGAAGAGCCGCAGGCCGCTGAAGAGATTGTAATCTTCCCGGTATTTCCGCTGGTTCTTGTCCACATCGACGACCCGGGGGCCCACGCCCAGGGTCCCCTGCAGGTCGTATCCCCACAGCTCGGTCTTGGCCCAAGCCGATCCACTCCATCCCATCACTATCCCCAGGATCCCCGCCATGATCGCGATGATCTTCCTCATCGACCGGATCTCCTCAATTAGCTCATAGCTCATAGCTCATGGCTCATAGCTCACACCGGAAAAAGGAAATTCCTATACCATTCAATTGGCTTATCCCTCTCGCTTCCCGCTAGTGAACCGATTGCCCCACTCTCTACTCGAAAAAGGCATGGTTGACGTTCGACCCATGGATGTTCACATGACAGAAGGTACAATTCCGAAAGTTCCCGGCGACTGCCCGCTGGTTATGAAAGGCCGGGGTATTGGGATGACACTGGAGGCAGAGGCTCGCCACCTCCTGATAGGCCAGGAGGTGGCGGTTGTTGGAGCCATGGGGCTGATGGCAGGTGCTGCACCCTTCCACATAGACCGACAGGTGCTCGAAGACCCAAGGCCCTCGCAATTCGCTGTGGCAATTGAAGCAGACCTCGTCTCGGGCCTGCCGCAACTGCCTCCGATTGGCCGCGCTGTGGGAGGTGTGACAGTCCGGACAGTTGACGACCCCCTCGGGGACCTTGTGCCGTTCGGGCAAGGCGAATTCGGCCTGGATCCGGACGTGGCAGGAGTAACAAAGCTCGGGAGCCGGCCTCTTGAGGGAGGCCTCTCGCACGCCCCCCTTGTGGATCTGATGGCACTCGTCGCAGGGAACCTGGCTTACGGCGTGTTGGCTTCTCCGAAAATCCTCCCGCTCCCGGTCCCGACGGTGGCATTGTAAACAGATGCCCATCCGGCCTTTGGGGTGCTCCTCCTTGAAGCGGATGATCTGCTTGGGGGTCTTGCTCGTTTCGGCCTCATTGGAGTGGGCGCTGCCGGGGCCATGGCAGCCCTCGCACCCCTTGCCTGCTATCCCCCATTTCTCGAATTCTACCTTGCCATGGAGCGTCCGGGGGAAGGCATCCGCCACTTTCTCATGGCAGTCAGTGCACTCCTCACCCCCGATGTAGGTGGCCCCGGGAATAACGGGAAGGGGAACAAATTTCTGATAAGGCTGACAGGAATAACAAAAGCAAAGGAAAGCGATCATGAGTCCCGCCGATAGAAACGTTCGGATTGGGGTGTTTCCTCTCGATGACATCCCGTTTATCTCCTGACTTGAGGATGTGGGTAATATCAAATCTATATAAGACAAGAATTGCCCATACTCTAACTTTAGAAGCATAAAATTGTCAAGGACAACTGAAGAAAATTCAAGGATAAAAATTTGCCAGATTGATTGTTAAACCGCTGCACAGCATAAAACAATCTGTGGAAAATCGCGATTCTCTCAATAAAATCATTAGGATAACTTCAATTCTTTAAGGTTTTAGATAAACAGTTAGATAAACAGATCGACAACAAAGACGAGAAAAAAAGTTCAGCGGGTCAATCAATGCGATATCTGACTGACCCGCTGAAGGTTCTCGGCACCATAGGCCTTCGCGTGCTATTTCAGGCGAAGCACCCGCCGGCTGGACTTATAAGCCTCCCGCTTGGAGACGATGCTGGCCCCCGGGACCTCGTTCCCGGTGAGCTTTTTGTAAGACCTCTGGAGCAAGGTAACGGCATAGGCCGTGTTATGAATCCCGGCGCTTATATCGCGCTCGACGAAGCCCACATTCCAGCGGGCGGCGGCCTGCGCCAGCGTCGAGCTCCGGGTGATGGTGTTGCTAAAGCCGGGCGCGGATCTGACCAACGCGATCAGGCCGGCGACCTCATCCTGGACGCCCTCCACCCGACCGTCCCCATCATAATCCCCCCGGGCCCTCCGGTTGAGCCTATCCAGGCCGGGATGGCACTGCTGGCAGGCGGCCACGTTCTCCACCCGCTCCCCGGCTTCCTCGCCATGCCGGACGCCGACCAATTCCGCGGGAGTGCGCACGTTGAAGGTGTGGCCGCCCACCCGGTTGTGGCCCGGCTCGCCTTCGGCCGGGGTCTTGAACATGTGGCAGGTCACGCAGGTGTCCGGGTTCTCGAAGTGGAAGGAGCGGGCATACTTCTCATCGGTGAACTCGTAGCCCCCCGTCCCGGCCAGCATCTCGGTGTTGGTGGGCATCTGGGAGCTGGGGGGGATGAAGGTATTGCTGATGGCGATCTCCGTCCCGGGGATCTTCGTCTCCCCGGCGAGATAGGCATCAATATACCCATTGACGCCCTTGGGATTCTTGATAGAAGTCAAGGCCAGGTTGTGGCAGGTCATGCAGACGGTCCCCTTCCCTCCCTCCACCAGGGAGCCATCGGGGAGCTCGACCATATCCTCAGGGCCCTTTCTCCGGAGCTGATGCTCCTTCCCCGCGCTATGGGGATCATGACAGGTGGCGCATCCGATCCGATTGGGGCTGGGGATCGCGATCGGGTCGCCGCCCTCGATCACTGCCCGTAGCCATCCCTCGGAGCTATGGCAGCGCTGGCAAACATCGACGCCCGGGAGGGGCGAGGTCTGCTGGGCGAGGATGTGGACATCATAGCCATGCCGGTGGTTTCTCCATTGCTGGAAGATAGCCCCCTCGGGCGCGGCATCGTGGCACTGGGCGCAGACCCGGGGGTCCAGGGTATGGGAGATCTTCTCCGGGTCGCCCACGTGCTGGCTGCCCGGGCCGTGGCAGTTCTCGCACTGGACGTTGGCCCGCTGGGCCAGGGCGGGAAATCGATCCAGCAGGCGGTTGAAGAGACCCGGGGCCGGCTTCTTGAAGCGGAATCCCCTGGCCAGGTCGTCCCACCCGCCGTTCCTGGCGCTCCGGCTCTTATCGAACCCCAGCGTGTGGCAGGGCAGGCAGCTCTCCTGATAGGCGGGGCCCAGGAGCCCGTTGAGCCCCCTCTGGAGGATAGTGGCATGCCCCGTCCCCTGCCAATCCTCGAGGATGGCCGGCAACGTTCCCCCGTCCGACGTTGTGACGGGCTGATCATGGCAGGCGCCGCAATGCCCCTCGGAGAATTTGGCCGTCCTCCCGCCGATGGTCCCCACGCCGACCCATTTGGCCGCGATGAGGGTCAGGGGCGGGGGAAGCTTTTCGGGGGTGTCGGTGATCAGGCCGTCCCCTCCCCTTCTGCCGTTGTTGTCCACGTCCAGGTAGTCCTCGGGGATATCTCCCACGGCGGTGATCTCAAAGCTGATCTGGTACTCTCCCTCCACATCGGGGATGAGGAAGGGGGTCTGGGAGGTCGCGTCCTGCAGGACGACCTGGGAGCCAGGGGGCCTCGAGGTCAGGGTCCACTTCCAACCGGTGATGCGATCGTTGGTCCCCTGCCGGTGCGTGCCGGGCTGTGCGCTGCCGGCCACCCAGTCGGTCCCGGTAGCCTCCGAGGTCGCGCCGCTCATAAAGGTCCGGACCCCGACCGGCACCACATTTTGTCCCGTAGAGACCTCCACGCCCTCCTTCGGATCGATAAAGACCGTCACCCGATCGGTGGCGCGGCCTCCTCCATCATCCGTGACGGTCAGGTCGAACTCCAGCACCTTGTGCTGTCGCCCGAAGGGGATCACCCGCCAGATCTTCAGGTCGGGTCCCCGCCGGGCCCGATTTGCCACTCCCGGTGTCCCCGGGATTCCCGGCCCTTCCACGTACCAGTAGTTCTCCAGATAGCCGCTGGGAGGCGGCGTTATGAAGCTGGGCGTGGCGGTATTCGCCCCTGTAAGGGTCACCGGCACCCCGGAGACCTGTTGCCATTGAAAGTGCAGCGCGCCCCCGCCCTTGGAAGGGCGGCTCCGGCTCCCATCCAGCTTGACCGGTGCGTTAAAGCCCACGTTCTCCAGGTCCTTCCCCGCATTCGCGACGATGCTGCCGGGCGCCCTGCGGCCACCCTGGGCCATTGCCCACTCTCCCCCCAAGAGAGCGGCGACGGCCAGCCCCACAGCCACCCACAGGGTGCCCCGCCAGGAAATCGGACTTTCCTTCCACGGTCCTCTCACAGTCATCTCTCCTTTCTCTTTGCCACTCCTCTGCAGTAAGTTGGCTCATAGCTCATAGCTCATAGCAGCCGGAGCTTCGAGCTATAGATGTTGCCGTTTGCTTTTGGAATTCTTAGTAGGGGCGACCGGGCCGGTCGCCCCTACCTCTGCCGCGGCAAAATTCCAAATTGTTTTTCCAATATCTATAGAAAAGGAAATTCCTATGCGATTAAATTAGATTCTTCGCTTTGCTCAGAGTAACATGGAGGGCTGTCATTCAGCCCCTTCTTTACCTCAGCGCTGCCCCTGGAATGTCCTGCCCGGTCAGGTTTCTGTAAGATCGTTGGAGCAGCTGGAGCGCGTAAGCCGTGTTGTGGATTCCGTGGCTGCCATCGTTCCTCACGAAGTGGTGGTTGTAGGCCGCCTTGTACTGGGCGTCGGTGGGGGTTGCCTCCTGGCCGGCGCTATTCTTGAAGATGAACCTCCCCTCTTCCTCTACAAAGGAACCAGAGAGGCCGTCCCCGATCCCCCCCGCCAGGCTATCCGCGATCGCCCCGGCCAGGATATCCAGCAAGTGGTCCACCTCCGTCTGGACGCCCTCCCGGACCCCATCGCCATCGTAGTCGGCCGCAGCGGGCCGGTTGAAGCCGGCGAGTCCACGATGGCACTGCCGGCAGATGGCCACGTTCTGGACTTCCTCGGACTCATCCTCCCCCTCATCCTCCCCCTCCTCCGAGCCATCGTCCGGCTCCGGGGTGTGCATGTTGAAGGAGTGACCGCCCACTTGATGATGGCCCGGCTCGCCCTCGGCCGGCCCCGGGGCCATGTGGCAGGTCACGCACTTCTCGCTGCGCGACTGTGCGCTCCTGAGCTCCGGCAAGACGAAGGCCTCGCTGCCGTGGAAGGAGCTGTCATAGCGCTGGTTACCCACCTCGAAGGCCCCCGTGCCCTCCAACATCTCCCCCTGGGGGCCGAAGTGGGGGGCCAGGCGACCGCTGGCCGCCAGGGTGGCGGGGTTCCGGCGGGAGTTGTGGCAGGCATAGCAAATGGCGGCGACATCCGCCTCCACCCGGGTCCCGTCAGGCAACGCGATCTTCCCCGCGATCCTGAGCTGATGCTCGTTCCTGGCGGAATGGGGGTCGTGGCAGGCCGCGCAGGTCTGGGGCTGGGGATCGTCCAGACGGGTCAGGAGTTTACCCTTCACCCGCCGGACAAAGCCCTGGGCCGTGTGGCAGGGGATGCACTCGCCCCGGAAGGCCGGGTTCTCCACCAGAACCGAATGTTTGGAGTTTTCCCATTCCACCCCACGATTGAGGTCGCGATTGAGGTAAGGGGCCCCTGCGTGGCATTGCTGGCAGACCCCGGACCGGAGGCTGACGGAGATCGCCTCCTTCCGTCCGCCATGCTCGCTCCCCGGGCCGTGGCAGCTCTCGCACTGGATGTTGGCCAGGTTCTGGAGCCTGGGGGGCGCCTTCCTGAAGTTCCCGGGCAACAGCCTCTCCGGGAACCGCCAGCCCAGCAAAAGCTGCACGTCATCGAACCCGCCATTGTCCGCCTTCTTTTCGTGGCCTATGGTATGGCAGCGGATGCATTCCTCGTCGTAAGGAAGGGACAGCCTTCCATCCACCCCGCGGGCGAAGAAGCCGGCATGGCCCGTCTTCAACCAGGGGGTGACCAGATCCGGCCGGCGTTTTCCATTGTGGCAGCGCCGGCAGTCGAAGCGCTCGCCCGACCAGAGGCTGGCAACCAGCCGGATGACGGACCCCGAGTTGATCTCCTCGATCACATACACCCCCGGGACATCCGGGATGAAGACCGGGGTTCGGATCTCGCTCGCTTCGCACTCCGCAGGATCATCGGACTGCGAGGGGCACGTCAGCTCACCTCCTCCAGAATCGAAGGGTTTTTCGGAGACCGTCCAATTATAGCCTTCCTGCTCCTTGCCGGTCAGGAAGACCTCCGTCCCGACCCCCACGGTGCTCAAACCACCGGTTGCTGTGCTGGTCATGGATACGATCACCTGATCGATGGCGGTCTCCCCCTGCGAGTCCGTCACGGTCAGCTCGAGCACCACCTCCTTTTCGTCGGGCGAGAGGGCGACGATCGTGAAGGCCTTCCGCTCGGCGGGCGTCAGGACCTGCTCCAGGGTGGGGGTCGTGAATCTCGGGTTGGGGAGATTGGGGTCGGATAGGATCATGCTGGGGCCATGGAGCTGCCTCCAATGGAAGGTCAGATCGCCCTCGCCTCCGCTGCCTCCCCCCGCTAACTGGACCAGTTGGTCGAATCCCACGTCCTCCTGGTTGGGGCCGGCGTTCGCCTTCAAGGGGGCCTGGGTGTGGCCTCGGGCTGTCAAGGTCAGGAGCAAGGCCAGGGTCAAAAGGAATAGCAGCGTTGCCATTTTAGGCTTGTGGTTCCCATCCAAAGCGATTCCTCCTTACCAAAAGGCCATCGCAGCTTCTAACGGCCTATTTGGGAGCTCCTTTCTCTCCTCTGCTTTTTCAGTCGAGAAAGTCCCCTCAGCAAAGGTTTTCGGATAAGCTCTAAGAACCTGCCACATCGAGGACCCTACAGGAGAGAGGTCCTTCGCACCGAAAATTAAGTTTCTAAATGTAGCTCAAAAAAGCCCCCCCGTCAAGAATTGGTCCCGTCCATAATCCACGAACGGGAAGATTTCTGCCTCCTATATCGGCTCATCCCAAAGAAAAATAACGAATTTATGTACTGCCACCAAACATAGTGAACACATCCTGGCCGGGCGGGGACGCCCGACCCACTGGTGGGACAGGCCTCTCGCCTGTCCAAGGCAGAGCCTGAAACGGTAAATACTTGACAAGAAGGAAAGCATCCAGAATAATTTAAACGTATGGGGAATTTCATTTTTTTCAGATTCCTCAGTCGCTATCGCTCCTTCGGAATGACAGATTCTGTGGCTGTCATTCCGAGCGAAGCGAGGAATCTAAGTTCCCGGGTGGATTTGTTTACTGGGTTCTCTTTCGATCTCAGTTGGCTTTCCTGATTTCGACGCGCCACAAACGGATAAGCTTCTGAAATTGTGTAGAGGAATCGCGGAATGACCAGATTCGCGAGGGAGGGAATTGTCTTCATTGCCCAGATGCTCTGTGTGGTTTGGATGACCTTATACGCTCCGTCTCAGGCTGCTTCGAAGGGGACCGATGGATGCGTGAATTGCCACAAGGTCACCGCCGTAAAGACCTATGATCGCCACCTTTTCTCGGATTGGGCGGGTTCCGTCCATGCCAAAAGAGGCGTAAGCTGCGAGGCCTGCCACGCCGGAGATCCCTCCCAGACGGCCAAGGAGGCGGCCCATGTGGGCGTCTATCGCAGCGGCGACCCCAAGAGCACGGTCTATTTCAAAAATGTCCCCCAGACCTGCGGAGAGAAATGCCACCCGAAGGAATATCTCAACTTCATCAAAAGCAACCACTTCCACAAATTGGAGGCCGAGGGGAAGGGACCCAATTGCGTGACCTGCCATGGCTCTATGGCCATCTCCATCATCAGCGAGAAGAAGATGGAGGGCCTTTGCGCCAACTGTCATAACCTGCGCATGGGCATCTCTCCTACCCGCCCGTCGGAGGCCCGCGACATCCTGCTCTTGATGGAGCAGACCCGGACCGTGATCCATTGGGCGCAAGAATTCACAAATTTGGCCCGGGCCGCCAGCCATAAGAAGCGGGCAGATGCCTCAGAGAGGCTGCTGCAAAAGGCCCGGGTGGAGTACAACCTTGCCCAGGCCGGATGGCATACCTTCGAGGTGGAGAAACTGCGGGATTCCTTACGGGAGGCCTATCGGTTGGCCCGCTCTGCCCGGGAAGCTCTCAAGTTGCAGTAGCACAATGAGCTAGGGATTAGTTCCTCGCCCCTGCTTTTACTAGCCCCTAACCCCTAATCCCTAAACCCTAACTTGAGGAGGTAGATCCATGAGCGAAAGGCCCCTGTCAGCTATTGAAGCCCTGGTTCGTCCCCGTTCGATCGCCATCGTGGGCTGTTCACCCGAGGAAGAGAAGATCCAGGGGCTCCCCTTGAGGTTTTTGCTGCACAATGGCTACCCCGGCAAGATCTTTCCGATCAACCCCAGCCGCGCGGAGATTCGGGGGTTGACCTGCTACCCCTCGATCCTGGAGATCCCCCAGGAGGAGGAGATCGACCAGGCCTTCATCCTGGTTCCCTTCCGTGCGGCCCTCAGGACCTTGGAGGAGTGCGGATCACGAGGGGTCAAGAGCGCTATCTTGGGCACCTCCGGATTTGCTGAGGTAGGCGGGGATGGCATCGCGCGCCAGGAGGAGGTCCGGCGGATCGTCCGGGAGACGGGGATCCGGGTGATGGGGCCCAACTGTCTGGGAATGATCAATGTCCCCGACCGGGTAGCGAGCACCTTCACCCCAGTGGCCGGCCTACCCCTCATCCCGGGAAAGGTGGCCCTGGTATCCCAGAGCGGCTCCGTGGGGGGCTCTATCTTGAACCGCTTACTGGATCGGGGGGTTGGGGTCAATTACTTTTTCTCCAGCGGGAACGAGGCCGATCTGGAAGCCTCCGACTTCATGGAGCTGCTCCTGGAGGACCCCTCGATCGAGATCATCGCCGCCTTCATCGAGAGCTTCAAGGATGCCCATAAGTTCCTGCGGGTGGCCGACCGGGCCCTGGAGTTGAGAAAGCCCCTGGTGATCCTGAGGACGGGCAACACGGAAAAGGGGGCCCGGACAATCCAGGCCCACACCGGGGCCCTGGCCGGCTCAGCCCGGGTCTACAAGGCGACCTTCCATCAGAAAGGGGTCCTGCAGGCCGAGGATTACGATGACTTCGTGGGGATGATCTCCCTCTTGGCCAAGAGCGGAGTCCCTCATGGGAACCGGCTGGGTGTGATCTCCTTCTCCGGAGGGGCCGCCGGCGTGGTGGCGGACAAGTGCGGTTTCATGGGCATACCCCTGCCAGAGCTCTCCCCGCATGTTCGCGACGAGATCGCCCAAATGCAATCCTTCGGCACGGCCCAGAACCCCCTGGACCTGACCGGGCAGCTCGCCTCAGACCCGAACCTCTTCAAGGCCTGTCTGCGGCTCCTGCTGAAGGATGAGAATCTGGACTCGCTGCTGGTTATCCTCACCAACATCTTCGGAGGACTGGGCAAGAGGCTGGTCGGCGACCTGGTGGAGGTAGCCGGGGAGGTCCAGGATAAGCCCCTCATCCCCTTCTGCACTGCCGGGAGCGTAGCTGCCGAGTGCACCAAGGAGCTGGATGAGGGTCCGCTGCCGCTCTTCCGCAACTACCACGAATGCCTGCGCTCCATCCGGGCCGTCGCGGGCTACGCCGAATTCCTCAAGGGAAAGAAGGGTCGGGGATGGGCCCCCAAAGGTTCCCAGACGTCGGATGCCCTGGAAGAGATTCGGGCCAAGCTGCGAGGGAAGAAGGCCTTGACGGAAGAGGAGAGCAAGGCCCTGCTGGCCCGCTACGGGATCCCGGTCACTCGAGAATCTCTGGCCACTTCTCCGGAAGAGGCCCGAGGGATGGCGCGGAAGATCGGCTATCCGGTGGCCCTGAAGGTCATCTCCCCTCAGATCCTCCATAAGACCGAGGCCGGAGTCGTCCGGCTCCATGTGCGGGACGAGGCGGAACTGAGGCCGGCCTATGTCCAGCTCCTGGAGCAGGCCCGATCGTACGGTCCCCGGGCCCAGATCAAGGGGATCCTGGTCCAGGAGATGGTGGAGGGGGGAATCGAGGCGATCGCGGGAACGATTCGAGACGATCTCTTCGGCCCCACGCTCCTCTTCGGTCTAGGCGGGATCTTTGTGGAGATCCTCCAGGACATCTCTCTCCGGCTGGCTCCCATTGGGCCGGAGGAGGCCCGGGAAATGATCCGGGAGATCCAGGGCTACGAGATCCTGGACGGGGCGCGGGGGAGGAAGAAGGGAGACATCGAGGGGGCAGTGGACGTCCTGGTAAAGCTCTCAAACCTGGCCCAGGATCTGGGCGACCTGGTCGAACAGATCGACATCAACCCCCTGATCATCCTGCCAGAGGGCAGAGGGGTCAAGGCCGTGGATGCCCTGGTGGTTCTCAAGGAGGTTTAACTGCTTGGGAATCACCGTTTGGGGAGGTTTTCGGATAGCCGTTAACTGCCCATGGAGAAGAGGAGGAGGCCCTAACCTTTTCGGTAAAGGTTAGGGCCTCCTCCTCTTCCTCTTCCTGCTTCTTGGTTGAAGATTTTACCCGAGGTGATCGTTGTCGGTTTTGTGGATATCGGTTAGGACATCCGGTCTCACCGCCTGGCGTGGGCCGTCCGGGTGGTTACAGGTTACTTCTTCTTACCCCCACCCTTAGAGCCTTTGGTGTTCTTCTTGGGTTCCTCTTTCTTCTTAGACGTCTTGGCTTTTGCTGCCATAGCCGCTCCTCTTTTATTCCCAGGAGTTCGGGGGAAAGGTTAAAGGGTTAGCAGGTTCTCCGTTACCTCGGGTAAAATTCGGAAAGCCGACCATGCCCAGGCCGGCAGGATTTTTAACGGTTTACTGGGAAACTCCCCCCTCTTGCCCTTTGTTTTTCATCCGGGGAAAGCCTTCCCCCAAGGTCTTTGGATGGGGCCGATAAATAGGGCTAAATCAACCAATTTTCATAACAAACATAACAATAAAATAAATTACCTGTCAAGCAAAATTTAGAATTTTCCTGTCTCCCGCATGCATTCCATAAAGCTCTGATAAAATCTGGTATGGTCCTCGATTCCCTTCTTGAGAATCGCCTGGATGTTTCTCACGTCATTCAAGTGGACTACCAAATTGGCACTCTTGGCGAAGGCGGCCATCCGGTCAGCGGTCTTGTAGTTTGGGCTGAGGAAGATGAGAAAGATCCTCCGGCGGACCGACATGGGCAGGAGCCGGAGATGGTCGAGCACGGGGTTATCCCCGGGCGAGCCACCCGCATACCCCTCGCTCAGGACGATCACCTCGTACTGGGTGAATTTCATCTTTTCCCGAATCTCCTCCAGGCTCAAGCCGGAAACGGTCCAATAGCCCAATTTCTCCAGAGCGTGGGAGAGGAGATTCCGTCGATGGGGGTCATCCTCACAGATCAGGGCCTGGGCCACCTCCTCCTCGTACGGGCTTTCCTCGACGGACTCCTTCGCCAACTCCGAGGAGAACCTCTGGGGAGGCGCCTCCCGACCCCGGCCATCCACATCCACCGTAATGCGGCCCTTACAGGAGGGGCAAGAAAGCTGCAAGACCCCTCGGGAAGGCAGCTTCTCCTCCGGCAAAACGAACCGTTTTTTGCAATTGGAACAGATGATCTCCATGGCAATCTTTCCCGTTCCCCACGGCCACAGCTCCTTCGTGGGCGAAAGGTGGAAATGCGGATCTCCCGCGTCTCTCAGGCCCCTTTCTTAAGGCTTGTCTCCTTACCGTAATCCATGTCTATGGACAGCCCCTCGATCGGGGTGGTCTTCTCCCCTTTGAGACTCTTCTCCTTGTCGATGCCCCGGCCCACCACCGCCTTTTGAGATGCATAGGCCAGGGCGGTCTCCTCGGTAATCAATCTCTCTTCATAACGGCTCAGGAGAGACTGATCGAAGGTCTGCCATCCGAAGGGATAGCTCGCCTCGATGATCTCGTAGAAGGTCTTCCCCTCCGATTCCCCGTTGAGGATGGCGTCCCGGACCCGGAGACTGGAGCCCATGATCTCTAACGCCACCACCCGCCCTCCTCCCACCTTGGGGATGAGCCGCTGGCAGGCGATCCAGCGGATGGTATCGGCCAGCCGGATCCGCATGTGACGCTCCTCCTCCGGCTGGAACATTCCCAGGATCCGGTTGATGGTTTGGCCGGCATTGACGGTGTGCAGGGTGCTCATGACCAGATGGCCGGTCTCGGCTGCCTTCAGGCCGATCTCTACGGTCTCCCGGTCCCTCATTTCTCCCAACAGGATCACCTTGGGGGCCTGGCGCAGGGCGGCCCTCAGGCCGTTGGCGAAGGTATCAAAGTCGCTGCCCAGCTCCCGCTGATTGATGGTGGCCTCCTTGTGAGCGTGGATAAACTCCACCGGATCCTCCAGGGTGATGATATGGATGGGTTGGGTCTCGTTGAAGATATCCAGCACGGCTGCCAAGGTCGATGTCTTGCCGCTGCCGGTGGCGCCAGTGACCAGGATCAGGCCGTTCTTCTCCCTGGTGAGGCTTTCCATGACCGGGGGCAACATCAGGTCCTGCAGGCCGGGGATGCGGGTCTCCAGCTTGCGCAGCACGATCGAATAGGACCCCCGCTGGGAGAAAATATTAACCCGGAAACGGGCCTTCCCGGGCAGGGAATACGAGAGGTCACACGAGCCTTGCTCCAGCAAGAGATTGAGGTTGCGGCGGTTCTGGACCAGGTTCAGGGCGATGATTTCCGTCTGAAAGGGCGTCAGCTTCTCCAGGGGGGGTGAGATCGGCACCGGGACCAGTTCCCCCGACGACTCCACCTGGGGCGGTTTGCCCACAGTGAAGTTGAGGTCCGACACGTTGGGATAGGTCTCCAACATGGTGGTCAAGATATGATCGATCTCTGCCCTTCGCATCCTGTACCTCTGATGAGGGGCTAGGGGCTAGTAAAAACCCTTTACTAATCCCTAACCCCTAACCCCTCATCCCTAAAATGGTTCCTCCGGGGGTTTTCTGAGAAAGGAAAGGAACTTGGATTTATCGCTCGCCTTGTCGTAGGCCTCCTCCCCGCTGATCCACCTCTTCTCCAGCAGGTTCAAGATCGCCATGTCCAAGGTTTGCATGCCGAACTTGGCCCCCGTCTGGATGGACGATGGGATCTGAAAGGTCTTCGCCTCCCGGATCAGGTTGGAGATGGCCGGAGTGCCGACCAGGATCTCCAGGGCAGCGCAACGTCCCTTGACATCGATCCGTTTGAAGAGGTTCTGGGCGATCACGCCCTTGAGGGAATCGGCCAGGCTGGAACGGATTTGAGCCTGCTGGTGGGAGGGAAAGACCTCAATCACCCGGTCCACGGTGCGAGCGGCGCTTGAGGTGTGCAGGGTCCCAAAGACCAGGTGGCCCGTATTGGCTGCCTCGATTGCCAGGGCGATCGTCTCCAGGTCTCGCATTTCGCCCACCAGGATAATGTCGGGGTCCTCTCGCAATGCCCCCCTCAAGGCCGCCGTAAAGGAATGGGTATGGAGTCCCACCTCCCGGTGATTCACGACGCAGCTTTGGCTCTTGTGGACGAACTCAATGGGGTCTTCCACGGTGATGATATGGTGCTTTCGGCTCCGATTGGAATAATCCACTATGGCCGCCAGGGTGGTGGACTTCCCGCTGCCGGTGGGCCCGGTGACCAGGACCAATCCCCGCTCCAACATGGCGAACTTCTTCACCACTGGGGGTAACCCCAGTTGATCGGCCGTCAGGATCTGGCTGGGGATCAAGCGGAAGACCGCCCCTATCCCGTTCTTTTGGTTGAAGAAATTTGCCCGGTAGCGGGCCGCGCCCGGGATCTCGTAAGCGAAGTCCACGTCGCCCGTCTCTTCGAAGATCTTGATCTTGTACTCCGGGGCGATCTCGTAGAGCATGGTCTTTAGCTCATCGTTATCCAACTCCTTGTATTTGACCCGCTCCATATCCCCCCGAATTCGGAGGACCGGCTGAGAGCCGGCCACCATGTGCAAGTCCGAGGCGCCCTGGTCATTCATCAACTTGAAAAAGGCATCAATCTTGGCCATCCTAACCTCTCTATCGCACGGTTCGCTTTACCCCAAATTTCCCTTCCCATTGACGTGATCCCTGTTGATCTGATTTATCGGAAAGCCCAGGCGAGAGCTTAAGGGCAAAAAATAGTTTTACCGTGAAATTGCCCGAGTCTCTTTGGAGCTCAGTTTCATTCTCGGGGACGGCCAACTTTGCTTGGCCATGGCGGTTTGTTAAGGAACTGGTATGCTTTATACCCTGATCGCCCTGCCCTTGTCAAGTGTTGTTCGCCCCAGCAGTCCTTTCCCCCTCTCTTCTCTTCTCCTTGAGTTGCCTTCGCCATCGAGCCAGGCCTCTCCCCGAAAGGTCTGGGTCCAGAGGACGGAGTAAATCCCCTTCTCGCCCCTTCACAAATTTCGTAGATTTTCCTTGAAAAAAGGCTCGCAAGTCTGTATCTTTCCAAGAAAACCACTCAGAGCAAAGGGGGAAAATGATCGATCTTCATACCCATTCCCTGTTCAGCGATGGCTGCCTTCTCCCATCGGAGCTTGCCCGGAGAGCGGCGGTGAAGGGGGTCCGCTACCTGGCCATTACCGACCACGTAGACCCCTCCAACCTGGAATTCGTCTTGCCCCGAGTGAAGGAGGCCTGCCGGGAGATTAACCGCCATTGGTCGATCCGTGTCCTGGCCGGGGTAGAGCTCACCCACTTGCCCCCCGAGATCATTGGGGAGCTGGCCGCCCGGGCTCGCCAGTTGGGGGCCCAGATCATCGTGGTGCACGGGGAGACTTTGGTCGAACCGGTCCCTTCTGGGACCAATCGGGCCGCCCTGCAGGCCGACGTCGATATCCTGGCCCATCCCGGCCTGCTCACCGAGGAGGAGGCCCGGCTAGCCCGGGAGCGGGGAATCCTCCTGGAGATCAGCGGCCGATCAGGCCATTGCTATGCCAATGGCCATGTGGCCGCCCTGGCCCGAAAGCTCGGAGCGGAGGTCATCCTTGACACGGACTCCCATGCCCCAGGGGACTTGATGGACCGACAACAGGCGGAGAGGATCCTCCTCGGGGCCGGGTTGGGGCCGGTGGAGGTACAGCGGGCCCTGGAAAATGGGGAACAACTGGCCAGAAAATCCTTGATGAGATAAAAGAACATGGCTACGAAACGAAGGAAATACACCAAGAGGTGGCTCAAAGGGCCCGATGAGTTCATCAGCACCGTGGACGTGGCCCTCGACTGGTCTTCGCATCACTGGCCACTCCTGATCGGGGTCGCGCTCGCGCTGATCGCGGTTGGATTGTTGGGTGCCGGCCTAATCCATCACAAGAGAGGAATAGAAAGGGAGCTCGATACGAAGCTCTCCCGAGCAAACAGCCTTTACCGGCAGGCAGATGAGGCCCAGAAGGGAAATTATGCCCAGGCGACCCGTCAGTACCGTGCCTTGATCCAGGAGTTTCCCGACCACCCAAAGGTTAAATGGGCTTACCTCCACCTGGGCAACATCTACTTCAAGACCAGGGCCTTCCCCCAGGCCAGCCAGATGTACACACAAGCCTTGGAGCGCTCTCGAGAGGGGGAGCTGGCTTGGGAGGTCGCCCTGCTGGGCCTGGGCTCCTCTCAGGAGGCCATGGGGAGATTGAAAGAGGCCATCCCCACTTACCAGCGAATCCTGTCTCTCAAGGAGGCCTCTCTCACGGCTCAGGCCCACCTGGCCTTGGGTCGCTGCTACGAACAACTGAAAAATCCCAAACAGGCCTTCTCCCATTACTCCCGCTACCTCGAGCGGACTCGAGGGGATGAGCTGATTCGGGAAAAAGTGGAGGCCCTTAAGGCCCGGAGGTAATTGATGTTTAACTTGATCATATAGGAATCTCCTTTTTAGACAGGATTTACGGGAAAGTTTTAAGTTTCAGGTTTTAAGTGTTAAGCAAGAAACCTAAAACTTAACACCTAAAACTTAAAACTTAGCTTCCATCTTAGCAACTGCTCATCCGCCTGCCGCCCTTCTCCCCAAGAGGGTCTCCCATAGATCGGCGTGGTGCTCCTCGTCGGAGAGGACCTCTTCCAACAACAGGCGGGAGGCGGGGTCGCCTTCCTCAGCACAGATCTTGATCTTTTCCCTCAGGCCTGCGATAGCGCCGTTCTCCAGGTCCATGTCGTCCTGAATCATCTGCCGCAAATCCCCACCCCGCTTGAACGGAGCCGGGTTCTGGACGGGAATTCCCCCCAGGTAGACGATCCTTTCAGCCAGCTTCTCGGCATGTCGCATTTCGCTGATGGCCGCATCCTTGAAGGCCTCGCGGATTTCCGGGCTTTCCATGCCCTCAGCCTCGTAATGATGTCCCATGTACTGCATGATAGCTGCCAGCTCCCTCTCCCGGACCTCATTGAGCAGCGCTGCGATCCGATTTCGATCCATGTCGCCTCCTTTCTCTAAGCAGATCCAATCGATCATTTCCCTTTGGCCGGCCGGGCGAAGAACCGGCCGACCACGCTAGCGGGAGGGTTTCTGCTCTCCGCGGCACAGAGTTTGGACCGATTTTCATCCAGATGTCATCGGATCTCCATGGGGTCGCACAGCTTGTCCTTCCGATCGGAGATCCTGCCACAGGACTTGCATGTGTAGTCTACCTTGAGGGCCATCGGTTTGCAAACATGGCGGGGGTCATTGACCACCTTGCCGCAGTAATCGCAGGCGAAGGCCTCCTCCGGGGGGATGGTGGCCGGGTTGCACAGGTGCCCCAGGGGGGTGGTAGCGATGCCACAAGTCTTACAGAAAATGACGCTGCCTTCTTTTACGGCTGCCATGACGATCTCCTTTTTTCCTAATCATTTTCGTTCTGCTCTCATCCTCCTCAAGGCAGACTTGAGGATAACAGACTAAAAATATCTTTAATGTGCTATATAAGATCGGCCCTGGAACCCTGTCAAGAAGCAATGGAGGCGAAGCCCCCAAAAAAAGAGGCGGTTTTGACAAAGTTCCCACAACATCCCATATATACCATGGATAAGTGGTCCCCCAGGATAATTCAATCGCATAGGAATTTCCATTTTCAGCAAAGAACCCCCCCACCCCCCCTTCCGAAGGGGGGGAAAGGGGGGGTAATTTATAGGATGAGAGGTAAATTCAAAACGGGCAGCAATGCCCATTTGGCTAATCGGGTTGGAATCGGAATTCCCGCCCGATGAAAGAGAGGAGTAAAATGCGAAAGTTCTCTAGGATCATCAAGATCGCCCTGGCTGTTCCCATCGCGTCGATGCTGGTTCTGGCCGCTTTGGCAGTCCCGGCGAGCGCTCAGAACATAAAGACGCTCATCGCCGTCCTGAATGCGGGTCAGGAATTCTTCCCCCCGACGAACGAGCCCCCTGACAATCCCAGCAATTCCTTCGGGGTCGCGTTCATGACTTTCAACGAGAGGACGAAAGAGCTTTGTTACTCGATCAGCTACACCAGCTTGGTGGCATCGGAGACTGCCGCGCACTTCCACAGATCCCCTGGGGCGGGCGTGGCCGGGGGGGTCATCTTCCCCATTAGCCCAAGTCCCAGTCCATTGGGTAGCCCGAAAACGGGGTGTGTCGGTCCATTCAATCGAACCCAGCGGGGCGATCTGCTCAAGGGATTATTCTATATCAACATCCATAGTACGAGCTTCCCGGGTGGAGAGATCCGGGGACAGGTCCTGGTAATCAAATAGGCAATGAAATGCGCGTGTGAGGGAATAATCCCGCTGGTTGCTGCAGGGTTTCAGAACGATTGACGCACCATTGAACAGGTTCTAACGGGGATAAAATTTCTGGATCTCTGCATGAGCCGAATGAATTGGATGCTGGGGGTGAAAAAGCGGAGGTCGTGCATGTCTTGTTAACTCTTCTCCGCCACCCCCAGCATAAAGGTTCTCTCTTTCCCCCTTCACCCCCGGAGAGCGTTCCGGGGAAAAAACCGCTTGACTTTTCCTGCTTGCCGGATGTAATCTCGCCAAAAGGCAGATTCCGAGAGAGAAGGAAGCGCCGGGGAAATCCGGCTTGATATTTCGGGTGCCTCCGCGGTCTCGGGCTGCTCCGCGGCAAGTTTTCGGACAGGTTTACCGTGAAAATGCCCGAATCTTCCGCGGGCCATTTTCATCCCCGGGGGCGGCCAACTTCGGTCGGCCATGTCGGTTTTGCAATCTTAATCGCATAGGAATTTCCATTTTTTGAGGGGCTAGAGGCTTGGGGTTATCAAAAATTCTTCTTCACTAGTCCCTAATCCCTAATCCCTAACTTGAGGAGGGCGTTATGAGGAAAGAGGAATTCTTCAAGGATGCTGTTCCCAACTCCAATGGCCCCCTGGAAGGCATCCGGGTCATGGAAGCCACCACGGCCGTCGCCGGGCCCCTCGTCGGGACGCTCCTGGCCGACCTGGGGGCCGAGAACATCAAGATCGAGCAGCCCGGAACCGGTGACATGTGCCGGCGCACGGGACCCTTCGTGGAGAGCAGCTCCCCCCTGGACTCCAGCAGCCTCTTCCTCTCCGTCAATCGCAACAAGAAGAACATCACCCTGAACCTGAAGTCCCCCAAAGGGCAGGAGCTCTTCAAGGAGCTGGCCAGGCGGATGGACATCCTCGTCGAGAACTTCAAGCCCGGGACCCTGTCCGGATGGGGCCTGGGCTACGAGGAGATCAAGCAGGTCAAGCCCGACATCATCTATACCTCCGTCTCCGGCTACGGCCAGTTTGGCCCCCGAAGCCCGAAGCCCAGCTACGATGCGGTGGGACAGGCCATGGGGGGGCTGATGGGCGTCACGGGCTACGAGGACGGCCCTCCCTTGCGGGCCGGCTTTGGCCTGGGGGACGACCTTGCGGGCTGGCAGGGGGCCTTCGGGAGCATCGCTGCCCTGGTCTACCGGATGAAAACGGGAAAAGGCCAGCACGTGGACATCTCCCAGCAGGACACCATCCTTTACTGCAGCGATTGGGGTGTCATGTCCGCCGCCAACGCCAACTACCAATGGAAGCGCATGGGAAGTCGCGTCCCCGGCGCATCCCCCTACAACACTTACCGTTGTAAGGACGACTACGTCTTCATCGCCATCACCCTGGACAGCCATTGGGCCCGCTTCTGCAAGATCATCGGTCGAGAGGAGCTCATCGACGACCCTCGGACCCACTCCCGGCCGACCCGGGCCGAGAACTGGCAGCTCGTGGAGGAGGTGGTCAACGGCTGGGTCAAGGAGCGCACCGCCGCCGAGGTGGTCGATACTCTGGACGAGGCCCAGCTGGTCTGCGTCCCCATCATGAGCTTTCAGCAGCTCATCCGGGATGAGCACGTTCTGCAGCGGGATATGGTGGTCGAGG
Source organism: Nitrospinota bacterium (assembly GCA_016176845.1). Lineage (GTDB taxonomy): Bacteria > 2-12-FULL-45-22 > 2-12-FULL-45-22 > 2-12-FULL-45-22 > JACOWJ01 > JACOWJ01. The sequence goes on from JACOWJ010000028.1 coordinate 49,226, forward strand.
TGGAGCATCCCCTCGCCGGTCCCCTAAAGCTTTATGGGGTCGGGCCCAAGTTCTCGGTGAGCCCCGGCCGGGTACGGATGCCGGCCCCCATGCTGGGCCAGCATAACGAGGAGGTCTATGGAGGACTGCTGGGCCTGGGATCGAAGGAGATGACGGCCCTGCGGGAGGAAGGGGTCGTCTAGGACTGAAAGGAATTGAAAAATTTTTCAACGGTAGGCTTTGACCGTCTCGATGAAGGCCTCTACGTTCTCTCCGGACGCGGCCGGCGGGATCTCGCAGCCGCTCATCACGATGTAGTTGGGGACCTCCCGCATGTGATCCAGCATCTCCCGAGTGTCCCGGCGGACCTCCTCCGGGGTGCCGGTGAAGAGGGCCTTCAAGGGCGAGAGGTTGCCCATGACCGCCACCGTGGGGGGGACCTGGGAGGCCACGGCGGCCAGATCGACGTAAGCGTCCAGGCTCAGTCCCTGGACCCCCGTGGCGGCCATCTGCCCTATGAGGTGGCCCGTGTTTCCGCAAACGTGGAGTACGAGGAGCGCCCCCCGAACCCCCTCGACCACCCGCCGGACACAGGGGGCCACGAACTCCTGGTAGGCCTTGGCGGAGAGGAGGCTCGAGGTGGGGTCGCCGACCATCACCAGGTTGGCCCCCGCCTTCACGTGGGCATTGGCGTCGGCGATGATGATCTCGGTGGCGTAGTCCAGGACCCTTTTCACCAGGGCGGGATCCTTGAAGGTCTTCTTGGTGATGTCCTCGACCCCCATGAGCATGCCGGCCAGGGAGAAGGGGCCGACGGTCAGGGCACATCGGAGCAGGGTGAAGCCCTGTGCGAAGAGGCGGGTGGTGTGGATGAAATCGGGCCAGCGGCCATCCTGAGCCGGGTCCAGGGGGCGTAGCCTCTCCAGATCCTCCCAGGATTTGATAGGATGGCTCACCACCATGGGGGGGGAATCGTCGGGCAAGGAGACTTTGCATCCCATCGAGCTGAGGGGGATGCCACCGAAGTTGCACATGGCGATATCGGGCTTGAGCCGGGAGACGCCTTGGGAAATGACCTCGAACTGCTTGCGGCTCCCGCCGATGATGGTCTCACGGATGGTGGCCCCCGCCAGGCGGGCATACTGGTTGATCATCAGGGGAAAGACGATCCGGCGTCCGGCGATCCGGGCCAGCTCGACCAGGGTCAGCCGGTGCAGCTCCTCTTGAAGCTCCAGCCCCAACGGGCGCAACTCGGGGGTGAGTCCGATCCACCCCAGCAGATCCATCAGGGGCTCGGTCTTCCGATCGCCTTCCGTCCCTTCCAACCATCGACAGATCCTCTCCCGGCCGGGAAGAGGGTCCCCTCCCCTATTCCATTCCTGTAAGATTCCAACGATCCCCTGAGCCTCTTTCGGCAGCGGCATCCATTCTCCTCCTTCATTCAGGGACTTTGTTAAGAGGGTTTAAGAAGAACGCGGCCTTGGCGGGTCGCGCGCCGCAACAACGACTCCGTCCGCGCTTTCAAAGCTGGATCGGCCCAAAGCTCGTGCATCTTCCAAGGGAGCCGGTACGTCCAGTTCTCGGCGATCGTGGTTCCTGGGACATTGATGCGGTCGCGTGTTCCGAACAGATCCTGGATGGGAAGGATCACCAGGTCGGACCCGGCGCCGTAGAGCGCCTCCAGCAGGGCATCGTGGACGAGGGGATTGAACCTCCGCGCCTGGGATTCGCCAAGGTGCGCCAGCGCGGAGACCTTCAGAACTTCGGCGCGTTCCTCTTCCTTCATCGCATCCCACCAGACGGCGAGCGTTTCGGTATCGTGGGTGCCCGAGGTAGCGACCGAGAGCGGCGGATAACTTCGCGGATCGCGGAAGGGCTGGCCCTCTTGGTGCCACTCCTTTTCCCAGCGGAACACCCGATAGCCCGGTATCCCCAGGCGCGTGAGAGACCCCCGCACGAAATCGGGCACGATTCCCAAATCCTCGGCGACGACGCGTCGTGCGGCCCCGGCCTGGAAGATCCGCATGATCGTCTCGCCAAGCTTCAGCTGTTCCGGCTCCTCCTGGGGCATGAAGTACGGTTTGGCCCCCGATCTCGGGCGAACGTACGTCCGGTAGAAGCCGACCACATGGTCAACCCGGTAGTAGTCGAACAGCTCCGCGCTTCGGGCGGCGCGCTGGCGCAGCCATTCATAACCATTGCGGGCCATGGCCTCCCAGTCGCAGGGAGGCAATCCCCAGTCTTGTCCCTCGGCGCTGAAGGCGTCGGGCGGCGCGCCTACGTTAGCGTCGAGGCGCATCTCGGACTGGCGCACCCAGACGTCGGCGCTATCGCGAGCGACCATGAACGGGAGGTCTCCCATCAGCCGGACCTCCACGGTGGACGCGGTACGACGAGCCTGATGCCACTGCCGGTTCGCGTGCCATTGTACAAATTGGTAGAACAGGATCTCCTCTGCGAGCGATTGTCTGGCCGCCTCGAGGGCCTTCGTTCGTCGTTCGCGCAACGGCTTCTCCCACCTTCCCCACGAGGTTTTGCGATGGAGATGGAGCGTGCGATAAAGAGCACAATCCGCCAGCCAGTGCTGGTTTTCGCAACAGAAGCGCTCGAGCTCGGCGGCGCGCGCCGATGAGGTGTTCCACTCACACTGATAGAAGTGCGCGAAGGAGGCCCTCAAGGCCCTCTCTTTCAGCGGGCGAATCAGATCATAGGCCACTGCGGGCGCCCGGCGCGCTTTTTCCAGGCGGTTACGGTCAGCCCTGCTGAGCGCGGCCTCTCCTCCGGCCGCGTGAAAGTCCTCAATCTCCTCCATGCTCAAGTAAAGCGGATCTAAGGCGAAAGCGCTGAAAGGAGAGTAGGGGCTATTCTGCCCCATCGCCGGCTCCCCGATCGGAAGGAGTTGAAGCACAGAATGGCCGGCTTCGAAAAGCCATCGTGCAAACTCGCCCACCTCGGGGATCTCCCCCACTCCCCAATCGCGAGAGCTACGCAGCGAGAATAGTGGGACGAGTACTCCCGCCATGCGTTCGGAGAAACGGTTCGTCATGGTTTCAGGTCTGCCTCATCCCCCCGTTCCATGAAGCCGTCCCATGACCCCCACGCTGGCCGGACTGGCCGGCGTCAGCCCGTTCATCAGCCTCCCACCGTCTTCTGGAGTCGCTCCATGGCCTCCGAGAAGTGCTGCCGTCGGTGCTCTTCTGCAGCACGGGAATCCTCGGCCTTTTTGGCTAAGCGGCCCTGGCTGCTCTTCTCCATCAGGCCCAGGAAATGCTCGAAGTACTTCACCGCCTCCGAGTCGGGCGAGAGCTCCTTCATCTTCTCGAAGAGCGGGAGAACCGTGATCCGACCACAGGCATTCAGAATGCCATGCTCCTTATGGCTGGCGGTACAATCGCAGCAGACTCCATGGCGGGCACACTCGTAATTGGTACAGGGACAGGTGGACTGGATCTTATGCTCGCTACAATAACGAAGCTCGGTTTGAGTTAAAGGCATCTCTTTTCCTCCGTGTTTCCGGGGGACCAAAGGATCCCCGCTGTTGCTCATGTCGGCCAGCGACTCTGCTCCTTCAGAAGGCGCAGACACACAGCCTCCTTTTCCAAACGTCCATCGTGGCTCACGACAAGCCGAGAAAGCTCCTTGAATTTCCTTGCCCTTGAGGGGATAAATTTTGCAATTTTCATTTTGCATTTTGCACTTTGCATTTCGTATTGTCCGTTAAACCTCCAGGGCCTTGAGCTCCTTCGAGCCCCGGATCAGGTGGACGGTGCAGGCGATACAGGGATCGAAGGAACGGATGACGTGCTGGACCTCGACGGGATTGGCTTCATCCGGCACCGGGGTCCCGATAACCGCCTGCTCGATCGCCCCGGGCTGGTCCATAAAATCCCGGGGGGAGACGTTCCATGCCGTCGGGGTGATCACTTGATAGGACTCGATGACCCCTTTCTTGATCTGAACCCAATGGCCCAGGGCCCCCCGGGCCGCCTCGGTCATCCCAGTGCCGATGGCCTCCTTGGGATGCCGGGGCTTGTGATAGAAGGGCTTGGAGACGTCGATCTGGTGGAGCCACTTCTCGACCTGTGCCAGGGTGCGGACCGCCTCGTGGAGCCGCGCCAGGACCCGTGTATAGACGTTGGGCCCCAGCTTTTGGGCCAGATCCAGGACCAGCGGGTCTTGGTCGTTGATCATCCGGGCCAGCGGCCCCACCTCGGCCACATGATCCCGATAGCGGGGCGACTTGGCGAAGGAGTATTTCTGCGAGTTGGACCGATCCAGGTGGGGGCGGGTCTCCCCCTGGCCGGGGTGCTTGCCCCCGTCGTAATCCTGGTACCAGGAATGCTTGACGTGCTCGGTGATCCGGGCCTGGTCGAGCTCATGAAATTGCCCATCGAAAAATCCACGCTTCAGCCAGGGCTGGCCATCGGACTGGTCGTAAACCCCATAGGCGACGAAATTTCCCGGCCCCCGGCCCAGCTTGTCCATGCCCAGCTGCGGGCCCAGCTGGATGAAAAGCCCCAGGTCGCTCTGAGCATGCCTCCCCTCCCCCATCCATTGATCCACGTCGGCCAGGCTCTTGACCTCCAGCCAGCGATCCACCTTCCCCCCCAGGATCGTCTCCTCCACGAACTCCCGGGCCTCCATCAAGATGACGAGGGCCTTGGTGATGTGGGCCAGGTCGGGCTTGAAGGTGATCCCTCCTGGCACAAAGCAGTTGCCATGAGGGTGTTGCCCCCCCAGCAGGGCGAAGATCTCGTCCAGCTTGACTCGGGCCTTGACCGCCCCCAGGTAAGAGGTGCCCGAGAGGGGAGCCAGGCGTTGGTTCAGTTCGCCGTAAGCCGGATGGTTGGCGTACTTGGGGTTGACCAGGTCGGGGCCAAACAGGGCGTAAAATGCCGTGGCATGGCTCATGGTGTTCTCGACCCCCAACAGGACGCTCCGCATCAGGTGGGCATTGGGGGGAACCTCGGCCTGGAAGGCATCATCCAGGGCCTTGGTTGCCGCGATGGAATGGGAGGTAGGACAGACCCCGCAAATCCGTGGGGTGAAAGCCAGCGCATCCATCGGATGTCGCCCCTTGAGCATCAGCTCGAACCCCCGGAAAAGGGCCCCGGAAGCATAAGCCTCCTGGACGGCTCCCCCTTCCACCTCCACCTTGAACTCCAGATGCCCCTCGATGCGCGTGACGGGGCTCAGTTCGATCGTACGAATGGCCATGGTGGATCTCCTCTCGACCTTTTTATAGGCACGAAAAACCGTTGGGATGGAGGCGGACGGGATAAATCCCGCCCCTACATTGCCATTGGTCGTCCCAACACTTATTCGTGCTAACGACTTTTTTACCGTGACGGCCTATGGGGTTCTATTTCTTCTTATTCTTCCCTGACTTCAGCCGATCCGGACAGGCCAGCTTGGCGCTGGCAGCCATGGCCATGTAAGTGGTGCGGCTGGTCCCCAGGGGGAGCTTGCGGGGAAACCCCGCCCGGGTCTTGACGGTCTCGAAGAAAGGGACATATTCGTCGGGGAAGCCGGGCTCGGTGCAACCCATGCAGGGCGAGCCGGCCCGGGTCTTGCTCGAATGGAGGTTCCACAGGCGACGGTTGCAGTCGGAATGCGTCAGGGGCCCTTTGCAGCCCAGCTCCTCGAAAAGACAGCCCTTGTCGGTGAAATGCTCGGCCGATTGCTTGTACTCGAAGTACTCGTTGTTGGGGCAGGCATCATGGGTGAGGGAGCCGTAAAAATCGAGGGGACGTTGGTACTCGTCCAACTGAATGGCCCCCCCCTTGCCCAGCAGGACGGCTGCCAGGGTATGGACCAGCCGGTCGGGGTGGGCCGGGCAACCGGAGATGTTCACCACGGGCAGGCCCGCTTTGGAACGATAATCAGCCCCCAAGAACCCCCCTCTCTGGTCCCGGTGGAACTGGAGTCCGGTGGCTTCCGTGGGGTTGGGCTCAGCAGCGGCGATCCCCCCGAAGGAGGCGCAGGTGCCGATGGCCACGACGTAATGGGCAGCCCGGGCCAGCTCCTGGACGAGCTCCTTGAATGGCCTCTCTCCTACGATGCAGTACTCCCCGGTCCCGTTGGGGCCGGTCTGAACCGCTCCCTCCACGATCAGGACGTCCAGGGGCTTCTCCCCCTGGGCATAGGGCTCCAGCGAGCGCATCGCCTCCGGGCCGCTGGTGGGGTTGATGGTGGGGTGAAAGGCGATGTTGACCTCGAACCTCCTGATCAGCTGAGCCACGTCCGGCTCATGCGTATTCAGGAAAGAGATGCTGCAGCCATTGTCAGTGGCCCCTTGGAGCCATACCAGGTTCGCCATATCGGTTCCTCCCCCATTTGGAGCTCATCCGCAAACCTCTCGAAAGGCTTCCCTCTAAACATTCACGCGAAGAAATGTCATTTGGATCGTTTGACCCAAACCGATTATAACATACCCGCTTTGCCGGGTGATACAAAATCTGCCTGGGGACTTAGAGCCTATCCGAAAACCTCCCAAAAGGGCCTGCATTGACCGAAAAAACAAAGGAAGAAGGAGGGTTCCCGGATAGACAGTTAGATTGCTTCGTCGCTGGCGCTCCTCGCAATGACACGTAACCAACCTTGTCATTGCGAGCCCATCGCCGATGGCATTGTCGCCCGGGGAGAAGCTACCTCGCAATGACACGTAACCAACCTTGTCATTGCGAGCGTAGCGAAGCAATCTCCCACAAGGAAATTCCTATACCTTGGACTTAACGAAGAGAGGCTGGGGAAAAGGATCGCAGAAAACCCCGAGGACAGCCCGATGGGTTGAAAAGTCAGATTTGACTCCTATTTGCCGGCCTCCCAGAGCCGGATGAACATTCTCCCACACAGATGGTCCCTGAGCTTGACCTCCACCACGTAGCGATTGCCCTTCCGATCCACGGAATAACGCGGCATCAGGTCGGTCGCGGTATCGATCAGGTATCCCCGGTCCTCTCCCCGGTTGGCACCCTTTTTATCGCCCACATATCCCACAATGTTCACCTTGATTCCATCCCTGCCTCCTGGGTCCAGAAGTGCATCCACGATCCGAAGCTTATCGCCCCTGACCACCTCGAGATCCTCCTCATCGGTCACCGCCCTCCGGATGCCGTTGAGCTCCAGGATGAAATAGCTCAGGCGAGGGCGAGCTGACCGGGTCTCTGTTGGGCCCGAGTCGGGCGATTTCAACAGGACTTGTACCTGGCCACACCTATATTTGTCCTTGATGACTGTGGGTGTCTCTCTCAGCCGAATGTACCTGGAGAGGTCCAGCAGGTCATTATTGCTAACGACCACGCAGCCTTTGGTGTCGGTGCTAGGAAGGTTGACCTTGTTGGTGCCATGCAGCCAAATGCCGTTGCCGTCCTTGCCCTTGCCCCGATCGATGGGATTGGGATAATCCAGAGGAAAGGCCCCGGCACCATATTCCGGAGCCAGATCCTTGTCCCGTTTGAAGTCGACGAGGAAATAGACCCCCTCGGGGGTCCTGCGGTCGCCTACCCGCCGTTTGTCCCCTTCCTTCTGGCCAGTGGAACAGCGATAGGACTTCACGACCTGGCAGTTGGCGTTCTGGCATTTATAGAGCCGCAACCTCTGGTCGCGCTTCTCCACCAGCAGGATATGCGAGCTTTGCTCCCCCTCCATGCCGACCAGGAAGTCGGGCAAGACAAGCTGATCTGTGCCCTTCTCCCGCAGGGGAACGGGGACAGGCTTCAGCGGGGGGGTCGGGACGGGTGGCTGAGCGACGACAATGGGTGGCTGACCTTGGCCTTCAGCTCCTCCAGTCGGGCTCCCACTTCCTGGTTGTTGTGCTCCAGCCTGGCCACTTCCCGATATTCTCTCTCTGCCGCGGCATAGTCGTTCATCCGCTCGTACACCTGGCCCAGCACCCAATGAGATTGTGGGGCATCCTTCAGCGCCAGGGCCTTCCGGAGATGGATGATGGCCTGATCCTCATTTGCCCAACTTACTGTAAATATGACCCAGGTAATGGTGGGTCTCTGCCTGGTCGACCCCC
>JACOWJ010000045.1 GCA_016176845.1 Nitrospinota bacterium
TACTTGGGGTTGCGGTGGGCCGGGTCCCGCAGGTCCTTAATGGGCTCCTTGTATTCGGTCCAGCCCTTGATAGCGCTGGGGGCGGGGGCATATTTGTCGGCGGCAAGGGCCAGGCCCGTCCAGGCCAGAGCCAGGAAGCCGGCCAAAAAGGCCACCCCCAGGATTACGGATGGGTTTTTCGGTGTGCTCACGATGGGTCCTCCATTTGGGAAGTTGCGGATGCGGGATCATCGGGTGGAGCCGGAAAGGCCCACTGCCCGCGACCCTCAAGGCATCTGATGGGATAGCAAAGAGATTTCCCCCCTTTCATCCCTCCTTTCTGGGTGAGCCCCCATCCCTGGTCGAATCCTGGCCCGTCCGTGTTGGATCAAGACCTGAGTTCAATGATCAGCTCTATTCCAATCGAGGATCCTGGCACCGACTCCCAGAGAAGGGAAAACCACGGGGGAACAATCCATTCGCTCTCTTCAGCAACTTCCAGCGCATCTCTCTCTGCCACCAGAGGCAGGACAACTCGGAGGCAACAAGGACCTTCATCGTAAGGCTGCCGAGAGGACCACGATGATACCGGAACTAGAGGCCCGGAAAAAAGGTTTTTCTACACACGACCGACTATCAAAGAGCTTTCCGCGAAAAATAGGACTCTACTATAGACAAATTGCCCGGGGTTGTCAACAGATTTTCTTAATGTTTTATTTAGTTTAGGAACGGGAGACACGGCATGGCGCCCATGTCTCCCGTGAACCTCCAAGGGGACTTGGTTACTTCAGATCCGTGAACTTGGTCCGCTTGGCCCAGCCCCAGGCATCATAGCCGCCCCTCTTGACCCAGAAGTCTCTGCGCTCTTTGATCTTATTCTTTAGAGCAGGATCGACCTGGGCTACCCCTTTCCGCCATTTGGAGACCTTCTCCTCGTAGAGGGGAGGATAAGGGGGCATGTATTCGAACTTATTCACCGTGCGATAGTTCTTGGGCTCCCGCCAGAAGAACTCCTTGGTGAGCTCCCCCGTGGTGAACTTGTTATCGGGGATCTTGATGCCGAAGAGCCAGTCCATGTACCAGGCCAGCGTCCAGAAGTCCCGCTTGTAATCGACCCCGTAGAGGAGCTGCCGGCCCCATCCGCCGCCTCCCTTGAAGCCGCCGGGGTAGAGCCTCCAGGCGGTCTCGAAGGCGATCTTCCACAGCTCCCCATGCTTGTCGTACTGCTCGGCCCTCAGCTCCACCTTGGTCCGCTTCTCGATCCAGTAGAGGAGATATCCCAGGTAGTAGTTGGGGTCCTTGGGCACGGCCTTGACCACCCAGGCCTCGACGCAGCCATCCTCCCGGTAGGGGTTCTCGCCCGCCCCCCAGGTGCCGGGCATATAAGGGCTGTCTACGATGACCTTGGGATCGCCCAGGATGTTGTGGCCCTTCTCCGCGGCCACCTCGCACAGGACGTCCTCGGCGATGATCTCGTAGGTGTACTCCCAAAACTGCCGCTCGCCGTTGTCGTCGTTGCTCACCGGGTAGCCCAGGGTATCGTCCTGCCGATCCCCGCCGGCCGAACGCCGCACCCGCCGCAGTGAGGGGATGTAGGCGTAACGGTCGGGGTCATGCCACTTGCCCGGGGCGTTGTTGTACTTGACGACCAGCTGGGCGAAACCGCGATTCTCAGGGGGGGCATCCAGGATGGTGAAGGCCTTCTGGAAGATCCCCATGATTCCACCCTGGGTCTCATAGTTCATCAGCTGGTCGTAATTGTCCCAGTAGTGGGTCCGCTGGATGTAGAAGTTCTTGGAGACGATCAGCCCCCGCTTGTTGGCCACCGGGGTGTAGCCAGCGTAGTCCTGCGTCTGCCCCCCCCAGAAGGTGTAATCCCGGAAGTAGAGCAGCTCTTCGCCAGTGTAAGGGACATCCTTGCGGGGCCAAGAGGGCTTGAAGGGAAAGGGGCCCTTGGGCATCCAGGGGTACTTGGGGTTGCGATGGGCCGGGTCGCGCAGGTCCTTGACGGGCTCTGCGTATTCGGTCCAGCCCTTGATGGCGTTAGGCGCAGGGGCGTACTTGTCGGCGGCGAAGGCCAGGCCCGTCCAGGCCAAGGCCAAAAGGCCTGCCAGGGCGGTGGCCCCCAGGATCATGGGTCGTCTTTTAAGCGTTCTCATGAATCGGGTCTCCTTCCTGAGTGGCGAAGTTGCAGATGGACGGTCATCGTGTGGGGCCGGAAAGGCCCCCAGTCCGCGACCCTCAAGGCATCTGAGTTGGAGTGCGAAGCGATCTTCCCCCTTACTCATCCCTCCTTTCTGGATGGGCCCCCACCCCTGGTTGAATCCTGGCCCGTTCGTGTTGGATCGAAACCTATGCTCGGCGATCGGCATCACAGTCAAGGGTCCTGGCATCGTCTTCCAGAGAAAGGTGAGGGAAGGGTACAACAATCCATTCGCTCTCTTCAGCAACTTTCAGCGCGTCTCCGTCCTTCGCATTCGAATAGGCTGCCGAGAGGACCCCAAGATACCGGAACTAGAGGCCCGAAAAAGGCTTTCTATGAACAGCATAGACTATCAAAGAGCATCCTGGGCGAGGGGCTCTACCCTAGAGACCCCCCGCCCAGGGAGAAGCCTTACTTCACGTCCTTGAACTTGGTCTGCTGGGCCCAGCCCCAGGGGTCATACCCCCCGTGTCTGGCCCAGAAATCATTGCGCTCCTTCATCTTCTTCTTGACGGCAGGCTCGATCTGGGCCACCCCTTTCCGGTACTTGGAGACCTTCTCCTCGTACAGGGGGGGATAGGGGGGCATGTATTCAAACTTGGTTATGGCGCGGAATTTCTTGGGCTCTCGCCAGAAGAACTCTTTGGTCAGCTCTCCCGTGGAGTACTTGCTCTCGGGGATCTTGGCGCCGAAGATCCAGTCCATGTACCAGTATAGGCCCCAGAAATCCCGCTTGTAATCGATGCTATAGAGGAGCTGCCGGCCCCAACCGCCGCCCCCCTTGAAGCCGCCAGGATAGAGCCTCCAGGTGGTCTCAAAGTCGATCCGCCACAGCTCCCCGTAGTGGTCGTACTGCTCGCACCGGAGCTCCATCTTGGTGCGTTTCTCGATCCAGTAGAGGAGATAGCCCAGGTAGTAGTCGGGGTCCTTGTGCGTGGCCTTGACCACCCAGGCCTCCAGGCAGCCGTCCTGCCGGTAGGGGTTCTCCCCCGCCCCCCAGGTCCCGGGCATGTAAGGGCTGTCCACGATCACCTTGGGGTCGCCCAGGATGGCCTGGCCCTTCGCCGATCCCACCTCGCACAGGACGTCCTCGGCGACGATCTCGTAGGTGTACTCCCACCACTGCCGCTCGCCGTTGTCGTCGTTGCTCAGCGGGTAACCCAGAGAGTCATCCTGCCTGTCCCCGCCAGCCGAGCGCCTCACCCGCCGCAGCGAGGGGATGTAGTTGTAGCGGTCGGGGTCCTTCCACTTGCCTGGGGCATTGTTGTACTTGACCGTCAACTGAGCAAAACCGCGGTTCTCGGGGGGGTTGTCCAGGATGGTGAAAACCTTCTGGAAGATGCCGTTCATCCCCCCCTGGGTCTCATAGTTCATCAGCTGGTCGTAATTGTCCCAGTAGTGGGTCCGCTGGATATAGAAGTTTTTGGAGACGATCAGCCCCCGCTTGTTGGCAGACGGGCTATAGCCAGCGTAATCCTGGGTCTGTCCGCCCCAGAAGCCATAGTCCCGCATCCACAACAGCTCTTCGCCGGTGTAGGGAACATCCTTGCGGGGCCAGGAGGGCTTGAAAGGAAAGGGGCCCTTGGGCATCCAGGGGTACTTGGGGTTGCGGTGGGCCGGGTCCCGCAAGTCCCTGACGGGCTCTGCGTATTCAGTCCAGCCCTTGATGGTGCTGGGGGCAGGGGCATACTTGTCGGCCGCTAAGGCCAGGCCCGCCCAGGCCGTGGCCAAAAGGCAGGTCAAGCTCATCGCCCAGATCGACGGTCGTTTTTTTCGGGTCGTTTTCATCAGTGTCTCCTTCACCGAAGTCGGCTTCCATTCAGAGAGAGTTCGGCATGCGGCTTCGTCTACCCGGTTCTCCAATCGATTTCTCTTTCCAGCAGAGAGCTCTTCGGGGCAGACTACGGGATCTACGAATCCCTGGCCAGGGACTCGATCTTCTCCTCCTTCACCTCCTTCTGTCTCTTAGACCATTCTATTTCGTAAAGCCCGCCGGCCTTACGTGACAGATTTTTAGCAAGTATACACCTCCATGAACAAGTTTTCAACCAAATTTTGCGCCGGCAAAAACGGGCTCCCCGATCCCCTTGACCGTTCGGTTGGCCTTGTGGTACACTACGTTCATCGCATAGGAATTTCCATTTTTAGGGGTTAGGGACTAGGGGCTAGGGATTAGCAAAACCTCTTCTTTCTTACTAGCCCCTAATCCCTAACCCCTAACTTGATCAGGAGTTAAGGAGGACCCGGTAACCATTTTACGGGACGAGTCCCCGGGGGGAGGTACTATGAAGATATCCAGCCGTGGCCATTATGCCTTGCGGGCCATGGTAGACTTGGCGATACATGGGAAGGAAAGACCACGCACTTTAGCGAATGTTAGCCTCATCCAGGATATCCCTCAGCTATACCTGGAGCAACTGATGCTCAAGCTCAGGAGGGCAGGATTGGTCCAGAGCATCCGCGGGCCCCATGGGGGGTTTTTGTTGGCCAAGAAGCCCTCAGAGATTGCCGTAGGCGATATCCTTAAGGCAGTGGACGAATCCATTTATCCGGGCGAATGCGTAGAAACGTTGGATTCCCAGCTCGGTTGTCAGAAGGCCGGGGGTTGCGCTACCCATCTCTTCTATGAGAAGCTGGCCAAACAGATCGACGAGACCGTCAATTCCGTTAGCCTGGAAGAGCTTTGCTCCGAAGCTGAAGAGCTCCAGAACGGGAAAGCCTTACGGCACAACTATAATTTCGAGATTTGAGCGAGCCCCGCTCCCCCCAGCACCACCTTTTGAAAAACAAGATAGAAGATGGTCTTTCCCTCCCGGAGGAATTCCTGCTCATATTTGGTGGGCAGGCGTTCTTCGGGAGGATGCGTCAAAAAAGCCTTTTCTCCGGCCAGGTTCAAAAAGCCATCCTGCCCCTCGAAAGAGGCCAACATCTCCTGGGCGTAATCGAAGTGATCGGTTGCCAGATGAACCCTTCCTCCTCCTTCCAGGACCCGATAGAGAGTTTCCACGAAGGAAGGCTTGATGAGCCGCCTCTTCCAGTGTCTTTTCTTGGGCCAGGGGTCGGGGAAGTTGATGTAGACCTCTCCGACCTCCTCCGGGCCAAAAAGCCTGGGCAGCGCGGCTGAAGCCTCGGCGCGCAAAAGACGGACGTTATTCAGGCCGGCCCGTTCTATACGCCTCAGGGCCCTCCTCATCCCACGGCTATAGATCTCTATCCCCAGGAAATTGGAGGCTGGATCCCGTTGTGCCATCGCCACCAGGAAGCTGCCATTGCCGAAACCTACCTCCACCCGAATGGGGTTTCGGTTTCCAAAAATTTGAGCCCAATTGACCCGGGTCCATACGATGAGTGGATCGAGCTGGATGAGAGCGGCTGCTGACTCCACTTTCACTCCTCCCTGACGATATCCACGATCAAAGAGGTGATCCCTGGGTAATTGGGGTTGACCTCATAAGCCTTTTGGTACATCTTCAAGGCGTCTTTCGGTTGGTTCAGCTTTCGATGAAGCTTTCCCAGAAGGACATAGGCTTCAACCAACTGAGGATGTTGGCCAACAACCGCCCTCAGCTTGCTCATGGTCTTCTCGGGGCCATCCCCAAAGACCCACACGTCCTGGGTGGTCAGCTGCCCCTGGGCGATAATGGCCCAAGGATTCTGGGGCTCCATCTGGAGGGCCCGTTCCACGGCCTTTCGGGCCCGAGATCCATGCCTCATGCGGGAGACGAAACCCGTGACCCGAGCCGCCCACAAACTTCCTTTTAGCCGATGGGAATCGGCGAAGTCCTCCTTGAGCTGCAGGGAGCGCTCGATGGCCTCCATCCCCTTCGTGAGATTGGTTTCCAGGGCCTCCTTCTCCTTTTCACTGGGGCTGCGACCACCGTTTTCCTCATCGAAGATGGCCCGATCGGTCCAAACGAGCCTCTCATAAGCCCTGGCTAAATAATAAAGGACCCGATAATCGGTCGGATGGCGACTGGCCAGATCTTGAAACTGGGCTACGGCCTTCTCCAAGGTGCCTTTGTCGCACCGAAAGCTGCCCTCCTCCAACAGTCTCTGGCCTTCCTCTAGGGATGGATCGAGACCGGCTCTCCCATGAGCCGGAAACACCAGCCATAGGAGCCATGTCAGGACCAAGAGGGAGAAAATAAGCCTGAATGCTTGTCTGGTTGGCTTCACCCGTTGTTTATCCTATACGATCAAGTTAAGTTTTAGGTTTTAGGTTTTAGGTTTTAGGTTTTAGGTTTTAGGTTCCTTGCTTAACACTTAAAACCTGAAACTTAAAACTTTCCCGTAAATCCTGTCAAAAAAGGAAATTCCTATGCCTTTGAATGATAAAATCGGTGATGTTGGGGCTGGATCGGGTTGGGGGAATCGAATCGATGAGATCGCGAGCCAGGCCTGGAGTCCTCTAACGAAGAGGGGAACCCGCCGGTTCCTTTCGCCAGCAAAATAGCCTTAGGGGCAGGTTTGAACCCTGCCCCTACTTTCCGCCAATGTTCAGAAGGAAAAGGTCAAGCGCCCTTTTCTTTGCCCAACATCATGATGTAATCCCGCAGGGCCTCCATTTGCTTCTGCTCGTCGCCATTCAAGACATCCGGCGGGCCGGACTCCGCATCAGAAAAGAAGGTGGGCATCTTGGTGCCCGGCATGATCTTCTGCGGATCCTGCAACCACTTTACGATCCAGAATGGGTTTAGCCGCATTCGGGCCATCCCCAGGTCCGGGGCCCAACCCTCGGGCGGCCCCTCCGGCTTCTGGTCCCCCTGCTGGTGGCAATTGAAGCAATCCAGGTACTGCTTGCCGATCATCACCTGGGCCGCCTGCAGGTTCTCCGGCAGAATCCGCTCATCCTCGACGAAGGTGTACCGGGTCTTGGCCTTATCGGCAGCCATGAAGTAGTTGATCACCATATGGGTGTCCTCATCGGAGAAACCGAAGGTCGGCATTCGGACCTGGAGCCAGGGGCGTATGGGGATCGGCCGCTTCAAGAAGGTGAAGAGCCAGGTCGATTGGACCTTCTCTCCCTCAGAGGCCAGGTTGGGTGGGGCGAAGGTGAGGTTCTCGTAAAACTTCGCGATCTTCCCTCCCTTGCCCTCGATCAGATGGCACCCCACGCAGTTGCGCTCCCGGACCAATCGGCGCCCCTTTTCCCGGTTCAGATCCTCCTCCGTGTACTGCCGGGCATACTTGGCAGGAACCCCCAGGGCCTCGCCGGTAAAGCTTTGCAGCAGAGTTCGCAGGGCCAACGCCTCCTCATCGGTGAAGGAGAAGTTGGGCATCCGCTGGATGACCCGCTCCGTCTGAAACTGGCGGGGATCCTTGAGCTTGGCGAAGGTCCAATCGGACCAGGTCTCCTTGACGTGGGTGGCATAGCCGAATTCCAGCTCCAGGACGCGCTTCTCCCCGTACGTCGTCAGCTCGACGCCGATCTTGGACCGCTTCTCCATTCCCTTGATCTCGTGACAGCCATAGCAGCCATAGTTGGCGATGAGCCTCTCGCCCTCCACGATTTGCATCGAATCCTTGATCTTCTTCTCGATCCCCGGGATCTCCGACTTCGGCGCCAGGCTCATCAGGTAAGCCACCACGGCCTTGGCCTCCTCATCCGAGAGCCGGAGGTTAGGCATCCGGGTTTTGGGGAAGTATTCTTTGGGGTCCTTAATCCAGCGGTAGAGCCACTGGGCATTGACCTTGCCGGCCACCCGGGTGAGGTTAGGGCCGAAGTCCCGGGCGAGATCCTCCGACACCTGGACTACCTTGTCGCCCATGCTGTGGCAACCCAGGCAACCCACCTTCTCCACGATCTCCTTCCCTCGCGCCGCGAGCTCCGGAGGGATATTGCCCTCCTGGAAGCCCAGATCCACCGGCGGGGCCCCCTCGTTCTGCGAGCTGTCCCACAGGTAGGCCACGATCGCCTCGGCCTCGTTATCCTTTAAGAAGAAGTTGGGCATGCGGGTGCGGGGCAGGTAGCTTCGGGGATTCTTGACCCAGCGGAAGGCCCAGCTCGGGCTGGTCTTGGTCGCGATCTTGGTGAGGTCGGGCCCCACCTTGGCGAAATCCTCGTACCCCCGGGTGGTGTGACAGCCAAAGCATCCCACCTCCTCGAAGAGCCGTCGGCCTTTGGAGAGGACCGGGGCCCCCTCGAGGTTCACCTCCTCGTTGTGGCATTTCCTGCAGGAGGACTGGATCTCGGCCCCTTGCAGCAAGGGCTCGTTCTGGGTCGGCGTTTGGTCCATATCATGATGGCTGCCATGGGCGTTCTCCACTGAGTCGGTCGCCGAGTCCTGGCCCTTGTGGCAGAAGGTGCAGCCGAACTTATTTATCGGGTGCTTCTCCAAGAAGAGCTCCCGTTGAGGATGGGTCGTATAGGGCTGGGGGGCCTTCTCGAAGCCCACCTTGTCGATCCCCAGGTGGCAGGTGTTGCAGCGATCCACCCGCAGGGTGGGATTCCGGAAGTTGTCCCGTGTATAATCGCTGAGGACCACCTGCATGACCTGGGGCCACCGTTTCTTGATGCTATCCAGCATTCGCTCCAGCTCATCGATCTCGGAATAGGCCGCGTCGCGCAGCTTCCGATAATACTCGGCCTCCTTGCTGATTGCCTTGACCTTCTCCTCGGCCGCTAACAGCTCCTTGGCCAATCGGTCCCTCTCCGGCATATAGGAGGCCCGCTCGGCCGCCAGCGCCTCGACCTCCTTTTCCAGATTCTTATAAGAGCGCGCCGCCTTCTTGGCCTCCTTGTACTCATAGTAGGCCTCTTCCTCGAGGGACTTGGCGAATTGGATCTCCTGCTCCACCCCGAACTTCATTCGGTTCTCGAGCCGCTTTGCCTCCTGGACGGCAGCCTGATATTCCGCGCTCTTGAGTCGGGCCTCGGCCGCTGCCAGCCGCTTCATCAGCTCGTTATGAGTGATCTGGACCGGCTTTCCCTCTGGGTCCTTCAGGTCGGGGATGGGGGTGTTGGCATAGCTGGCCAGCTTGGCCTTGGCCTTTTCCAGCTGGGCCTGGGTCATCTCGAATTCCATCTTGTTGAAGGTCCGCTGGTACATCTTCCACGGCCTGCGCGTGAAGGACTCATCCCAGATGACCCAAAAGGCCGTCAGGACCAAGAGGAGGCTGACGACAAGGTAGACTGTGCCATACGACCTCGCCTCATCGGGGTCCTCCTGCTGTCGTATCTCGTGCTCTCTGATCTCATCCATGCAATCAAAGCTCCTCTTGCGGCTCAGATATTGAACCAGGGGGTGATCCACAGGTACTTGATATTAAAGGCCAGCCTCAGGATCATCTTCAGGGGCAACAGCATCATGGTCATAAAAAGGAAGGCCACGATGCCGTAGCGGACCACGCCCAACTGCTGAAGGACCAAACTCTTCTTGGCTCGCCACAGGTAAAAGAGGACCGCCAAGCCATAGAAGGCCGCCAGCACGACCAGCCCGATCAGCTCGACGCCGAAGATCTTGGGGTTGCCCAGGAACTTGAAGGGGCCCCAGTAAGGCATGTCCACATTGGTGAGGGCCACCACCTTGTGGGTGTCCCACTTCTGCCAGGGCCAGAAGAGGTACCAGCCGGGCCCACGAAAGAAGACGCCCACGATGATCAGGGCGATCCACAGAACGTGGAAGCCAAAAAAATAGGTGAGGACGGCGAACTTGCGCTCCTTGAAGGTATAATATCCGTTGCCCTTGGGGTTGATGTCGATGTAGGGGATGAGCATCAATCCCACGATGATCAGGCTGGGCAGGACCACTCCGGCCATCCAGGGATCGAAGTAAACCAGCATCTCCTGCAGCCCCAGGAAATACCAGGGGGCCTTGGAGGGATTGGGGGTCTTGGTGGGGTTGGCCATCTCCTCCAAGGGGGCATTGATCGTGATCGACCAGATGGTCAACCCGATCGTGACGAGCAGGATGCAGAGGAACTCAAGCCGTATCAGGTGAGGCCAGGTATGGACCTTGTCCTCCAGCTTCCTCTTGATCCTTTTGGGTCCTTTGGCGGCTGCCGCCCCATCGTCTTGTTTGGGCGCTACGGGTTTTCCTTCTCTAACCTTCGTTTCGCTCTCCATCTTTTTCCCTCACCCTTGGCTCGCTTCGCGAGAATTGTAAAATGCAAAATGCAAATTGCAGATTGCAAATTTTCATTTTTCATTTTTCATTTTTCAATTCTTACAGGGGCCCCGAGATCCCTCCGTCTTTCCGGATTCGCCAGAAGTGGAGGATCATCAGGGTGCCGGCAACCAGGGGGATCACGATGCAGTGGAGGACATAAAACCGCAGAAGGGCCGGCGGCCCGACCAGGCTCCCCCCCAAGAGCAGGGACCGGGCATCAAAGCGGGCGTTGACCCCGACATAGTCGGCGAAGGGCCCCTCATGGCCGAACAGCGGGGTAGCCCGGGCCATGTTGGTCCCTACAGTCACGGCCCACATGGAGAGCTGATCCCAGGGCAACAGGTATCCGGTGAAGCTGAGCAGCAGGGTAAAGACCAGCAGCAGTACCCCGACCACCCAATTGAATTCGCGGGGGGGTTTGTAGGAGCCGGTCATAAAGACCCGGAACATGTGCAGCCACACTGTGATCACCATTGCGTGAGCGGCCCAGCGGTGCATATTCCGCATCAACATCCCAAAAGGCATGTCAAACTGCAAGTATTTCATATCGGCGTAAGCATATTCCCCTACCGGCCGGTAATAGAACATCAGGACAACCCCGGTGACCACCGTAACCAGGAACATCAGAAAGGTGATCCCGCCCATGCACCAGGTGAAGCGCATCCGCACTCCGTGGCGGCGTATCTTGGCCGGGTGCAGGTGCAGAAAGACGTTGCTCATCACCTGTAGGACCCGGTTGCGTGGGGTATCCTCGTAACTGTGTCGGAAGATGGACTTCCACGCCTGGGATTCAACGACCTTCTTGTTCAGATCCTTTAACACCGACGAATCTCCTTCGCATTGGAATCACAAAGCAGGCCCAAACCGACATGGCCAAGCAAAGTTGACCGCCCCCGGGCATAAAAATGGACCTTCGATAGACTTGGGCATTTTCAGGGTAAAATCTCGACCTCTCCCTCCGCTCGCTAAGCCTTCAAGAAGGCCTCCGGGTCTTCCCACTGGCCTTTTTCAAAGGCGAAGATCTTGCCGAAATCGATCAGGAGCTGGCCATCCTCGGCCAAAGCGATCTTAACCCGCTCCAGGGGGCGGGGGGCAGGTCCCTCAAAGTTGATGCCGCTCTTCATGAAACCGCTTCCATGGCAAGGACATTTAAACTTCTGCTCCGCATCCAACCAGTTGGGCGTGCAGCCCAGGTGGGTGCACTTGCCGGAGAGGGCATAGAAGCCATTGGGCTCCCGGATGATCCATACCCGGTAATCTTTGATATACTTGGTGCTGACCATTCCCATGGGATACTCGTCCGGGAAGCCGGCCTTGAAGGTGGTAGGGGGCTCGAAGAGGACCCGGGGGAACATAAACCTCAGCGTCCCCAGCGAGGTGATCCCCAGGGTCGTTAAGAAGCCTCCCCATCCGGCCAGATGAACGAAGTCCCGTCGTGACCACAGGTTTCCCGATGCAGGGTGAATGATTCGTCTTTTGTTGTCCTGTTCCTCCATAATCTCTTACCCCTCTCATTCCCGGTCGAAAATGCGTTCCAAGCCCGAACCCTTTGTTCACCAAAACTTACAGTTACCCCAATTTTTTAAGGCGTAATTAATAGCACACCTGTCCCCTCTTGACAAGAAAAATTTTCCCGCCAGATCTCCCGAGCCAGTGAGCAAGCTGGGCCAAAGACCCTATGAGCGAGGACCTCATTTTGACACATGGGAGCGCTTAGCCGGCACGTAGATTGGATGTATTTGTTTAGCGTCCAAACTCCTTATTTTTCAAGGGGTTACAACAGGGGTAAGCCGTATTTCATCACTTTTTGGCGGCTATTTTCCATCTGTCGGCAACGTAACCCATACACCTTACAACACGCTGGTACGGCTCTTCCTGCTGGGGCAGGCGGTGTCGGTTGAGGCGGCACGGACGGCCCTGGCCCCGACGGACCTGGACCAGTTGATCGCCATCGGTGTGCTGAAGCGGACCGACGCGGGCATCCGCTCGGAAGCGCTGTTGGTTCCCGTCGAGGATCTGCTCGTAGTTCACGACTTTGGCTCCGAGGTCACGGGCGAACCGCTGGCGGACAACCATGTGCTGGGGGTAGGGGCTGCCTCCATCACGCTGGCCAACCTGACGGTTCGTCGGCAGCTGCGGCGAGCAGATCGAGCGCATCTTCGCTGTCGAAGAGCTGTTGCAGGAGATCGAGAACGAACAGGAGCTTTTGGATCAATCGCTCATACTGGTGCACGACCACCAAATGGAGCATGTTCTCCAGGCAGAAAATGGGGGCTGGACCGTTAAATCCGCATACTTGAAGCTGACGCAGGGATTTGAGCTCACGGGCGAAGTGGATCGGCTCACCAGTGCTGTGCTGGCCGGCTGCGATGGCCGGGATAGACTCCGCGAGCTGGCAGCTGACCTGTCTCGCGGCCTGGGTGTGAATTTCGAGGCCATCGCCCCGACTTGCGTGGGTGTGGTGCGGAAGTTGATGAAGTCGGGCTTCCTTACCGTCCCTTCGAGCCCCGACTCGAAGGGGTCAACGTGACTCTGGAGCCGATGCGAGAGCACGAGCGGGCCCTGCGGTTCCGGATCGATGCGCGGCTGCGGGTGGAGCCGGCCCCGGAGCCGGTCACTTTCGATACCGTTTTGCAGTTGCACAGCGGGGAATATCTGGTGAAGGGGGGAGGGTAATGCGCGACGAACTGCTTGCCTACTACGAACGGGAGCTGACCTTCATCCGCCAGATGGGGGCGGAGTTCGCCGAGAAGTATCCTAAGATCGCCGGCCGCCTCCAGCTGGAAGCGGACAAGTGCGAAGACCCCCATGTCGAACGGCTCATCGAGGCCTTCGCCTTCCTGGCAGGACGCATCCACCACAAGCTGGACGACGAGCTCCCGGAGATCACCGAATCTCTATTGAACGTCCTCTACCCCCATTACCTGGCTCCCATCCCCTCGATGTCCATCGTCCAGTTCGTCCTCGATCCGGACCGGGGGAAACTGACCAGTGGGTACCCCATTGATCGCCACACCACCCTTTACTCCCGGCCGGTCGGCTTCGAGAAGGACGAGGGGATGTTGCCCTATCCCAGTCGCTCGTTCCTGGGATACCGGCTGCTCCAGGAGTATTTCACCTTCCCGGACAAGTCCCTGTTCGTGGAGGTAGTGGGGCTCGATCGCGCTGCCCGCGCTGGCTTCGGCGAGACCTTGGAGATCCTGATCTTCCTGGACCGATCGCCCCGAATCGAGCAGCCCGTCGACGCGGGAAGCTTCCGGCTGGGCTGTACCCCCATCATCAACCTGTTTCCCCAGGTAGCCGAGCCGATCCGGCTGACTCATGCCCAGACCGAGTACCGGGTCATCCCCGACCTGCGCCGCCAGGCCGCCACCGAGGTCTACTCCATCGACGACGTCCTGAGCACGGTCCCCTCTTCGCAAGAGCCCACCCATTTCCGGCCCTTTTACTCTTGAAGGCATGCGGACGACGGCCAGAGGGGCCAGGCATTCTGGTATGCGACCCGCCGGCCATCTCCCAAGAAAGGGGAGGCGGGGACGGAGGTCTACCTGACCCTGGTCGATCTCGGCTTCAGGCCGACCCTTCCTCCCACGGAGACCCTCATGGTCCATACCACCTGCCCCAACCGGGACCTACCGGGAAATCTCCCCTTCGGCAGCGATCAGGGAGAGTTCGAGCTGGAGGGGGCGGCTGGAGATGGCCGATCAGCGGCTGTTGTTTTACGTGGGGCTGCTGGCGCAACGCCCCCCCTCGGCGCATGCCATGGAGCGCCTGCTCCAGGATTATTTCGGTGTGCCGGTGGGGGTCTCTCAGTTCGAAGGGGAGTGGATCGAGCTGGACAAGGAGAACCGTTCCTCCCTCGGATCGAGCGGGAAAAACAACGAGCTGGGCTTGAGCACGGTCGTGGGGACGCGGATCTGGGAGCAGCAAGCGCGGTTCCGGATACCATCGACCTGACAGGCCGGGCCCGCAAGGGGGATATCGATCCGGTGCTGGGACGGGACTTCGAGATCCGTCAGTTGCTCGATATCCTCACCCGGCGCCGCCAGAACAACCACATCCTCACCCGGACGCTCCTGCCGGAGATCTCGCGGGAGCTCCTGGCGCGGATGGCCGCTGGAGAAACGATATCGAGGGTGCATGTCTCGGTGGATGATGGAGGGGCATTTCAGTATGATATTTCGTGAATCATTGGGACCAGAAGTAGATCTTAACGTTACAGATGGCCAGTCAGGAGGGGAAGCGGCGGAAGAACCGCTATCGATTTCGCCCAAAGCGGTAGACGAGGAAGTGGGCATCAAAGGCAAAGACGTCGTTGATCCCTAGTCGCTCCATCAAGGCAAATGTGGTATAATCCACGAAACTGAACGTTTGATCTGGGAAGGCCTGAGCGACCCGCCAGGCGGCTTCAAGGTCAACAGATTCCAGGGTCAAGATGGGAGTTCGCGTCTCTCGGAGGGTTTCCCAAAAGGTGAGGGCAGACGAACGACCCAGGTGCGAGTTGAGGAGGGCCCACGTTTCTGCGACAATGAGATCGGTGGTGACGAAGGGTGTCCGTCCGGCATGGTTGGCGTAAAACTGGCTTGCCTCCTCGTGATGACGGTCCGATATTTCCGCAACGGCATACCAAGCCCCCGTATCAACCAGCATGCTCATGGCGGAGGGCCTCGCCAAGATAAGTGTCGTGACAGTCGGAGATGTCCGGACGACCACTTGATCCTAAGGCGACAATCCTGAGGTATGCCTCGGGAGGAACAGCGGGAAGCCCCTGGCATTCTTCAAGGTGCTGTTTAACCAAACGCCGCATGAGTTCAGCCAGAGAGATCCTTCGGGCCCTGGCCTCAGCCTTTAAAGCTTGAAGCTGCTCAGGATCAAGATACACCATGGTTCGGGATTTCATCGTTTCCGCTCCTTACCCCTTTTCAAGGTGACTAGCCCTTCTTGGGTATGACCATTTAGGGTTTTACGATTGGCATTATAATTCTGTTGCTGGATATGTCAAGGCCAAGGAATATTCTAGTCCACAGCCCTAGATCGGGGTGCCTTACTACCCAATCACGAACGACGTCATGCGACGGATCATCGAATTACAACTGGGCAGGATCCGCACCCGGCTCCAGGAGAACAACCGGGCCCAGTTCTCCTACAACGAGGCCTTGGCCACCGAGATCGGCCGCCGCTGCACCGAGGTCGAGAAACGTATTGAAAATGTTTAAACCTTCGCGTCGCTATCGGGAATTCAGTAACAATGGGGGACAGGTGTCATGATCGTCCGTATACCTCCCGATGAACCACAGGCTCTTCCGGTCATTACTACGGAGGGAGGCAGAATCTCTATCGCAATTGACCCGATGAGCAACCCATCGGTAGCCGAATGGCACAAGCGGCGACAGGGTTTACAGTATAGCTCCTCGAACCAGGCCGGATCTTCCATGGTGCCGCCCATGGTTCACGAGGTGCTGGAATCCGGCAGAAGCCGGCCGTTGGATGATCCCATCCGCGCATGGATGGAACGCCGCTTCGGCCACGACTTTGGCCGGGTACGCATCCATACCGACCCCCGCGCAGCGGAGTCAGCCCGGGCGGTGAATGCCCGAGCGTACACGCCGCGAGTTGTGTATTTTGTGAACCGGCTCGTAAGTGTGAACCGGGAGCTCTGTAGCGAGGGAGAATCCGAGCTGCAGGATGAAACGCACCACACGTAGGCGGGCCGATCTTGCCGCCGTGCTGTCCAACAGTGATCATTGCCGGAATGCCCGCCGCGCGCGTCGGCGATATGGCCACGTGCGTCGGCCCGCCGGACATTATTGCCCTTGGCTCTTTCACCGTCATGATCGGTGGCCAGCCTGCCGCTCGCCTGGGTGACATGACGGCCCATGGCGGAGTGATTGTGATGGGCTGTCCAACTGTGATGATCGGTTGATAAGCAAGGCGACAGAAAACAAGGAGACATTCTCGAACTCTGTGACATCGAGTAGGGAATTTCCAGGCCCTTTCTCTTTCATCTCAACCTGCTCTCGGAAAATCCCTCGATCCCCTTTAAGGCCATTGTCGGCCAGAACGTCACCCTTACGGTCGTCCTGGCCGACAATGGCGTCCGTTACTTCAACGGGATCATCGGCCGCTTCTCCCAAGGGCATAGCGAGGCGAGGTTCATCTATTACCAGGCGGAGATCGTGCCCTGGCTGTGGTTTCTCACGCAGACCGCCGACTGCCGGATCTTCCAGAACCTGACGGTACCCGAATGATCCTGGCTGAGGTGGGTGATGATCAGCACAATAAAAAGGCTAAAGAATATTTCGAATATTTGGTAAAGCATCGATTGGCACCCGAAAAAGCAATGTTACGTCAGGCAATATTTCTATCGGGATTTCACCGTCCAATCTCTGAAAGGAAAATAAGATGAACTTGCTTTAAACAATTTAAGGTTGAGCAATTTCGTAAAATGAAAATATCCGGAATAGATTATATTATCGATGGAAGCGCTTTTCTAATTAATCGGAAATAATGCAGGTTCCCGGTTGCCAGGGTCTCGCCTTGACACTTCAGATCGAGGGAAGTACAGGGGACATTCCAGGGGCCACCTACCAGGAGAAAAGTCGGTTCTGCTCCTCGGATTCCCAGCGCAGGATTTCTCAGGGGTTCTTGGGCCAAAAAGCGGAACTGACTTTTTTCCGCTGGGGGCGGGTCCGGAAAGTTTCCTGAAGTAAAGAGAAAGCCACGAAGTGGAAGAAGCCAAATGCTCAGACGCCCCTGCGAACCTGTAAGACCTCGCAAGCCGCGAACCATCGCTTCTCCCCCACTCCCAGAAAAGGGATATTGACAAGGGGCGGGTTTTTGGTAAAGTACGTCCGTGGTCTAACCCTTGTGTTTCGCTTCGCAGGAACATTTGCAGGATCAACCGAGTTCAACCAAGAGGAGATCGAAGGATGAAACTCTTAGGGATCATCGGAAGTCCAAGGAAGGGCGGTAATTCTGCAGTTTTGACGGAGCAGGTGGCGGCTGGGGCCCAGAGCAAATGGGCGCAGGTGGAAAGCGTGACACTCAGCGACCTGAACATCGCTCCCTGTCGGGCCTGTATGGCCTGCAAGCCGGAAGGGGGCACCTGTGCCCAGAAAGACGATATGATCCCGCTGCTGGAAAAGATGCGGTCGGCCGATGCCCTGATCCTGGCCACCCCGATCTACTGGGGCGACGTCACCGCCCAGATGAAGGCCTGGATCGATCGTTGTTACTGTCTGATGGACATGCAGTTCAACACCTCCCTCAAGGGGAAGAAGGTGGCCCTGGTTGCCGTCTGCGCTGATCCCCAGGAGACCATGACCGATCATGGGCTGAAGACCCTCGCTCAGTTCTGCAACTTCAATCAGATGAAGATCGTCGGAGAAGTCAAGGGGGCGGGCTTGCTCATGCCGGGACAGGTGAAAGAAAAGGCCGAGCTCTTGAAGGCAGCAAACGATCTGGGCGCGAAGCTGATCGAAAGCTAGAAGAAAGGAGAGGCCGCCATGACGGACAAGAGTGTCATCGGGAAGGTGTACCCTTCCTTCATTTACGAAGTGGAGAAGGTAAAGATCAAGGAGCTGGCCGAGGCGATCGGGGATGAAAACCCCCTCTACCGAAACGAAGAGGCCGCCAGGGCCAGCAAGCATGGAAGTCTAATCGCCCCTCCCACCTTCCCCACCCTGTTCCGGTCCGAGGAATGGGACATCATGGACATGCTAAAGGACCTGAAGGTGGATATCTCCAAGCTGCTCCATGGCGAGCAGGAGTACGAGTATTTTCGGCTTATCAAGCCCGGCGACAAGCTCACCTGCACTACCCGGATCAAGGATATCTACACCAAAGAAGGGAAAAGCGGCTCGATGGATATGATCACCACCGAGACCGATTGTGTGGATGAGAAAGGGGAGCTCGTGACCCGGGCCCGGGCCCTGTTGGTCGTTCGGAACTAAAAGGAGGAGAAGGAGAAGGCTTATGAAGCAGTCACCTTTTTTCGAGGACATCAACGAAGGGGATGAGATTCCCCCTTTGACCAAGGGACCCGTTACCCGAACCCAGCTGGTCAAGTATGCGGGCGCCTCCGGGGATTTCAATCCCATGCACCACGATGAGGTCTTCGCCAAGAACGCAGGTATGCCCAGCGTCTTTGCCCATGGGATGCTCAGTATGGGATTCGTGGGGCAGCTGATCACCGACTGGGTGGGTAACGCATCCTTGCGGCGCTTGGGGGTGAGGTTCGCCTCGATCACCTGGCCGGGAGACGTCATCACCTGCAAGGGGAGGGTAGTCAAGAAGTACCAGAAGGAAGGGAAAAACCTGGTTGACTGCGAGGCTTACACCGAGAACCAGAACGGCCAGAAGACCGTCATCGGCACGGCCACCGTGGAGCTGCCCTCTAAATAAATAGACATTATCGCAAATAAGGCCCTAGAAGTGTCATTTCGAGGGCGCGTAGCACCCGAGAAATCTTTATCGGATTGAAATAAGTTTTAGGTTTTAAGTTTTAGGTTTTAGGCGCTTAAAACTTAAAACCTAAAACTTAAGACCTAAAACTTATTAAAGTCGCTCCGCTCCTTCGAAATGACATTCATGGAGGTTTTATTCGTGATAATGTCTATTATCTGAGTATCTATAGCTTGATCGCATAGGAATTTCCTTTTTAGACAGGATTTACGGGAAAGTTTTAAGTTTCACGTTTTAAGTGTTAAGCAAGAAACCTAAAACTTAACACTTAAAACTTAACACTTACCTTGCCTGAGATGGCTCCCTCCCCCACTATCCGACCTTCTGATCCAGCACCCGCTTGACCGCGTCCAGATCGGGCGAAAGCTCCACGGGCAGGTTGGCATACCGAGGATGGATGTCCCGGAGTCGACCTTCGTGGTAGTCGATCTTGAACTCGGGAAATTTGAGGCCGTTGGCGGTGGAAATCACTACTACCCGGTCGGTACGCCGGATTTCCTTGCGCTCCAACAGTTTCAGCAGCACGGCGAGGGCCACCCCCGTATGGGGGCAGTTGAAGAGGCCGGCCCGGTCGGCCTGGGCTGCCGCATTGGCCAGCTCATCCTCGCTGGCCTGTTCCACAATCCCATGAAAGGTCTGGAGGATCCGAATGGCCTTGTTGATGCTGACGGGGTTGCCAATCTGAATGGCGCTGGCCAAGGTCGGCTGGGCACGAACGGGGTGGTACTCCCGAAAGCCATTTAAATAGCTGAGATAGAGCGGATTGGCTCGCTGGGCCTGGGCGCAGACGATGCGGGGCAGGGCGTTAATCAACCCCAACTCTTTCATCAACAGAAAGCCCTTGCCCACGGCGGTGACATTGCCCAGGTTCCCTCCCGGAATAACGATCACATCGGGGATCTCCCAGTCAAACTGCTGCACGATCTCGATGCTGATCGTTTTCTGCCCTTCGATTCGCAAGGAATTGATGGAGTTCGCCAGGTAGATATCCTCCTCCGCGCAGACCTTCTGTACGATCTCCATGCAGCCATCGAAATCGGTATCCAGGGAGAGGACCAGGGCCCCGTTGGCAATGGGCTGAATGAGCTGGGCATGAGAGACCTTGTCCTTGGGCAAAAAGACGACGGCCTGAATGCCCGCTGCAGCGCAGTAAGCGGCCAGGGCGGCGGAGGTATCCCCCGTGGAGGCGCAGGCCACCGCCCGGATGGGCTTCCCTTCCGCGATCATCTGCTTGACCATCGAGACCAGGACCGTCATACCCAGGTCCTTGAAAGAGCCGGTGTGGCTGTTGCCACACTGCTTCACCCAAAGATCCTCCACGCCGATCTCTCGGCCAAAGCGCTCGGCCCAGAAGAGATTGGTTCCCCCTTCGTACATCGAGACCACATTCTCGTTCGCTACCGTGGGGCAGACCCATTCCTTCTTTCCCCAGACGGAACTGCCATAGGGCCAGGAACTGCGCTTGTAGCGTTCATCGAAGAGCATCATCCAGGCCGAAGGGCTACGCTTGCGGAGCTCCTCGATGTCGTGGACCACATCGAGGAGGCCGCTACAGCGGCGGCAGCGATAGATCACCTCGGTCAACGGATATCTCTCTTCGCATCCCTCGATACACTGAAACCAGGCCGAATAGCTCATGATCTCCCTCATCTTTCGAGAGCGGCCAGCACCTCTAGCTCGTAGCTCGTGGCTCATAGCTCGTAGCTCATAGCAGTTAAGAGCTATGAGCTATGAGCTCGTCTTAAGCCGACCGTGCACCTTTTTCAGCCGTTGACCGGCCGCCAGCAGGGTCTCCTCCTTCTTCGAGAAGGTGAAGCGGATCTGGTTCCTCCCCAAACCGGGCTCATGGTAGAAACTGCTGCCCGGCACGGCCGCCACTCCGACCTCCTGGACCAGGTACCGGGCGAACTCTACATCGTTCTCGCAGCCGAAGCGGTCGAGGTTACAGAGGATGTAGTAAGCCCCCTGCGGGCGATAGGGGTCGAAGCCGGCCTCCGTCAGGATTCCCCATAACAGGTCCTTCTTGGCCAGGTAGATCTTGCGCAACCCCTCATAGTAAGAGTCTGGGAGAGCCAGCGCAACGGCTGCGGCCTCTTGCAAAGGGGCGGGCGCCCCGACTGTCAGAAAATCGTGCATCTTGCGGATCCCGGAGGTCAACCTCTCCGGGGCCAGGATGTAGCCCAGGCGCCAGCCGGTGACGCTAAGGAACGGGGATTAAATAACTTACTCATTTCTCGTCATTCCGGCGAAAGCCGGAATCCAGGAAATGCGGTGTGTGGCTATAGATGTTGCGGTTTGCTTTTGGAATTTTTAGTAGGGGCGACCGGGCCGGTCGCCCCTACATCTGCCGCGGCAAAATTCCAAATTGTTTTCCCAACATCTAATGACTATAGAATCACTGAAATTCCAACATAAGCCCAGTCTTCTTGGCTAACCCATTGAAATCATTGAGGCTACTGCCTAAAGTGGGGAATTGCCAATTTTCCCTGTAAATGGTCTCGGGGTCGGCCGTGATCCCATTGTAGCGAAGGGCCTTTCGGCTGATCGCCTCACGGAAGCTGGGGCTGCCCCAGGTAATGGCATACTGGTTAACCCCATCTCGGATGGCCCGGATGGCCGCCTCTTTGATCTCCTCCGGGGCCTCGAAATCGGGGAAGCCCTGTGCGAGGTTGACACCCCCAACCTTGAGACACTGCCGGGTCATCTCTCGAATGACCGATTCGGTAAAATGTTTGACCTTTTCCGAGAGCACCTTACCCCTCCGGGGAAATGAGAACGGAAGAATGTAAAATGCAAAGTGAAAAATGCAAAATGCAAAATGGAAGATATAAGCCCGCATAGGGGGCCAAATAATGTGAGGGGCGCGTTTTCGAGCCTGGGAGTGGCCAGACGCTATCGGGCGATGATGGCTTCATTTTGCATTTTTCACTTTGCACTTTGCATTTTTCATTGGAGGGCTTTTCGAGCCCTCTACCCTCCGATCGCCGACATCTGCCCTCGAGCATGGGAGCGGCCGGCAGGGCTGAGTTGATGACCGGGGGGCTTGCTCCTGGCGGCCCTCTCGATCAATCTCTTTAGCGCCTCTTTCGTCCCTCCTTCCCTCAAGGATGGCCTCAGGTCGATCTCCTCGTCGGCCAACAGGCAGGAGCGCAGCCGACCCTCCGCCGTCAGGCGAAGCCGATTGCAACGATGGCAGCTATGCTGAGTCATCGAGCTGATAAACCCCACCCGGCCCACCGCTCCGGGGGTCCTCCAATAGATGGCCGGCCCATTGCCGACCATCGCCGATCGCGTTTCCGGATGGAATGCGGGCGACAAGCCCTGCTCCAGGGCAGATGGCCCCCCTGAGCTCCACTGGGGTAAGGCTTCCAGGGAATAGCGCTCGAGCACCCGCTCCTTTACTTCCTCACTGGGAATGAACTTCTCAGGAGTCCAGAAGCTCTCCCCCCCCATGGGCATAAACTCGATGAAGCGTACCCATACTGGAAGAGTTCGAGCGAGCTCCACGAAATCAAGCACCTCATCATCGTTGACCCCCCGGATGACGACGACGTTAAGCTTGACCGGATTGAGCCCAACCTCCAGGGCAGACCGGATTCCTCGAAGCACTTGATGGAAGTCTCCCCCTCGGGTGATGTAATGGTATCTCTCGCTGTCCAAGGAGTCGAGGCTGATGTTGACTCGCCGAAGGCCCGCCTGTTTGAGCTCCAAGGCATAACGATCCAACAGGAGACCGTTGGTGGTCAAGGACAGATCTTCAACCCCATCCAATCCGGCCAGGCCTCGGATCAATTCCGTAATCCCCTTTCGGATCAAGGGCTCGCCCCCCGTAATCCGAAACCGGGTCACCCCCAGTTGGATGAACTCCCGGGCCACCCGCTCGATCTCCTCGTAACGCAGCATCTCCTCTCGGCCTTTCGGCTCGAGGCCTTCGGGGGGCATGCAGTAGATACAGCGGAGGTTACATCGATCGGTGATGGAAATCCTCAGGTAATCGATCACCCGGCTATAAGGATCGATCAACACTGCTTTCGCCTTTCATGAAAACCCGGACACCGAAATCCGGTTGCCATCGAATCAGCAGAGGGGACACCCCTCCGTTCGCTGTGGGAAACGGAAAAACCGGTAGACCGCCTCCCCCCCTCCCGGTTCCCTTTATCATATCTTATCCTCTACCCGGTTACAAGGACTTTTACCGCGCCCCCCCATCACCTCTGAGGATCGATCGGATTTCGCAAAAAGGGATGGACCAACTGGAAGCCATAAAAGAAGCATAGCAGGGAAACTAGCCAGAGCTTAAACTCCGAGCTGGTCAGGGAGATATAGAAAAGGTAGCCCCCTGCCATAAACAGAGAACCGCTCACGAGGATCCTCCAGATTTTATCGCCCACCCTGCGATGACGAGGCCTGACGCGCCGGGTACGAGGATCGCTGGAGGATGGAAAGTGGAGGATCTTGGCCCTGCGCAGATCTTTTTGGCAAAAGCCGCAGACGACGCTCTCCAGCTTATTGGGATAGCCGCACTTGGGGCATAAGACATATTGGGTATTCTTTTCTGCGCTCATCTACGTTCCCTCAATATTTTTTATCTTTTCATGATATCATGGCGAAGGGAGGGCTGGCAATGGCATAGACCGGATGGCACTCCCCAGGCTTTCACATCGGGGGTCGCTATCTGGGACCAATATGGTATAATACGAAATCTTGCTGAAGGAACCCCCCAAAAGGATGATCTACGCCAAAGCTTTCACCCGGGCCTCAAAAGCCCGGGCCAAGAGAGGAGGGAAAGGCCATGTCCATCCAACAGGAGCAGAGGATCAAGACTTCCAAGTCGAAGAAGTCCATCCAGACGGCCACCGAGACCTGGGCCTTTATCAAAGAGGATTACGCCAACGGCCATAAGGGCAAGGCCGAGGGCCGGCCCATCGCCTGGTCCTGCGCCGCCATGGACAAGGAGCTGTACCATTGTATGGGCGTCCTGCCCTTCTTCCCCGAGCAGTTCGCGGCCCTCAGCGCGGTCCAGCGGAGGGGAGGAACCCGCGACGAATCGGTGGAGAAGGAGGCGGTGCGGTTTGCCCGGGCGGCAGAGCAGGAGGATTACGCCTCCTACCTCTGCGGCTACCAGAGGGTCGCCACCGGCTTCGTGATCGAGTCCCTGCGGACCGGAGATTGGCACGATGCCCCCCTGGGAGGAATGCCCAAGCCCGACATGATCGTCACGACCAGCTGCGTCTGCGACGTGCGGGTCAAGTGGTTCGAGGATATGGCCCAGCGCCTCAATGTGCCCTATTTCTGCATGGATCGGCCGGAGCGGATCTTCAAAGGGATCCTGTCGACCCCCAAAGAGCACGAGGTGGATTACTATGCCTCGCAGATCGAGGATTGCCTGACCTTCATCGAGGAGGTCACGGGGACCCGGTACGACCCGGCGAGGCTCAACGAATGCCTGGATTGGGCTTACAAGACCAACAACGTGCGGCAGGAGATCCTGCAGCTGCGCAAGGCCGTTCCCTCCCCCATGGGCTGTGCCGATGGCTTCGGCACCATGTACCCGGGCATGTACCAGAGCGGCACGAAGCGGTGCTACGACTTTTACGCCAAGATGCGAGACGAGCTGCGGGAGCGGGTCGAGAAGGGCATCGGGCAGATCGAGAACGAGCGGTTCCGCCTGCTCTGGTACGGCCTGCCCACCTGGTACAACATGGGCATCTTCAACTATTTTGAGAAGTTCGGCGGGGTGTTCGTCTACGAGCCCGCTTACAACCCCGACCCCTGGCCCCCCCGGAGGCCGGAGGAGCCGATCCGGGAGATCGCCCACCGCTTCCTCCTGCGGGGCACCGGAATGGGCAACGTGGTCGACTCCATCCTCCATGACTGCCAGGAGTACAAGATCTCCGGGGCCGTCCTCTCGTACCTGATCACCTGCCGCCCCATTGTCTTCCCCGCCGTGGAGATCTCGGCGGCCCTGGAGAAGGAGCTGGGGATCCCCAGCGTGAACCTGGAGGGCGACCTGGTGGACGAGCGGCTCTTCTCGGAGGGGCAGGTCTATACGCGGCTGGATGCCTTCGCGGAGCAGCTCTTGCAGCGCGGGCCCAGGGCGTGAAGTTGGGTTCATGAATCTGATGGTACAGGTCGCCAGTTTTCGCTGGACAAATGGCCCTGAAGATGTGTATATTCAACAATCCCTGATCCCCTGGAGGAAACGGGGAAAAAACCCGACCTCTGAGTTTTGAAAGAAGGAGAACCGGCGATGATCGAGGAATTCGAAAAGACCATCCAGGATCGCCACCAGGCCGCGATGCAGTGGAAGGAGGCGAACCAGAAGAAGGTCTTCGGTTACCTCTGCTGTTTGACGCCCGAGACGATCCTCCATGCCGCAGATGTGTTGCCGGTGAGGATCTTCGGCAGCCCCGAGAAGCTTCAGGTGGCCGACGAGCATCTGGTCCCCTACGGCTGCCGCTACGCCGCCAGCTGTCTGGACCTGGCCGCCCGCGGCGTTTACGACTATCTGGACGGTGTGGTCATCCCCAACTCCTGTGACCTGATCTCCAAGCTGGAATACTGGTGGAAGGAGCTGGTCCCGAGAAAGGGTCCGACCCTCGCCGGCGTGGAGCTCTGCCCCTACGTCCTCTATATCGCCTATCCCGAGAAGAGGACGGGCCGGAAGGTGCTCGATTACTACAAGCATGAGCTGCGGGAGTTCAAGCAGGCCCTGGAAAGGGGCCTGCGCCGCGAGATCACCGATGAGGACCTGAGCCGGGCGATCGCGGTCTACAACGAGCATTACCAACTGATGGGACAGCTCAAAGAGCTGAGGAAGCGCTCTCCTCTCCCCATTTCGGGGTCCGAGGCCTGGCAGATCGAATACGCCAGCCAGCTGATGCCCAAGGAGCAGCATAACCGTCTCCTGAAGGGGCAGTTGGACCAGCTCTCTCAGGGGACGAAGGCCGCCTCGGGCGTGCGCATCTTCCTCTCCGCCAGCGCCACGGACGTGGTGAACGCCCGCCTTTACCAGATCATCGAAAAGGCCGGCGGCCAGGTGGTGAGCGAGGATATCAGCTGCCACACCAGCTATTATGGGAACACTATCCAGACGAATGGGGATCCCCTCACCGCCATCGCCCAGCATTCCCTGGAGATCGATTGCCCCCGCTCCACCGAGACCTGCTCCCCTGCCACCTATCCCTACCCCACCAGCCGGTGGGATCGCACGCGAAGCCGGCTCGAGGGATACAACGCGCAAGGGGCCATCTTTTATATTATCAATTACTGCGAATGCCGGGCGATCGAGTATCCGTATCTCCGCGACAAGATCCGGGAAGAGCTCGACATCCCGGTCCTCCTCCTGCAAGGGGATTACTCCCTGGAGGGGTTGGAGCAGGTCCGGGGAAGGATCGAGGCCTTCGTGGAGATGATCGGAGGCTAATGGTAGCTCATAGCTCATAGCTCTTATGATGAGCTGAAAGGGAATGAGCAGTTGGAAGGGAAAATCTGCGTAGGGGTCGATGTGGGCACTCACAGCACCAAGGTGGCCATCCTGCGAGGGGGGGAGATCCTGGCCACGCGCGTGATGCGGGCCCAGGACCCGGAGGCCGAGACCCCCGAGGCGGCCTTAAGAGCGATGCTGGCGGAGGCGGGCCTCTCCTGGAAGGAGGTCTCCTTCACGGTGGCCACCGGTGTAGGCCGCGATACCATCCCATTCGCCCAGCGGACCCGTTCGGAGCAGCTTTGTCACGCGCGGGGGGCTTACTACCACTTCCCGCAGGCCCGAACGGTGCTGGACATTGGGTCCGAAGGGGTCCGGGCCATGCGGCTGAACGAGAAAGGGGAGGTCCGGGATTTCGTCTGCAACAGCAAGTGCGCGGCCGGCACGGGGGCCTTCCTGGAGGTGATCTCCGAGGTCCTGGAGGTCTCCATCGGGGAGATGGGGGAGCTGGCCCTCCGCGCCCCCGGACGAGAGATGGTCAGCAGCTACTGCACGGTCTTCGCCGAGTCGGAGGTCATCTCCCTGATCCACCGGGGGAGGTCCAAATGGAGCATCCTGGCCGGCGTGATCCAGGCGGTGGCGGAGCGTTCCTTTGAGCTCCTCAAGAAGATCGGGTTGCGGCCCCAGGTCGTCCTCACCGGAGGCGGCAGCCAAAACCCGGGGCTCAAGAAGGCCCTGGAGGAGATGGCCGGGGAGGAGATGTGGGTTCCTCCCGAGCCTCAGATTATAGGGGCATTGGGGGCCGCCCTCTGGGGGGAGGTTCTGACGATCTCTCCGTAAAGGGTGGGGGAAACCTGACGATGGATCATATCATAGCAGGAATCGATATCGGGTCGGCCACTTCCAAAGTAGTAATCTTACGAGAAGGAGGGATCGTCGCTTCCAGTCTGATCCGCACGGGAGCGGATAGCGCGGACACCGCCCATCGGGCGATGGCCATGGCCCTGAAGGAAATCGGCCTTGGCCTGGCCGATCTGCATTACATCGTGGCCACGGGTTACGGGAGGATCATCGTTCCCTTCGCTCACGAGATCATTACCGAGATCGCCTGCCATGCCAAGGGGACCCACTTCGTCTTTCCCCACGTCCGGACCATCCTGGATATGGGGGGACAGGACTGCAAGGCCATTCGAATCGACGAGAGGGGCCTCCATACCAGCTTCGCCATGAACGACAAGTGCGCGGCGGGGACCGGCCGCTTCCTGGAGGCCATGGCCCGGGCCCTCGACCTATCCATTCAAGAGCTCGGGCCCCTCTCCTTGCAGGCCTCGGAGAGCGTGGCGGTCAGTTCCATGTGTGCCGTCTTCGCCAAATCGGAGGTGACGGCCATGGCCCGGAGGGGCATCCCCCAAAGCACCATCCTGGCCGGCCTTCATGAGGCGATCGCGGAGCGGGTCCATGGGCTCTTGAAGCGCGTGGGGATCGAGCCGGAGTTCGCCATCTCCGGCGGCATTGCCAAGAACGTGGGGGTCGTCCGCAAATTGGAAGAGAGATTGGGCCTGAAGGCCCATATCGCCCCGGAGCCTCAGATCATGGGGGCCTTGGGCGCCGCCCTCTTTGCGGCAGAAAGGGGATAAAGCCCGTTTCGCCCCATATTTTCGGGGGTTTTTGGCAATTCGCTCGGGATATTGACGCCAACTCGCCCCGCACCCCTGTCAATCGTTTGGTGCAGCCATAATCCCCCGTCTAATTTTGCTTGCCCCGCAGGAAAACCTTACGGCGTCACCGTCACCTCCACCCGCTTTCCTCACGATCTCCCGGTAGGCATAAAGCCGGCCATCCCGCAGATCCCCGGAGGCGGTCTGCAGGATCGGGTCCCCAGCATCGTTTACGCTCATCCCCTCGATCCTGTTGTAGGCCAGCCGGATCTGTCTTGGATCTGCCCCCGGCTTCACGATGAGCTCGTATTTGAGCCTCCCTCCCTGCCCCCGGTAGACCAGATCGATCCCCGGCCACAGCTCCCGGTAGCGGACCTGCCCATAGGTGGGAAGCACGCTCTTCCACCTTGTTGGGCTTTCGAAAGATTGCAGGCAGAGGTGTCAAAAAGGGGGAGGAAGGCAGGGAGCAGCATCTCGCATATCTCCTTCCTTGCAAGGAAGTAAGGCTCTTCCGCCTTCCCGGGGTCGGCAGAGAAGGAAGCAGCAGCAAATGGATCTGTCGAGCGAGAGGCCGATCAACACAGGTGGGCGAAACGAAGAAGTGGCCTCTCTACACGAGGGGCATTATGCGACCAGGAGACCTCTCCTGTCAAGAGGGAATTTGCTTTGAGCTGGATAGTATTCACAGGAGCGTTCGGGATTAGGGACCGAAATTGACCGCGCATGACTCGACCCTCATGGATAGGGGGGTATTGAGGTAGCCCCACAAAGGGAGGTGGCGGACC
>JACOWJ010000029.1 GCA_016176845.1 Nitrospinota bacterium
CACGGTGATCTCCGTCGGCGTCCCCTTGGCCTCGACGCGGTCAAGTTCTGACATCTTTTCTGCCTCCTTACCAGGCTGATGGGCGGGGGCCGGTGGGTAAGGCACCGGCCCGGGGCTGCAGACCCGTCTCCGCCCGAAGGTTGTTAGTTGGACATAATTATATCACGCCGCCCTTCCGCCCCCGAAGGGAATTTGACACCGCATAAGGAGAAAGGGGAAGCCCAGGAAGCGCCAACCTCCGGCCTCTTCCAGCCACTCAAGTTGACACCAACCCCGACGCCAACCGGGGTGGAAAACGGTGATATTCGCTGGTATGAAGGGACAGGGAGAGAGGGCCTAAGTGATTGATTTTGTTTATTTCGTGATACTGGAGGGTACGGGATGGGGTGGCGATACTGGAATATCTGGTACCGGGATGCGTAGCCTAGAACCCCCAAGAGCGAGCAAGATAGGCTTCTTCATGAATCTTGCTCGCTCTCTCTTTTTCGTTCCCTTAGATTACCCCTTCCTCTCGAAGCCCGCCCAGCTCCTCCCCCTGGAAGTCCAGCAGGTTCCTATAGATCTCCTCGTTGTGCTGGCCCAGCAGGGGCCCGGCGCTCCTGACCTTCCCGGGGGTTAGCGACAGCTTGGGGACCACGTCCTGCATCTTGACCGAGCCCAAGGCCGGGTCCTCCACCGTGAGGATGTTGCCGCGGGCCCGGTAGTGAGGATCCTCGAAGATATCCCGGATGTCGTAGACCAGGCCCGTGGGGATCTCGTGCTCCTCCAGGAGATTGATGAGCTCCTCGGCCCGCATCCCCCGGGTCCACGCGACCACGATCTGGCTGAGGAGCTCGTTGTTCTCCATCCGCCGCTTGACGATGGTGTCGAAGCGGGGATCCCGGGCAAGCTCTTCTCTCCCCATGGCCCGACACAGCCGGGCAAAGTGACGGTCTTCCGGGAAGAGGATGGCCACCCACTTGCCGTCCCGGGTCGGGTAGACCACCTGGACCCCGGCCGCCGGCAGGGAATGGCCCCTCCGCTCGGGCAGCACCCCCAGCTTGTCGTACATCGGGAGGGCCCGGAAGGAGAAGCGGAAGAGGGGCTCGTAGAGGGAGAGGTCCACCCACTGTCCCTTGCCGGACCGCTGGCGCCGGTAGAGGGCGGCCAGGGTGGAGATGGCCGCAAGGAGCCCGGCCAGGTACTCCGCCATGGAGAGGGAGGGCTTTACCGGCAGCCCATCGGGGAAACCGGTGCAGAAGGTCAGGCCGCCGAAGGCCGCGGCCACGGCGTCGCAGGAGGGGCGGTGGCGGTAGGGGCCGCTTTGGCCAAACCCGCTCACCCTCACCAGGATGAGCTTAGGATTGAGCCGCTTCAATTCCTCGAACCCCAGCCCCCATGCCTCCAGGGTACCGGGGCGGAAGCTCTCGATGACCAGATCGGAGAGGCCCACCAGCCGCCGGAAGATCTCCCTCCCCTTCTCCTTCCTCAGGTCCAGGGTCAGGGAGCGCTTGTTCCTCCCCTCTACCGACCACCAGAGGGAATGGCTCTGATCGAAGGGCGGGCGATGGCGCAAGGGGTCTCCCACGCCGGGCTCCTCGATCTTGATCACCTCGGCCCCAAAATCGGCCAGCAGGGTCGCCCCGAAGCCGCCCGCCAGGCCCGGCCCCAACTCCAGGACCCTCAGCCCGGCCAGGACCTGCTCCCCGTCCGGCGGAGCGGAAAGGGAGGGAGACTGGGCTGGCCTCTCCTCCCGGTGGGGCCTTTTGAGCTGGGAGCAGATCTCCCTCTGGTGCTCCCCCAGCGTCGGGCCGGTATCCCGGATCCGGCCTGGGGTCTCAGAGAGCCGGGGCACCAGGTTGGGCACCTTCACCCGTCCCATGACCGGATCTTCCATCTCGATGAAACTCTGCCGGGCCTGATAATGGGGGTCCTTCACGGCGTCCCGGACGGTGTAGATGGGGCTGAAGGGGACCTCGGCCTCCTCGAGAGTCCTGGTCAGCCCGGCAAGGGGATGGCCTTTGGCCCAGGCCCCCACGATCCCGTTAATTTCCTCGGCGTGGTCCGCCCGGTGGGCCATCGTGCCAAAGCGGGGGTCCCGGAGAAGCTCCTCTCTCCCCATGGCCTGACACAGCCGGGCGAAGCCCTCCTCGCTGTCGGCCACGATGACGAGCAGTTGGTGATCCTGGGTTTCGAAGAGGTCTCCCGGGGCAATGCTGGGATGCCGGTTGCCGGTGCGGTTTCTCACCAGGCCCAGTTTGTCATAGGCCGCCACGTTAAACTCGGAGAAGCGGAAGATGGCCTCATATTGGGCGATGTCGGCCCACTGACCCCGGCCGGTCTTCTCGCGATAATAGACGGCGAGGAGGGAGGCCAGGGCGTTGAAGGCGGCCGAGGCGTAATCGCAGAGGATCAGGCCGGGCGTCAGGGGAGGCCCATCGGGGTAGCCCGTGAGGTGGAGCAACCCTCCCATGGCCGCCCCCACGGTGTCATAAGAGGTCCGGTGACTGTAGGGACCCTCCTGCCCAAATCCACTGACCCGCACCAGGATCACCCGGTCATTGGCCCACTTCAGCGCTTCATAGCCGATTCCCCATCCCTCCAGCCGGCCCGGCCGGTAGTTCTCCACCACCACATCATACTCCTTGACCAGCTCCCGGATCAGCGCCTGGCCTTCGGCGGTATGGAGATCGACCTCGATCGATTTCTTGTTGCGCAGCTCGACCAGCTTCGAGAAAGAGGCCCCCTCATAGAAAGGGGGCATCCGCCGCATGGTGCATCCCTCCCCGGGGATCTCCACCTTGACCACCTCGGCCCCCAATTCGGCCAGCAGGCTGGGGCCAAAGGGGCCGGCCCCGGCCAGGCCCAGGTCGAGGATTTTCAATCCCTCCAGCGGGCCCCGCAGATCTTCCTTCTCCTGGGAGCGAGCCCCCACTTCTTCCAGGGCCGACCGATCGGTCTCCGCCTCCTCGATGGCCAAACCGGCCTCTAACTCCATGGAGCTCAGCGTCCTCTCCTCCTCCGGATAATTCTCTGCCATCTATTGCCCTCCTGCCCTTTTGCCGCGCTATGGCGGGGTTTGTAAAGATGCCTTCTCTCCATCAGGGATTTTCTTTGCCATGGCTGAGATGATCAAGTGGCCTCCACATAACAGTATTCCGGGGCATGGGGGTTGAGCCAGCACTTGGGGTCCGACTCCTGGATATCTCCCAGGTAGTAATAGGCGTTGGCCCGACAGCCGAAGCAGACGTCCCGGTTAGGGCATTCCGTCCCGCAGTAGCCCTTGATCTCGTATCGGCACAGCAGGTGATCCCGGTGGCGCTCGTAGATCGTCCGCAGCTCCTCCTGGTAGATCGACCCCACGGAAAGCTCCCGGAGCGGGTTGCAGGGAGAGACAGCGCCGTTGGCGTGGACCTGGAAGTAGGTGCGGCAGAAGTACTTGCCGAAGTCGGTCGGGCCGATGCGCAGCCAGTGTTCCCCGAGCTTTCTGGCGTGGTACTCGTGGGCCCGGCGGTACTCCGAGAGGCTGGGCTCCAGGTGCTGGAGGTTCTTGCCGAACCCGATCCCCTTCAAGGAGCAGATGCAGACGTAGCGCATCCCGATCTCGTCGATGAGCCAGTCGAGCGTCTCCTCGATCGTCTCGATGATCGGCTTGCTCAGCGTGATCACCCCCATCAGCTTGTCCAGCGGGAAGCCCGCCTCTTGCAGGTAGCGGAACCCGCGGATCTTCTGCTCCAGGGTCCGAGGAGCGGTGTGGACCTGGTCGTACACCTCTTGCCGCAGGGTATCCAGGTGGGTGACCAGGAGCGAGAGGCCACTCTCCGATAGGCGACACAACCTCCTGGCCGTCTCCTGGTTGATCATGATGTTGATGTCGATCCCGACCGTCAACCCCTTTTCCACGGCGTACAGGGTCAGGTCGAACCAATCGGGATGCAGGAGGGGATCTCCGCCGGTATAGAGGACCTCTCGCACGCCGAGCGCGACCGCTTGATCGATCAGCTTGCGGACCAGGTCAGCCGGCAGAGTCTGGCTGTCCTTGGCGTCGGTGGAGCTGGCGAAGCAAAAGGAACAGCTGCCGGCGCAGCGGCTGGTCAGCTCGATGCACATCATCTCCGCCGTGCCCTTCTCCTCGCACTCCATCCGCTCTGGGGGAAGGACCAGCTTGTTGAACATCGGATCGCTGCAGGAAGCTGCAAAGACCATAATCACGTCCTCCTTTCTTAGGGCGTATGGGTAGGGAGCTCTCTGCTCCCAGACCGTGGATTGGCGGCTGACTGGGGCATTGCTCGGATTCGCTTTCACTCGAAACTTATGCATCTCCCAGGGAGCTTGAACTGGAAATCGACAGGCGGCAGCGGGGCAGATTCGGGAAAGACTAAGGAGAATCGGGTTCAGTGTGGCATCCTCCTTATCTCACCCTGGCGATATTTTGTCAACAGTTTCTTTGCTGTGCGACCCCCAATTGTCCTTGTCATTCTCCCCCGAATTCGCTATCCTGAAATGGTTCATCTCCAGGAGCATGAAGTCCCAAAAAGAGGAGATCTTGCTAGTACACATTGGCGGAAATGATTCTCTGGTTCTTGCTTCCCTGGGATTGCTTCGCTGCGCTCGCAATGACAGGGACAGGTCATTGCGAGCGCAGCGAAGCAATCTAAACCAGCGAGAAACTTGCGCCAAGGTGTACTAGCGGAGGCCAACGTGGTGAGAGCCCGCTACCCCCAGTGGACATCAACCACATCCATACGGACGGCAGACGGACCTGTACGACCTCCTGGTAGGCTATCGGCCTCTGGATGCCACCCAAGGCTCTGGGAGGCATCCGGCAGCACCAGGGTAGAGGAAGGCTTCTATAAGGTATGATAAAGGCATGGATGCGGCTATTTAGATTAACATTTTTGGCTTAAATTGTCTTTTTAATATCCCCAAATGATATATTATTTGCGAAAGACGCCCCTATAGTTATCAATACATTTCCAAAAAACGGTGAAGATAAAGTAAGTGTGGCCTTGTCCGAAATAGTCGTTGAATTTAATCGTCCTCTGCAGAAAAGAGTAATGATGAATTCCTTTTCAGAGTTATCAAGCACGAATACACCCATTTTCTAATCCGTGAAAAAATTGGAAAATATGAGATTCCCATGTGGCTAGATGAAGGCCTCGCTGAATATGTTGCGTACTCTCTTCCTCCTTTTGAGATGGAGAAAAGTTATTTGGGATTTGGAGATATGTATTTTAGAGAAGCTATAAATAATAACGAATTAATAGATTGGGATATTTTATTTAGAACCGATAGAAGATACTTCTTAAGTTTGCCAGAAAAAGAGAGATCATATAAATTCCGATTGGCATATAGCCAGTGCTTCACATTTGTAAAATTTTTGATTGATACGTATGGTATTGAGAAACTTTTTAATTTACTTGAAATTTTTTCTCATAACGATAACTTGAAAGAAGTATTTGAAATAGTTTATGAAGAGGGGTTTGAAAAAATTGAGAAAAAATGGTTTGAATTGCAAAAAGCGCACCTTTCTTCCAAGATGAAGGCAGGCTGGCAAACGACCCCATTTTAAACCCTGTTTGGCGGGAAGGAGGAAGGTATGTACGGCTGGACCGGGACCCTGCTGCGGGTCGATCTGTCCTCGGGAAGGATCGAAAAGGAGCCCCCGGATCGCGAGCTGGGGGCCAGCTACATCGGAGGAAGGGAGATCAATGCCCGGATCCTTTACGATGGGCATCGGCCGGACATCGATCCCCAACGGTTCGAGCAGATGCTCACGGAGTATTACCGGATGCGAGGCTGGGACGTGAAGACGGCCCCCCCCGCCGGGCCACCCTGGAGAGGCTGGGCCTGCGGGACGTAGCCGATGACCTGGAGCCCGGGGGATCGTCGTCAACAGTGGATGACCCGGGCCATAGCTGCCCCGAGACGATGCTCAGCGTCCATGCCACGCGAATATGATCCCGGCGGGCAGCCTCGGGGTCATCAGGACCTCTCGGAGCTAGGCTCCGGCGATGTGGCTTGCCCATCGATGAGCTGCCACACTTTCATCGTCCGGGCCAGATGCGCCGCCTTATCCGTAACCCTCTTTCCTGCCACTACCGGAAGGGCAGGGGTGCCGACTTTGGCCAAAAGCGCAGCCTTTCGTACCGCCCGCTCCACGTCTTGGGGGCCCACTCCCCACGAGACCTCCACCACTACGTAAACCTCGGCGCCGTCCTCCCGACGCCTCCCCCGAACCACAAGGTCGGCCCAGGTGACGTCCTCCGCCTCGGCTTCGGAGAGCTCTCCTCTCTCCACGGCTTCCTCAAGCAGGAAGGAAAGCGCCTCGGTGGAAAGCACCTGGGCCCTGCGGACCAGGCGAGCAAGGTAGGCAGGGGCCCTTTCGCGGTAGCGGCGCTCAAGGCTATCTCCTTTCAGCTCACCGACCTCATTGGTCAGGGTGTGAAGGGCTATGGTCAACTCCGCCACCTGTCCTTCGACCCGTCTTTGGGCCTCGGCCAGCTCCGCCACTCGCCCTTCGGTCCGTCTTTGGGCCTCGATGAGCTCTTGAAAACGCCGCTCGGTCTCGGCTCGAAGGCTGGCCACCTGCTCGGGGAGGGACAAAAGCTCGTCGGTGAGCACCAGGCGGCGAAGTTCCACCCGCCACTCGGGCCTCTCCTCTAAAATTCGGACCAGATCCCGAAATTCCTCTACCGTAAAGGGCATCCTTCCTCTTCTCCGGACTGCCGTAACCATCGCCGCCCTTGTCCAGATGTTCCCCCTGCCCAGCGGCACCTGCGACTTCATCGGTGTGCTGAGATCATTCCGCAGCCCAATCCTGCTCATATGCCTATTATAAGCCCTTTCAACTCTTTGTGCCAGTCCACCGAGGCCTTTCGAGCCGTTTTAGCCAGCACTGGCGACCGGCACCTCCTTCTAGCGGTCGATCTCCACCCCGCCGATCTGCCGCCGGACCTCGTCCCACAGCAGGGTATAGTTGGCGCAGCGGTAGCAGTTCAGCAGGCCCCGGCGGGACCACTCCTCGGCGAGCACCTCCGGCAGGTGTCTCCCCATAATCCTCACCACCTTC
The DNA here is from genome assembly GCA_016176845.1 of Nitrospinota bacterium. Classification (GTDB taxonomy): domain Bacteria; phylum 2-12-FULL-45-22; class 2-12-FULL-45-22; order 2-12-FULL-45-22; family JACOWJ01; genus JACOWJ01. The sequence goes on from JACOWJ010000029.1 coordinate 7,052, forward strand.
TCGTTCACCTCCAGCATCCATTCGGGATAGGGGGCGCGGTGTCCCTCGAGCTTCGATCCCACCCCGACGAACCAGGGCTGCAGCAGCAGGACGATCCCCCGTTCGGCCAGGGACTGAGCCGCCTCGAAGTAGTGGACCTTCTCCTCCAACCCCAGGACTAACTGGGTGTAGACGTTGCCCTTGCCGAAGACGGTGACGGCATGGTCCAGGGCCCGCTCGTAGATGTCCCGCCCCAGGTTTTTGGCCTTCCCGGGGCAGAGGGCCTCGAACATGTTCCGGTCCCAGACCTCGATGTCGTAGACCACGCTGCGAGCCCCGGCCTCGTAGAGCCGCTCGTTCTCCGAGAGGTCACGGGGAGCGGCGATGTTGAGGCCGAAGGGGACGTCCTCCCGCCCGCTGTGCCTTTTCACCGCCTCCATGATGGCGATGCAGGCGTCGGAGACGCGGGTCCTCGGCAGGGAGCCGCCGGAGAGGATCAGGTGGATATAGGGCCTCTCCTTCAGGGCGGCGGCCGCCGTTTCGCCGATCTGGTCGGCCCGCTTGGAGGGAAGGATGGCGTCCTTATGGTGGTTGGCCGTGGCGTTGATGTTGCAAAAGCGGCACTGCAGGCCTCCCTCCCAGTTCATGCAGTAGTAGCTGAACATGATGGCCCCGCAGCACTCCCCGATAAGGGGTATCACCTTGCGCATCTCCAGCCCATCGGAGGTGCACTGGCCGTAGTAAGCGGGCCGCTCGGTCCACTCGACGGTGCTGACGAACCGGCCTTCCTTCTCCAGCACCAGCACGCCATCCTCCTTCCGGATGAGGTAGGGCGAGCGGGGGTCCACCCGGACGAATACCACCGACCCCAGGGGGAACCGGATATCGCAGGGAAACGCGTGCTCCACGTACTCGGCGCAGTAGTCGAAGATGAGTGGGACGTTCTCCTTGTAGCGCTCTCCCACCCCCTCCAGGGCGGCTGGGTCCAGTCGCACCCCTTCCACCATCGCGCCCATCTTGGCCTCGATCTCTGGCGATAGGTCCATGGGTTCTCCTCCTTAAGGGCCCTTGTGTTTTCCGTTCGACGTGCACAGACGGGGGCTCATCTTATTCCCTTTCTCCGCGTCCTCTGCGATCTATGCGGTGAGCCTTCCCATTTTCAAGGCATTCATGGGTAAGGACCCAGGGACGATGATTTCGGGATTTGCGGGGTTCATAAAGAGCTGTTCACCGAGCATTCCATATGAGGATTTTCGGCGTTGAAGGACAGGCATTTGTTGCATTCGATGCACGGCACGATCTGATCCTTCTCGCCTCGAAGGCTCTTGCTCACAAATTCCGGATCGGCGATCAAGGCCCTGCAGATCGCGACCAGGTCCGCACATCCCTCTTCCAGGGCCCTCTCCGCCCGGTCCAGATCCAGGATCTTGCCCACGCAAATCACCGGGATATTGACGCTCTCCTTGATGCCCTTGGCTAATCGGAGATAGACGCCTTGATGGATCTTCTCGTCGCTATCAGCCATGTTGGATGCCACACTGCCCGATACATCGATCCCCGCAGCGCCGTTTTCCTCTAAAATCCGGGCGATCTCCTGGGCATCCTCCAGGTGCAGGCCGCCCTCTAAGAATTCATCCGCGCTGATTCGCACCAACAGGGGGAAGTCCTCTCCCACCTTCCCCCGGCTCTTCTTTAAGATGTTGACCACGAACCGGGCCCGGTCCTTCAAAGAGCCTCCGTAATGATCTTTCCGCTGGTTGGAGAGGGGGGATAAGAATTGATGGATCAGATATCCATGAGCGCCATGGAGCTCTACCATCCGGGCGCCCGCCTTCTTGGCCCTGAGGGCCGCTTCGGCGAAGGCGTCTTCCAGGTCTTCTACCTCGTTCCCGGCCAACTCCCTGACCTCTCCCCGCCATAGGGGACAGGGAATGGAGGAGGGGCCTACCTTCTTGAGCCCTCCAACGATCTTCGACGAGGTCTGGCGCCCGGTATGGCCGATCTGGATGGCAGGCACCGACCCGGCCTCCCTGATGGAGGAAAACAGCTTCGAGAGGCCTGGAATGAACCGGTCATCGTAGATCATGGCGGAGTAAAAGGAGAATCGGCCTTCGGGAGAGACTGCGGTCGCGCCGGCAATCGTCAGGCCAACCTGGTTCTCGGCGATCCGTTTATGGAAATGGATCAGCCGATCGGCAACCTCTCCATCTTTAGTGGCATAATTGTTCACCACCGCAGGGAAGACGATCCGATTGGGGAGATTAACCCCTTTGATCTTCAAGGGGCTCATGAGCCTTGGATATTGGGACATCTTCTTTTCCCTCCCGCTCGGCCTCGCTCGCCATAACAAGATCAGCCTTCCATGTCATTGCGAGAAGCGTTAGCGACGAAGCAATCTCAGTTCGGTTAAATAGACGGGATTCGCCTGAATTGCCTACTTCTCCACCAACTCCACCTCCACCTCTGCCCTTTGGGCGGCCAGCGCTCGGGCCTTCGCCTTCGCCGGCACCAGCCGGACCTTCCTGGGGCTGGCGACCCACATGGCCCCCGCAGCCAGGGCGACGCCCGCAATGGCCACCGCGAAGGCGACGTGGTAGCTCCCCGTGGTGTCGAACAGGTATCCGGAGAAGACCGGTCCGAGGGCGCCTCCAATGGCCACCCCGATACCGGCAGAGCCGAAGATCCTGCCCAGGCTGGGTCCCTGGAACAGGTCGGCCATGACGGCGGTGATCAGAGGCTGGGCGATCCCATAGCTCAGCCCGAAGAGCAGGCTGAAGGCATAGAGGAGCCACAGCTGAGAGGGGTCGCTCACGGACATCAGCAACAGTATGGCAAGCATATTGCACAAGGCGCCCAGGGTATAGGTCATCTCTCTTCCGATGTAATCGGACAGGAACCCCCAGCCGAATTTCCCGAGCGTGCCCATCAGCCCCACCAGGGCAAAGGCGCTGCTGGCAACGGTAATGCTAAATCCCACATCCACGGCGTGTTGCACCTGGTGCATCATCACCGCATACAGGCCAAAAGGGAAGAACATCAGGTTCGCGACCACAGCCCAGAACCGGAGGGTCTTGAGGGCCTTCGTCAGAGTCCATTCCGTCTCCGCCCATTGGCGATCCACGATGGTCTCCACCTTTTTGGCCGGCCCTGTCCGGGGATCCTCCCTCCTGGCCTCTGGAACTTCCCTATCTCCATCGGGCAACAGCCCCATCTCTTCCGGACGGCGGCAGAGAAAGATGGCAGTCAGGGGGGTGATAACGAGGAGCGCGATGGAGCCCAGAATCGCATAGCCCCAACGGAAACCGTAATGTTGGATGACCCAAGGGAGCAACAGGCCAACGATGGCGAACATGCCAAAGCCGGTCCCCGAGGTGGCGGCTCCCGCCGCGGTGCCCCTCCTTCTCACGAACCAATTGGAGATCAGGGTACCCTGGGTAACATACCCCAGACAGGAGACCCCCAGGGCCGCTATGCCCGAGCAGAGGTACAGATGCCACAGCTGCGTAATCTGGCTGGTAGCGACCAGGCCCACAAACAGGAAGGCTGCGCCCGCCGGGAAGACGATTCGGGGACCATACCGGTCGAAGAGGCTCCCGGAGATGGGACTGGTAAAGCCATAAACGGAGATCACGATGGAAAAGGCCATATGGATGCCAGCCCGGCTCCAGCCGAACTCCTCTTCCAGCGCCACGGAGAATACGGAGAACGAATAACGCAAGGCGTAGGCGATGGCCATGCTGATAAAGGCGACGGCCACGATGACCCATCCGTAAAAGATTCCCTGGCCTTCTTTCTCCTTCATGGCAGGTCCCTCCTTCCTCCGGAAATGGTCCTGGTCGATGACCTCCCGGCGGCCTTGAAATTGACAGTATGCAACGTGGAACGGGTTCGGTACAGAGAAGCGAACGGGCTGAAACAGAACAGGAGAAGGACCGGCGCAGCCAAACTGGAGCATCCGTCAAGAGAAGGGGTAGGGGTCAGCCCCAGATCTTTATCTCACTCTCTCCCTCTTTTGTCAACAGTTTTGTCAGGCCAGACAAAGGGGGGGGGTGAGTATTCCAGATGGCTGCAGTAAAGGGGTAGACCCGGAGAGATTTCACTTGAGGAGTAAGGCGCTGTCGTGCTAGAGTAAATACCTGGGAAAATAGAAGAAGCCATAGACGACTTGGCTGAAAGGGCTGTAGATCGTATGGAAGCCCACGGGAGGAAGATCATGAACACCGTGCGACGCGAGACCCCATTGCCCTCAGGGCAATGGATCCGGATCGTGGAGGGGGATCTCACCCAAGAGGCCGTGGATGCCATCGTGAACGCGGCCAACGAGCGGCTCCAGCACGGGGGAGGAGTGGCGGGCGTCATCGTGCGCAAAGGGGGCCGGGTCATCCAGGAAGAAAGCAACCGGATCGGATACGTCCCAACCGGTTCCGCCGCCATCACCACGGGCGGGGCCCTGCCCGCCCGGCACGTCATCCACGCCGTAGGGCCCATCTGGGGCTCCGGGGACGAAGATAACAAGCTCATCTCCGCCATCCGGAGCAGCCTCCTCCTGGCTGAACAGCATGGACTCTCATCGATATCGTTTCCGGCCATCTCCTCGGGGATCTTCGGGTTCCCCAAGGACCGTTGCGCGCGCCTTCTGCTGGAGAGCACCCGGGACTTCTTGACCGATAACCCCTCTTCCCATGTCCGGGAGGTGCGCTTCTGCCTGTTCGATTCGCCCACGCTGGATGAGTTTATTACGGCCTTCGACAAGTTAGCTCAAAGCTCGTAGCTCATAGCTCATAGAGGGTTTAGCTCCGAGCTGAGAAAGGTAATTCCTATACGCTTAAATTACCCCCCCTTGCCCCCCCTTCGTAAGGGGGGGGTGGGGGGGTTCTTGGCTGAAAACGGAAATTCCTATACCTTAGATTTATGAATAATACAGGTTGAGTGAACAGCCGGCGAAGGAAGAAAAAAGGAGGAGGATACTCCCATGGAAGAATACTCGGTGATCGGCCAGAGGATTCCCCGCGTGGACGGCCCCATCAAGGCGAGCGGAGAGGCGAAGTACGCCGCGGACCTCTCGCTGCCGGGCATGCTCCACGGGGCGATCTTGCGCACTCCCCTACCCCATGCCAGGATCTTGCAGATCGATGCCAGCCGGGCCGAGCGGCTGCCCGGGGTCCGGGCGGTGGTAGTCGGCCCGGACCTGGGAAATTTTAAGTACGGCTTTCTCCCCACCACGCGGGATGAGTCTCCCCTGGCGCTCGACAAGGTCCGCTTCATCGGGGAGGAGGTGGCCGCCGTGGCCGCCATCGACGAGGATACGGCCCAGGAGGCCCTCGAGCGGATCCGGGTGGATTACGAGGAGCTGCCGGCGGTCTTCGATCCCCTCGAGGCAATGGCGGAAGGGGCCCCCCGCATCCACGACCACGCCGAGCGGAACGTCAGCGCCCGGGCCTCGATGAACTTCGGCGATGTAGAAAAGGGCTTTCGGGAGTCGGACCACATCCGAGAGGATCGCTTTGTCACCCAGCCCGTCCTGCACGGCTTCCTGGAGCCCCACGCCGTCCTTGCGAGCTACGATAGCTCTGGGAAGCTGACGATCTGGGCCTCCAAGCAGAGCCCCTACTTCCTCTATCGCAACCTCTCTACCGCCCTGGGCCTGCCCTTGAGCCGGGTGCGGGTGATCCAGCCGTGCATCGGCGGGGGCTTCGGAGGCAAGAACGAGTCCTTCGCCCTCGACTTCGCCGCCGCCCTGCTCTCGAAGAAGACGGGCCGGCCGGTGAAGATCGTTTACTCCCAGGAAGAGGTTTTGACCGCCGGCCGCCGCCGCCACGCGATGATTCTGGAGCTCAAGACGGGCGTGAAGCGCGACGGCACGCTGGTGGCCAGTTCTTGTCGCAACATCGCCGACGGGGGGGCTTACACCAGCGTGGGGCCGCTCACCATCTACCTGTGCGGCGTCTTCCTGACGCTCCCCTACCGGCTTCCCCATGTCAAGTACGAGGCCTTTCGCGTTTACACCAACAAGCCGGTATGCGTGGCCCAGCGAGGAAACGGGATCCCGCAGATGCGCTTCGCCGCCGACTGCCAGCTGGACATGATCGCGCAGGACCTGGGCATCGATCCCGTGGAGATCCGCCTGAAGAACGCCATCCGCTCCGGGGACCGCACGGCGAACGACCTGGCCATCACCAGCTGCGGCCTGAGCAAGTGCATCGAAAAGGTGGCCGAGGCAGCGGGCTGGGAGGAGAAGCGCCGGCAGCCCCGGGGGACGGGCAAGCTCCTGCGGGGGATCGGCTTGGCCTGCAATTCCCTGGTCTCGGGGGCCCGGTTGCGGGGCCACAACAGCTCCGGGGCGATGGTCAAGATCCATGAGGACGGCGGGGTAAGCCTGCTGACCGGGGCGACCGACTCGGGCCAGGGAGCCGAGACCGTCCTGGCCCAGATCGCCGCCGAGGAGCTGGGGGTCGGGGTGGAGGACATCCAGGTCTCCCGGGTGGACAGTGAGCTTACGCCGGTCGATCCCGGCAGCTACGGCAGCCGGGTGACCTCCATAGCCGGCAACGCCGTCAAGGCCGCCGCCGGCGATGCCCGCCGCCAGCTGGCCGAGGCGGCCGCCGAGCGGCTCGACGCCCTGCCCGAGCAGATCGAATTCCGCAATCGCCGGGTCTACGTGAAGGAAAGCCCCAGGCCCTTCGACCTCGCTCAGGACAGGCTCATCTCCCCGCCCGCTGCTGAAGCGGAGCCGAAGAGCATTCCCATGGGGGAATTGAAAGAAAGAAGGGAAGCCCAGACCGGGGGTAAGCTTCAAGCAACGGAGCGGGGGATGAGCTTTAAGCAGCTGGCGCAGCTGGCCTGTTACGCCGGCAGCGGCAAGACGATCCTGGGGCGAGGCTCCTACGCCCACGATATCGAAGTGCCCAACTGGGAGACGGGCGAAGGGAACCTCTCGGCCGCTTACAGCTTCGGCGCCCAGGCGGCCGAGGTGGAGGTGGACACCGAGACGGGACAGGTCCGGGTGGTCAGCACCGCCGTAGCCCACGACTGCGGCCGGGCGATCAACCCCATGGCGGTGGAGGGGCAGTTCGAGGGCTCGATCTCCGCGGGGCTGGGCCAGGCCTTGCTCGAGGAGTTTACCCTCGAAGAGGGGAGCACCCTCAACCCCAGCCTCATGGGCTACCATCTCCCCAGCGCCCCAGATATGCCCCCGGTGAAGACCGTCCTGGTGGAGACCCACGACCCCGTCGGTCCTTACGGAGCCAAGGAGGCGGGCGAGGGGACGCAGATCTCCACGGTCCCCGCCATCGTCAACGCCATCAACCACGCCCTCGGGGTCTGGATCAAGGAGCTTCCCATCACGCCGGAAAAGATCCTGAAGGCCTTGGAGGAAAGAGGGGGACAACGAACATGATGAGCGCCGAGGAGAGAATTCAAGCCGCCATCCACCTGGAGGAGTCCGACCAGGTCCCCACCTACTTCATGTGCTCGCTCTTCGCGGCCCGCTACGCCGGGATCCCCACGGAGCAGTTCCTGGAGGAGAAGGAGGCCTACCACCGGGCCATGGACCGGCTCTACGAGGACCTTGGGGGGTGGGACGCCATCTGGGCGACGGGGGGGCTCGACTATGCCAACACGGCCTTCATGTTCGGCATGAAGATGCGTTTCCCGGGCCGGGACCTTCCTTCCGACACCACCTTTCAGTTGCTGGAGGAGCCCGTCCTCCGGTCGGAGGATTACGACGTCATCCTGGAGAAGGGCTGGCCGGCCTTCAGCGGCGAGGTCATGGCTCGCATCCGGCCCGACCTCTTCGGGGGCGCGGAGGGCCGCCAGCGGATGAAGGAGGCCCGGGTCCGCTGGAGCGCCGAGATGGCCCGGGACATCGCTAAATGGAAAGAGCGGGGCGTGGTTCCTCTCCTGGGGGGATTTACCGGCCATCCCCTCTCCACCCTCTCGCTGATGCGGACGCTGGAGGAGTTCACCGCAGATCTCTATCGCTGCCCGGACAAGGTCCTGGCAGTGATGCAGAACATCGCCCAGCGGGCCATCGAGTCTTCCATCGCCCAGGTCCGGGCCTCGGGCATCCGGCGGGTCTTCCTGGCCGATAACCGCAGCTGTGCCGGGCTGCTCTCGCTCAAATTCTTCGAACGCTTCGCCCTGCCCATCCTGGTGCAGATGGTGGAGGCCCTGGCAACCGAGGGGATCACCACCGTGCTCCACTTCGATCAGAACTGGACGCGCAACCTCCCCTACTTGCGCCAGCTTCCCTCCAAAAGCTGCATCCTGCAGCTGGATGGCGCGACCGACATCCTCCGGGCCAAGGAGGTGTTGGGCGACCACCTGTGCCTCCAGGGCGATGTCCCGGCCTCGCTGCTGGCCCTGGGCACGCCCCGGGAGGTGGAGAGCTATGTCCGGCGGCTGATCGAGACAGTGGGACGGGGCGGCGGCTTCATCCTCTCCAGCGGCTGCGAGGTTCCCATTAACGCCCGGCCCGAAAACGTCCGCGCGATGCTGGAGGCGGCTAGAAGATGATGGAGAGGACCCAATCGCTTGAACTTTTCGGACCGGCTCCAAAAAGAGCAGGAGGTTTCAATGGCATCTCCCTTTCCGGGCATGAACCCCTATCTCGAAGAGAGTAATATCTGGCCGGGCTTCCATCATCGTTTAGCCGATGAACTGGCAGGCCAATTGAATGCCCGCATCGGCCCCAAATACTATGCCGATGTGGAAGTGCGCACCGTCTTTGAAGAGGTGGCCATTGCCGTGCCCCGCACCATCTACCCGGATGTCGGCATCTATGAACCGTCAAATCTTGAACCCGTGCCGGGACCGGTGGCAATGGCTGTGGCCATCTCGCCCGCGCCGGTGCAGCGGCTGACAACCGTCGGCCAGACCAGACTGCACGCCGTGCGCGTCTACCTGACCGAAACCGACGAGTTGGTAACCTCCATCGAGATCCTCTCCCCTTCCAACAAGCGAGTGGGCGAGGGGCTGGAAGCCTATCGCCGTAAGCGGGCGCAACTCCTGCTCTCGCCTGTGCATCTGGTCGAGATTGACCTGCTGCGTGGTGGAGAGCGGCCGGGCCGGGAAGTGGTCGCTCCCCCTCTGGAGGCCGATTACATCCTGCTGGTCAATCGCTGCCGCGCCGGGGACGAACCGCGCATCTCGGAGATCTGGCCGGTAGCGCTCAATGAGCCCCTGCCGGTGCTGCCCGTACCCTTGCTCCCTCCGGACCCCGATGTGGCGTTGGAGCTGAGTGCGGCGCTCCAGGCCGTCTATGTCCGGGCGGGCTACGCCTGGCGCATCCACTATCAACCTCCTGTGCCTCCCCCTGAGCTGCGACCCGAAATGGCCGCCTGGCTCAAACAGCTCCTGGGGTGAAAGAGCCGATGGTTGGTTGTTGGGCTGCAAAGCCTGACCTTACTGCGATTGATCCCGAAACCCAAACCATGGCGCCGTTGTTCAATCCGGGTGTGCAGGAATTGGCTTCATGATTGAATTATTGAAAGAACGGTTCACTCGAGACAGGCAAGCGGTCTACGACCGGTGTGAGCGTATTTTACATCGGTTATTGGAGCATAAAGAGGTCTTTGAAAGATATCCTGACCTGCGAAGGGTTATTCTATTTGGGTCTTTTGCCCTGCGTAGGGCAAGAGAAGATTCGGATGTTGACGTTTACGTAGAAGGTCTGGGAGCCAGAGAGTATTGGGAATTATGGGCCGGTTTGGAAGATCTATTAGGTTCTTCTGTCGATCTTCACGACGAAAAGGATGGCCTTGACATTGAATGGATTGAAAGAGAAGGCATTTTAATTTATGAAAGAGGCATTTGCAATTCTAAAAGCTGAGATAAAAGAGGAGATTTCTCAACTTGATAAAGTGAAAACCGAATACGAGGCTTTGTGGCAAAGGGTTAACCTGGAAAACCCAACCAGGGATGAAGTGATTTTAATTGGGTTTCATCTTCACAATTTCTATAATGGGAGTGAGAACATATTCAGGTTAATTGTCAGGTTTTTTGAAAATGATTTACCTCCTTTAACATGGCATGATGAACTTTTGAAAAGAATGATGTTGGAGATAGAAGGTATCAGGCTCCAAGTCATTGACCGTCCGCTCTTTAAGAAGCTTGATGAATTCCGAAAGTTTCGTCATGTGTTCCGTAGCGTCTATTCTTTTGAGCTTGACTGGGAAAAGATGAAGCTTGTTGCCAGGGTGTTTGATGAAACTTATAAGGACTTCGTTGAGGCTGTAACCAGGTTCCTGGAGAAGATGGAGAAGGCTATTGCAGGAGGGTAAGTACTTGCTCAGTGCGAAGAGTTGAAGGATGCTGCCCGGTTCCTGTAGCTCTTACTGCCTGAGCAGGCCCAGGATCTCCAGCGCCCGCCTCACAGCTGCCGTGCGGGTTTGGACACCCAGCTTCCGGTAGATTTGTTCCAGATGATACTGCACCGTGCGGGGGCTGATGCCCAGGATCATCAGCCGCTCATATGGTCGAACGTGTCATGGCGAAAGACTTTGCGCAGAATGGACTGCCGCTCTCGCGCGGACATGAATCGGAGGTCTCCTCCTGTCAGAATTCATCTTCCTCCTCCTCTGGCCGTATCTCTTGAGCCACGAGCTCCTGCCACACAGTCAGCACCGCTGGGTCAGCTCCGGTTGCTTGTAGACAGTCCACGACCGGACCCGGATCGCATTTGAGGTCGGAAAATCTCAACAACAGCACCGCCAGATCTCGCCAATCAGTGCCCGACTTCGGCTGGCCGCGCGCTGATGGTACGCTATCACCTTGTAGGCAATCAATTCTGCTGGGGCCATCACCAGCACGTCCCCTATTCGTTGTGCTAAGGGCAACCTCTCGACGGGCTTCACATCGACCAGGTGACGGTTGCCAGACTTCCGAACCTGGAACAACCGATATCCCTGTCCTTGGCTAACTTGTCGCACGCGCACTGCTATGTGGAACCGTTGACCCAGATAGTCTCACAACTCCTGCGCGAGATCTTTGGCACGGGGCGAAAGGAGATCTATATCCTGGGTCATCCGTGGTTGACCCACGTAAGCATTGACGGCCTGAGCGCCAAACACCACAGTAGGCCCTGAGGGCCCTAAAATGCTCTTTTGATTTCTGGACACATTGATATAGCGCCTCTTCGTCCTTCGCTGCATAATGGATATAACGACCAAGAACACCCCGCAGGGAGGGCAAAGGGATGAGCCTCTTGAAAGCAAGCGTTTCGGTAGCGCTGGTGGTGAGGGTAGGTTTGGGTCTGACCCTGGCCTGGATATTGAGTGAGCTCACGAGAGGTCCCGCCGGAGGTGGAGCGAGGCTGCGTCCGAGGAAAGAAGAAGATGCCCAGCAGCCAGGCCCAGGAGAACCTACTGTGGCTGTTGAACCGGCTCAACCGATCGAGACTCCCCAGCTGGCCGTGGCGACCAACGATCTCTGCAACGCTGGCAGCCTGGACTGTCGGCGCAGCGAAGGCTGGGCTCGACGGCGCCAGGAGGATGTCAAGGCGATCCTGGGCAAGGAGACCGACCGAACGCTGGAAGCCTTGATCCGCTGGGGCCACACGGGAGTAGTTCCCGACCGAGAAATGCGCTGGGTGGTCGACCTGCGTAAGATGATGCTGGTCAACCAGCTGCGAGACTTAGAAGCACCTGCCTGGCGGTCCTGGCTCAGGGGCGCTCGAACTCGAAGGAGACCTCTGTGGGCTTCCTCTCCTTCCCCCCCGTCAGCTTCCGCTCCAGTTCCCGCATCTCCGGGGTAGGCTCCAGGGAGAGGGTGAGCCGGTACTTGCCCTTCAGGGCTGGAGGGAGGTCCCCCTGGTAGTGCAGGCCCTCCCGCTCGATAACCGGCTTGAGGGAGAGTTTCAAGGGCTCACCCGGGCCCTCCAGCGTGACGTTGACCTTCAGGTAAGCGAAGGCCCGCCCCTCCACTTCCCGGACCAGGACGTTGAGTCGCTGGCCGGACGGAGAGGGCGACTCCAGGAAGGCCTCCACTTCCACCGCACCGGTCTTGGCTTTCCCGATCTCCTGTCGCTGGACCTCTCCCTCGGCGGCCTCTCCCTCGTTCCAGGTAAAGGGTAGAAACAGCAGTACCCCGACCAGTAAAACAGATCCGACCTGAACGCGAATACCCAATTTCAAGGTGGCTTCCTCCCGATATCTTGATCTCATAAGATGACCCAATTCCAGCACCAGCGGGGTCACATGGACCATTTTAACATATAATGCCTGTGATTCAAGTCGTAATATTCCACCCGTTGACTTGTCACCCGAGCGACTTTACCCATACGAATGGCCTTTGTTTTGAATTCTTCCAAGCGGAACAAATGCCGTAACCGTCCAGGAATCTCGGATGCCCGGCAGTCAGGCAACGGAAAACAAAGAACACAATACCGTTCATCGGCTCGAATCCGCTCCCAAAAATCTGTCACATTGATGGTGATAAAAGTCGATTGGCGTGCTCGGCACAAGAGATCAGGGATTGCATCGTCTTTAATGACTGTCCCAGGCCGAAGTTCCGTGATATCTAAGACTCGCCCTCGATACCAGTGATCAATTCCTTCGATTACCCCGGTTCCTAGCAACTGCTCATCGACCACAATCATGTGGTCGGCTCGGGAGTAAGTGCCTCACGCACCAAAGCATCAGCGGCTAAGCGCAATGCTTCTTCAAGGGCTTCTCTGGGGACACGCCCACGATATCCGGTCACAATCTCTTCTATTGTCTCCCCCGCGCCCAAACGTTCCAGCACTCCTGCTACCTCAATACGGGTATACTTAAAGGTGGGGCGACCACCACACACACCAGGTGCGGAGACAATATATTCTCCAAGGGGATAATAGCTGTAAGGTTCATTCCCAACGATTTCTTTTTTGAGTCCTCTCATAAGATGGTCTCCTTGTTACCATTATGGATCTCTTGCGGATACGCTTAAAAACCAGGCGTGCCAGAATAAGTCTACCACAAGATCAACGGGCCCTCCATCGGCAATTTGGGCTCCAAGGAAAGGTGAGGCCTGAAGGGAACCAGGTCCATTCCCGAAAGGGAGAGGTGAGACCGGGGCAGGTTTTGGGGCCCGGTCTCATACGCATAATTGCCTGGTGGGACGTAAGCGCCCGGTCCCTCAAGCTCTTGGTCATATTTGCATTCGCATAGGCCTCACCTCCTCGGGTGCCCGTGGCTCTCGGTACAACCTTTGACTGTCTATTTGGCCCCCTTCTCCCTTGCCTTTTCGGTCAAGAGGAGCCTGTCGGCAGCTTTGAGGGCCCAGGCTCTTACGGTCCGATCTCCAGGGCAAACGGCAGCTCCAGGCCTGGGGGTGGGCCTTCTGCGGGTGCGGAGCCTGGAGGGGAGAGCCGGAAGGACTTGGAGTCGAAGTCAAAGTTGAAGAAGTAGCCGATCGAGCTGTAGTGGGTACCTTCGATAAAATAGGACCCCAGGGGCTCGCTGCCGGTGAAGGTGTAGCGGAGGATCTCCCCCGAGAAGGATGTCCCTGGAGAGACGTGTACATTGGCCATATTGAGGATGTTCAGATAGGAGTCTTTCACTCCCGGCCCTGGCGGCGGGACGCGAACGTAAGCCTTGGCGTCGAAGTCTAGCGATAGCGGGCCATCGTGGTTGACGGTGGCCGAGAGCACCAGCGTCTCCCCAGGCCGGAAGCTGGTCTGGTTCAGGCTGAGCTGGATGGTGGGCATCTTAACCACCTCAAGGATTTGCACCTGAGCACTGGAACTGGAGAACCCCTGGTCTTTCATCAGGAGTGTGAGGGGGATGTCCTGGTGGCACTGCCAACCCATCTCGTAGAGCCAGCCGGAGTCCGGAGGGGCTTCCTTGAAGGAAGCAAATTTGAAGGCGCCCCACCGCAAAAGACGAGCGTTTGCGCCGAATAGAGCGAACTGATCGAATGCCGGATGCAGTCGGTCGTTCTCGTTGGTGAGGAAATTGAAGCAGAGACTCACCGCTACCTCATCGCCAGGGTTAATGGAGAAGGGCTGGCGCAGAAGGCTGATGTCGAAGACATAAAGGGATGACCCAGGAATTGCCCCCACGCCAGTAGTCAGCAGGGCAAAGTGGGCACTGCCGTCGGGCGAGCCGATGGAGCCCACATTGTTCACCACCCGGACATCTCCTCCAGGGGTAAACCCGTCCAGGGTGCCCGTCTCGAAGTCGAAGTTGGGGTTGATGGGCGTGCCGTTGACCTTCAGCGCGAAGTTGTCGATCAGGACGGCCGAATCGGTCTCGTCCGCCCGGGCTGAGGGTTGAAGAAGAAAAAAGAGGATGGCCACTAATGTGACCGCCATCTTCCACCACTGCTTTGTCTTCATTGCCTTTTCCTCCATAACCTTGATCGTGGATCGTGTAGGAATTTCCATTTTTTTCAGATTCCTCGGTCGCTATCGCTCCCTCGGAATGACAGCCGTACAACCTGTCATTCCGGGCGAAGCGAGGAATCTAAGTCCCAGAAACTGCCCAGGGGGAGGGTTCGCTTTCGGCAATGATCGTCGTTTCGGCCAACATTGTCATTTCGAGCGTAGCGAGAAATCTAAGATTTCTCCCTTCGGTCGAAATGACAATCCAGGACTCAAGGGTAAACACAACGTAGGTGGCCGAAACGAAAATCATAGCCTCGCTTTCCCCATGGGTGCGAGACCAGAAACCGGTTTCCCGGCTCCGGTCTCGCGCGCATCGGGGCCCGACGGGGAGTAAACGCCGGGCTTCTCAGCCCCTAAAATGCCCGTGGGCGACCAGGGGCGTGGTCAGGGAAGCACGTTGAAAGGCTTGCTGCCCATGCACAGCTCCTCCCGGGTGATAATATTATTGATCCGGAGGCCGAACTCGTAAGAGCCAGTGGGCATAGGTGGAAGCGACAGGTTCAGGAAGTTGAAGGTCTGGTCGAGGCTGGCCGGGAGGCCGACGCTATTGGAACCCGCCATATCCAGCAGTGAGGTCAGGTTCCCGGGAGGGACCGCGGGGGTCTTGAGCCAGATGGCCGCCTCGAACTTCCAGTTGCCTCCTCCCGGAGGCGTCTGGGGAGGGGTGAGGACGCGCACGTCCAGCTTCAAGGGATCGCCGATCCGGAAGTTGTCCTGGTTGAGCAAGAGGGCGGCGCATGGCTTGACCGGCAGGCCCGTCAGGATGATCCCGTAGACATCGGGGTTGCCGTTGCGATGGTCGCCCCAGGCCACCAGGAAGCGCTTGTTGGCCGAATCGTAGGCAGTGGAAGGGACGTCCTGGGTGTCGGGGGCGGTGGAGAGAGGGGCGTTAATGCCGGCCAGGCTCCCATTGGTGTTGACCAACTGCCCGTAAAGGTTGTTGCTGAAAGTGTTCCACCAGGCTACCAGGAAGCGTTGCCCGGTGGGGTCGAAGGCCAGGCGGGGACCACGGTCATCGCTCTGCTTGCCAGGGACGGAAGAGAGGGAAAAGGCCGGGCCGAAGGGGCTTCCATCGGCATTGGCCAATTGGCCCTTGATGATGGTGCGGCCAGCGTTGTCGCCCCACCCAGTGGACCAGGCCACCAGGAACCGCCGGTTGACCGAATCGTATGCCAGACCAGGCCCCTCGCCCCTCCAACCGCAACAGTCTGGGGAGATCGTGAGGCTGGTGCCAAAGAGCGTCCCGTTGTTGTTCACCAGCTGTCCTCGGACACCAGGCTGGTCGCAGCATCCTTGGTAAACCGCCAGGAACCGCCCGTTGGAGGGGTCGGCGGCCACGGAAGGACTCCACTGGCTATCCGGCCCGGTGGCGATGGAGAAGTTGGCGCCCATCAGGCTCCCGTCGGCATTGACCATCTGGCCCCAGATGTCCGCATCGTTGCCCGCCCCTGAATTATCGTACTGCCAGGCCACCAGGAAGCGCTGGCTGGTCGAGTCGAAGGCTACTGAAGGTCGCTGCTTCTCCCCGGGCGCAGCCCCGCTGGCGATGAGGATCTCTCCCCCCGAGAGCGTCCCGTCGGGGTTGACCAACTGGCCTTTGATGAAATCGTTGCCCCACCAGTGCCAGACCACCAGGAAGCGGCGATTGACCGAGTCGTAGGCCACCGCTGGCCAGCCGCCGCCGCAGCAGGTGCCGATCTGAAAGCTGGGGCCGATGGGGGTCCCGTTGGCGTTCAGCAGGAGGCCCCAAGGGCCCTCATAGACCACCAGGTAGCGCTGGCTGGCCGGGTCAAAGGCCACAGCGGGGCTCCACGTATGCTCGGGTCCGGTGAGGATGGGAAACTCCTCCCCCACCGCCCCAAACCCCAGGTCTGGCCCAAGCCACTGGGCCAGGAGCAGCGTCATTCCCAGGATGATTGCCCACGTTCCTTTCCGCTCTCTCCGTTCCATGATCCTGTGCTCCTCTGCGTACTCGCATGCTGGTTGCTGTCAGATCTTTTCCCACCCGCCCCTTGCCGGCCTGAAGCTCATTTCCCCATAGGCCTCACCTCCTTTACAGCCACAATCCACCCCCGCAACTTCCCACGCTCTCTCATGGTGATCTCCTTGTCCCTTGTCTCCTGGCTGCTTTTGCTCAAGGGCGCTGAATGAGTGAAGAGACTTTTGTAGGCTCCCTCTGCATCTTCGCCATCGCCTATCGCTACTACTCGGCCTTTTTGGCCAGCAAGGTGGCCGTGCTGGATGATTCCCGGCCGACGCCGGCCCATACCCGGTACGATGGGCACAATTACGTCCCCACGAGCAAATGGGTGCTCTTCGGCCACCACTTTGCGGCCATTACCGGAGCCGGTCCCCTCATCGATCCCGTAAGGAAGAAGAGACCGAGGAGAGGTCTTCCTGCCCCGGTCTCGTGGGGAGAAGGAGGGCCGATGGGAGGTAAGCGTCTGGGGACCCAGGACGCCAGGGGACTCATTGGGACAGTTCACCAAACTGTTGCCGATAGCGGGCCAACAGGGCCTCCAGCTCCTTCTCCCGTCGCTGTGCTTCCTATACCTGCTGCTGTGCTTCATTTTATCGCTGCTGTGCTCTCCGAGATCAGCTCGATCACCACATCGGGCCCTTTGCCCTCCTGCCAGACCACCCAGCTCTTGTGCTCACGCCTGGGAACGCCCGGCACCACAAAGAAATCGGGCCCCCGGAAGTCCCGGTTGCGCACCTGCTCCAGGCTGAAGTAGACGAACATGTTGCCGCCGACGAAAACGTCTTGTCGGTCGGTCCACAAAAGGAGCACGGGATACATCAGCAGGTCGAGCTGAAGGACATGTCGCTGGGTTTCCATGGGAGCTCCATCATCGTAGGAAGTTCGTCCTCCGTGGGGGGCCATTCCACATCGACCATGACGGGTTCAACCAGAGTCAGCTCTTTTTCCATGGCTCTCACCTCTCTGTCAGGGCTATCCGGCCACCCAAAACGCTTCTCGGATGGCTTGGCTCCATGCGGTATGAAGACCGCGCGCTCTTAAAAGTTAGGCCTACCGAGACAAGTCTACCACAAGATCGATAGGACCTCTTACCAGCGATCGTTGCCCTGGAGGCGAGATGAGGCCTGGAGGAAGTAAGGGCGGCCTCAGGCCGAAGGGCCGGTCTTCCCGAGATATCGCAGGCATTTCCAGCCCGTTTCGTAGAGCCATCCAGAGTCCGGCGGGGCGTTCTTGAAGAAGGCAGCGAGAGAGCTTTTCTGGTTAAAAAACACCCCGGTCTGCAAGACTTTGATGTTTCCAGGAGAATTGATGCTGATCATGAACCAATCATTTCCTGGATGTTGGAGGTCGGTCTCGTTGGTGAGAAAGTCGTAGCAGAAACTGAGCGTCACCTCGTCCCCGGGGTGGATGGAGAAGGGCTCAGCCAAAATGCTGAGGTCGAAGAGATAGGGATCCGCCAGGGGCAGCACCCCGACGCCGGTGGTCAGAAAGGCGAAGTGGGCGCTGCCATCGGGCGAGCCAATGGAGCCCACATTGTTTACCACCTGGACGTCTCCTCCAACAGAGAACCCGTCCAGGGTGCCCGTTTCAAAGTCGAAATTCCCATATATTCCCGCTATGAGCCAGCCTTTATGCTCACCTCCGGCCGCACCAAGAGGCTCTTATAGGACGAGACCGTAACCTGCCCGGGCGGGGCCCCGGGGGGCTTGCGGACGTTTTTGGCGGGGGTGTAGAGGACCGGGACCTTGGTGGAACCTTTTCCCTTGCTGAAGTAAGCAGCCACCTGCGCCGCTTCCAGCAGGGTCCGTTCGGGAACCTCTCCGGCAGCCTTCCTCCGGATCAAGACGTGGGAGCCCGGGAGTCCCTGCGCGTGGAGCCAGAGGTCTTCCGGCCTGGCGACAGACCGCAGGAGCCAATCGTTTCCCCGGTTGCTCTTGCCGCAAAGGATCTCCCAGCCCTCCGAGGAAGTGAACCGGCGGCACCACTGGGCAAGCTGCGCCTGGCGGGCCGACGGAGCTCCCGGAGGGTGCGCCGGGGCGGGTCCCGAGCCGGAAGCAGGCGCGCGCTTTGCGATGCGCGAGGGGGGTTTCGCGTCAGAGAGGGGCTTCCACTTGAGGCTCTCCCGCACCTCCTCCTGGAGCAGGGAAAGGGCCTCCAAATCTTCGGCCTCCTCGACCTGGTAGAGGAGCCCCTCGACATACTCCAGCTCGGTCCGGGTCTGAGACTGGAGCTCGGCCACCCGGTCCAGGCCGTTCCTGGCCTTCCGGTACTTCTTGTAATAAGCCTCGGCGTTCTCCCGGGCCGAGAGCCGGACGTCCAGCGGCACTTCGATCTCCTCCATCTCGGGGGAGTAGTAGTTGACCAGCCGGGCCGAGGGAGCGCCCTTGGTCACGGCGGCCTGTTGGGAGACGAGGAGGTCGGCGTGCTCCTTGAGCCTCAGGTAACCCTCGAGTTTGCGGTGGTCCCCCTCCAGGTTCTCCAGCTTGCGGTGACGGCGCTTCTTTTCCTTTTCCAGGAAGCGCTGCAGCTCCTTCAGGCCCTCCCGGAGGGCCTCCTCTTGCAGGCAGGGCCAGTAAAAGGCGTCGGCCGCCCGGTTCATCTCCTCGAAGAGCTGCCGGTCCACCCGGGGAAGGTGCAGGAGGTCAAAGGCACAGAGGGCCGCCTTTCCCTCGGGAAGCCGGATGATCTGGGGGACGAAGGGCCCTTGCAGGTAGCGGGCGCGCCACTGCTCAAGGGTTTCCCAGAGGAGCTCTAACCCCTCCGAGGCGTTCAGCTCCACCAACTCCCGTGTCAGGAGGGGGCCCATCCCCAGCAGGGAGAGAATGGACGCTTGGGGATGCTGCTGCAGGGATTCCCGCTCCAGTTGGGCCAGGCTCATCCGGGAGGGAGGGGGCGGCATCGGCCGGTACTTCTCCCCGGGCAAGATCGGCCGGATGGGGCTCTCCTGGGGGGAGAGATGCCTCAGGGCCTCCAGAATGGTCCGGTCCTCATCGGTAATCAGGATGTTGCTGTGGCGACCCACGATCTCCACGATCAGGTGAAACGTCTCCAACTTCCCATCGGCGTCTTTCCTCTGGTAGACTTGGGTGAGGACCCGGTCAAAAGGGGTGAGCTGGATGTCCACCAGCCGCGCCCCCGACAGGTGGCTGCGCAGGTAGGCGGCGAAGCGAAGGGGAGATGGCGGGTAGAGGGGCTTGTGCTCGGTGAGGTGAACGCGGCCCATCTCCGGGTCCACCGAGAGATAGAGCCGCTTCTCCCCGCGCCCCCAGAAATAGATCACCAGGTCGTTCTCGTTGACCTGGTAGACCTTGGAGACCAGGCTGTAGATCAGTCGTTCCTTAAGCTCCTCGACGATCGCTTTGAGGACGAAGATATCCACCTTTCACCCTTTTTTTAAGTTTTAGGTGTTAAGTGTTAAGTGTTAAGTGTTAAGTCCTAACACCTAAAACTTAAAACCTAAAACTTATTAATCTGCGTCTGAGATTATAGGACGGGATGGACCGGGGGGCAACGGGAGGAAAGGTTAAAGCTTCACCACCAGCTTCTTGATTGCCAGATCCAGCCCCTCGAGGGTCAGGGGGTACATGGGGAAGACCTGCCGGGCCATGCGGATGGTGGGATGGTTCCAGAGGCGGAGCGGTTCAGGGTTCAGCCAGACGCAGTGGGTGAAGTGGTCCGCTACCCGTCTCAGCCAGAGGATGCCCGGCGTCTCGTTCTTATCGATGTACCAGATCGCCCCATGGCGCTGGGTCAACTCCTCGGTGCCCATGGAGGCGTCTCCTACCAGGATCACCCGGTAGTCTGACTCCAGGGTCCGCAACATCTGGGAGGTATGGTAGGTGGACTTGCGCTCGACATCCAGATAGATTCTATCGTAAATACAGTTGTGGAAGTAATAATACTTAAAATCCTTAAAATGGGTGGCCGAATGGGCGGCGGAGAAGAGCTGGCTGCAGAGACGGGAGTATGGGGTCATCGAGCCCCCCACGTCCATCAGGAGCAGGAGCTTCACCGCGTTCTTGCGACTGCGCCGCCAGATGAGCTCCAGCTCCCCGGCGTTGCGGCTGGTGGCGTCGATCGTCTCCTCCAGAGCAAGCTCGTCCACCGGTCCCTGGCGGTTGAGCTGCCGCAGCCGCTTCAGGGCCAGCTGAAACTGGCGCACGTCCAGCGTCACGTCATCCCGGTAGTTCTTAAAGTGGCGCTCTGCGGCCACCTTGACCGCCGAGCGGCGTCCCCCTTCGCCATCCGTCCGGGTCCCCTCCTCGCCCTGGCCATCATGGCCCCGGGAGGACCTCCCCCCCCGGCCGATCCAGCGATCTCCCCCATCGTGCTGGCCATCCTGCTCCTCAACTTCGAACGCCCGCTGCATCCGGCGCATCTGGGCCAGCTCTTCCGGGGTGAGGCGAAGGTTGGCGGGGTTGCGCATCCACTCCAACGCCTGCTGAATCAGATCCTCGGAGGCCTCCACCCCTTTAAAATACTCCTGGAAGGCCAGGTCGTACTGGTCGTAATGGACCTCGCTCTTGACCAGAATGGCGCGGGCCAGGTAGTAGAAGGCCTGCAGGCTGCTCTGGGCGTAACCGCGGGAAAGGGCCTCCATCAGCGTCATCCACTCGGTGATGGAGACCGGCACCTTCTTCTGGCGCAGCAGGTAAAAGAAATCGATGAACATTCGCCGTAAACCTTAAACGTACTTGCGCCGTTGGCCGAAGGTCCCGGTCAGCTTCCCCTCCAGGTAGTCCAAATCCTCCTCCTTTTTGATCAGGGCGCCGAGGAAGGGCAGCTCCTTCTCCACCCTCTCCTGCGAAACGCCGCCGGCCATCAAGGCCTGGAGCCAATCAATCAGCTCGCTGGTGGAGGGCTTCTTGCGCAATTCTTCGAATTGCCTCAGCCAGTAAAAACGCTTCAAGCACTCCCGCAGCAGGCTCTCCTCGATGGTGGGGTGGTGGACCCGGACGATCCGCTCCATCATCTCCGGGTTGGGGAACTCGATGTAGTGGAAGACGCAGCGGCGCAGGAAGGCGTCCGGGAGCTCCTTCTCCGAGTTGCTGGTCACGACCACGATGGGCCGGTGGTTGGCGCAGACCGTCTCCTCCAGCTCGGGAATGTAAAAGGACATCACGTCCAGCTCGTTGAGGAGGTCGTTGGGGAACTCCAGGTCGGCCTTGTCGATCTCGTCAATGAGCAAGACCCCATGCTCCTGCATGACGAAGGACTTTCCCAACTGCCCCAGCTTGATATATTGGCGGACGTCGGAGATATCCTTGTCCCCAAAGCGGCTGTCGTTGAGCCGCTGCACGGTATCGTAGATGTAAAGCCCCTCCTGGGCCTTGGTGGTGGACTTGATGTTCCAGACGATCAGTGGCTTTCCCAGTCCCAGGGCAATATTATGGGCCAACAGGGTCTTCCCCGTTCCCGGTTCCCCTTTGACCAGCAGGGGGCGCTTCAGGGCGATGGCCACGTTGACCGCGTTCCTCAAGTCTTCCGAGACGATGTATCGGTAAGTGCCCACGAACTGATCAAATGAACTATTTCCATCGACTCCCATCGTTTTCCCTCCGCCGTCTGCCTTTTTCCTTTCTCCCGAAAGCCACCCGAGCTCGCCTTCGCTCGCACCCTAATTGGAGGTCCTTAGTACAACTCCACGCAATAAAGTACCCATTTACCGCGGAGAACGCAGAGGCCGCAGAGAAGAGGGAAAGCGGGTTGTCTCTGCGCTCTCCACGCCCTCTGCGGTTTAATTGGATACCCTTTTGTTGGAGCGGTATTAGCATAGAGGAAAAGGGCGGGGCCGTCAAGGGCAAAATCGAGAGGGGTGACGAGTTCCTTTTGATCACCCCGACCTCATTTACCGCTTCAAGGTGCTCGACCCCCCCGAGGTCAACGCCTTCTTCCACCTCCTCACGCAGGAGGAGCAGTTGCGCACCCTGCGGAACCTTCGGGACCACTTGGCCCCCGGAGGAAGGGGGATCATCGACCTCTTCTCCTATGACCCCGCCAAGGGCGCCATCAACTACGCCTACGACCTCTCCGCCGAGAACCCCGCCACCAAGGAGACGATCCACCGCTACTCCCTTCCGGATGGCCTCGCTCCTCTGGAGCAGCTTCCGCCGGATCTTGCAAAAATACCGCTCCGCCGTGCGGGCCACCAGGAGGACCAGGGAGGCCCCGCCCGGCAGGCGGAGGACCCCGCGGAGCACGGCGCGCATCCAGCCGGGGAGGAAGAGGCGCATGATCTCATCCTCCAGGGAGAGATAAAACTGGGACGAGCCCGGGTCCCCCTGGCGTCCTGCGCGCCCTCGGAGCTGATGATCGATGCGCCGGGACTCGTGCCGCACGCTGCCGATCACGTGCAGCCCGCCCAGGAGGATGTCGGTTCCTCGGCCGGCCATGTTGGTCGCGATGGTCACGGCCCCGAATCGACCCGCGTTGGCCACCACCTGGGCCTCCTCGGCATCCTGCTTGGCGTTCAGGATCCGGTGGGGGACATTGCGTCGGGCCAGCTGCTCGCTCAGGCGCTCCGAGTCGGCCACGGAGATCGTCCCCACCAGCACGGGTCGCCCCAGGGCATGCCAGTGGCTGATCTCGTCCACGATGGCGTAATGGAGCTCCCGCTGGATCCGCTCGGCTGGTGGGACTTCCGATCCGTGGAGGAGATAGTCGAAGAAATTGCCCCCGTTCAGGGTCTGCTGCAAGAGCTCTCCCCTGGAGCGGGGGAGGTGGTCGCGGAGATAGTCAAATCCGAATTCCTTGTTGCTGCCGTAGGAGACCTCATCCCGGTAGGCCTGCCGCCGTTCCAGGTGGGGTCTCCCGTGGAGGAGGACGCCGGTGCTGAGGCCCAGGAATTGATAAACGGGGCCCAGCAAGTCCCGGTCGCGTTGGGCCAGGTAATCGTTCGTCGTGACCACATGGACCCCCTTGCCGGCCAAGCCGTTCAGGTAGGCGGGGAGGGAGGCCACCAGGGTCTTCCCTTCGCCGGTGGCCATCTCGGCGATCTTGCCCTGATGGAGGGCGATCCCTCCGAGCAGTTGCACCGGGAAGAGGCGCATCCCCAGAATCCGGTGGATCGCTTCGCGAACCACGGCGAAGGCTTCGGGCAGGAGGGCTCGCCACGGTAAACATGGGCACACATAGCGTGATCGCAGCGAAGATCAAAATAAGCACAGCACGCCAGCGCATCAGCTGGGATCCTCTTTATATTTGCCATATTTTTTCTGTTCTGTTTCCATAATTGATGCTCACTCAATAAATGTGGGTGTGTTCTCGAGTATAAACCCGATGCCTTCGAAGATATTGGTATTTTGTAGAAGCAAAGAAAGTGCCAAGACTCCACAAAACTCAAATTGGTCCTCGTCGAAGCTGTCAAGGGCTTCCTTGTGGCTCACCCGGATCCAACATTGAGGCTTGTTATGGCCATTTTTTTCTTCGCTAAGAAAAAATTTCATGGAAAAAAATTCAATCGGTCAAATCACTTTGGGTAAGACCGAACAAAATGACAGAATTGTAATCTTCCTGTAAGCCTGCCGTTAGGGCGCGTATGGTATTTATATCTTCTCAAATCTGGCCCCCTCAAATGCTTCAAATTCCGGCGAGACATGAGAATGAGCAAGGCCTTCGTCACCATACCGACCTACAACGGGCATGAAGGAGTCGGCCCTCTTTTACACCGGACGGCAGGGCCAGGTCCTTCGGAGCCGCCAGGAGCTGGTGGGCTACCTCCAGGGGGGCAAGAGGGTTTACTGTTTGATGGAAAAGCGAAGATACCGCAGGCTGGATGACGCGCTGAAGCGAAGGATGAGGGTCGTCGCCCGTGAGGGCGACATTTGCTGTTGGCCACGCCCAAGTAATGCGGTCTCGATAAAGGGGTGCATCTCTTGTCCGATCTGGAACGATTTTCCCTCAAGCGGGAGCTGATCAGGAAAAGGACGTTGCTCTCCGCCCTGATTTGCGCCCTCTTGCTCTCCCTCTTTCTCTCCCGGGTGAGTTTCTCAGAAACCGGGCGGGCCCTCTGGCGGGCCAGGCTTGCCTTCCTCTTCCTGGCCTTCCTCTCCCACTACCTGGCCTATCTCTTCCGGGGACACCGCTGGAAACGAATCGTGTCACGCCTGGGCTTCCAGGGAAGAAGCCTGGACCTGGCCAGAATCATCCTGCTCTTCCAGTCCCTCGACTGTGTGATCCCGGCCCGGCTGGGGGACCTCTATGGGGCCCATCTGATGAAGCTCAACTTCTCGCTGAGCCGCTCCTCTTCGTTGGGCTCGATCTTCCTCTGGCGCATCCTGGATGCCCTGGTGATGTTCTCCCTGATCCTGCTCACGACCCTTCTGCTCTTCGGGCGGCGGGTGCCTGCAGAGCTGGCCTTCCTCTTGCACGCCGTCCAGGTGGGAGCCCTGCTGATCCCTGTTCTGGCCGTATCGCTCCTGGTCGGCCGGAAGACGATCCTGCCCCGCCTCCCCCTCGGAAAGCGGTTGAGGCGGGCCGTGGATTCCTTTGGAGGAGGGCTGAAGCCGGAGATGAGCGCCCTTCCCTTTCTCCTGCTCTCCACCGGCCTGGTCTGGCTGTTGGAGATGGGAAGGCTCTACTTTATCTGCTGTGCCTTCTCTTTGCGGCTCAGCCCGGTCGAGGTGGCCTTCGTCTCGCTGGCGGCGACCCTGTCTACCGCCATTCCCTTGACCCCTGCGGGCCTGGGAGCCGTCGAGTTGATCATGGTGAAGCTGCTGACCCTGGTGCGCGTGGATGGGGCCCTGGTCTATCCGATCACGATGCTGGATCGGGCCATTGCCCATTGGAGCCAGATCCTCCTGGGAGCCCTCTGCTTTGGCTTCTCGGGAGGATTGAAGGTCAGGGATTGATGAAAAACCTGGAAATACTGTGGTGGAATATGAAGATCTCAGAACAACTCAGTTGTACCGGCGCTTTCTTTTTTCGATGAAGAGGGCATCTCCCCCTGTTGCTCCTTCCGGTATTCCTCTTGAGCTTTATCGGATACGAGTATCCCTTCGGCTCCCACAAGCTTGACTTGCTATGGGAGATCGGCTGCCTCCTGGTCTCGATGCTGGGGCTTTCCGTCCGGATCTTGACCAGTGGAACGGTCCCCGCCGGAACCTCCGGACGCAATACGAAGAGGCAAAAAGCGGATGCCTTAAATACCACGGGGGTCTATTCGATTGTTCGCCATCCCCTTTACCTGGGGAACTACCTGATCGCTTTGGGGGTCTCTCTCTTCCCCCGATCCTGGTTCTTGCCGATCATCGTATCGCTGGCGTTCATCCTTTATACGAGAGGATCATCTTTGCCGAGGAGGAGTATCTGGAAAGCAAATTTGGGGATCAATACCGGCAGTGGGCAGAGAGAGTCCCGACGATCATTCCGCGATTTAAGTCTTATCAACCGGCGGAGTTGTCATTCAGCTGGAGGGCTGCTCTAAGACGGGAATTCTACGGAGCGGTTGTGATCATTACGACGTTCTTTATCCTGGAAGTGATTGCGGACCTCATCGCATGTGGAGAGTTTCGATTGGATCCCTTTTGGACACCTTTATTTGTGATGGGTGTCGTTTTCTTTCTAATGATGAGAGTGCTTAAGAAGAAGATGCGTTGCGTGAGAGCTAAAGGGTGAGAGATATCCTGAGATTTTCGTAGAAGAAAGGAATCTCTTGTCACCCTCTCCCCCCTCCTGATCGGCTTGCGCCTTCCCGAGTTGGTTCTCCAGCTGAAACTAAAGCCCATCCTCGCAATTCCTCTTGATTTGGCGGGGGCGATTCCCTATACTTAGCGAACCAAGGGGGGGAAGGCCTCTCTGGAATGGGAGGTTATTCCCTTTCAACCTTTGCCACCTGGATCACCTTTTTCCCGAGGAGGGCAAACGATCATGTTCGAGGATCTGAGAAGCTTCATCGAGGGGCTGGAGAAGGCCGGGGAGTTGATCCGCATCCAGGAGGAGCTCTCGCCGGTCTACGAGATCCCGGGGGCCATCCGTCAGGTGGACAAGAGGATGGGCAGCGCCGTCCTCTTCGAGAAAGTCCAGGGCTTCTCCGTTCCCGTCGTAGGAAACCTTCTGGGAAGGCGGCGGCGCCTGGCCCTGGCCCTGCGAGTCCCGGAGGAGGAGCTGGCCCAGACTTACTCCGCTCGCAGGCAGAGGCTCATCCCGCCTCAACGGGTCGAGCATGGCCCGGTCCAGGAGGTGGTGATCTCCCAGAATATCCAGATCTCCCGGGCGATCCCCGTCCTGACCCATCACCAGAAGGACGCGGGCCCTTATTTCACCAGTGCCACCACCCTGGCCAAAGACCCCGTCACGGGGGTCCGGGGGATGGGGATCCATCGCATTCAGGTGAAGGGAGACGATACCCTGGGGATCTTCCTGGCTACCCCGCCGCTCTCCCATTTCCTGCGGAAGGCCGAGGAGCGGGATCAGCCCCTGGAGATTGCGCTGGCGGTGGGATTGGACCCCATCACCTTCTTCTCTTCGGTCGTTTGGGCCCCAGAAGGGGTGGACAAGTTTGAGATCGCGGGCGGCCTGGCCCAGCAGCCCATCGAGCTGGTCAAAGCCCGATCGGTCGATCTGGAGGTGCCCGCGCGGGCCGAGTTCGTCCTCGAGGGCTCCATCCTTCCTCACCGGCGGGAAAAAGAGGGTCCCTTTGGCGAATCCACCGGCTATTACTTCTCCTTCGACAACCCGGTGGCCCAGATCCGGACCATCACCCACCGGCGTAACCCCGTCTACCATGCCCTGATGCCCTTTGCCAGCGAGGAATCGGTGCTAATCGACATCTCCTGGGAGATGGACCATCTCAAGATGGTCCAGGAAGCCCTGCCTAAGGTCCGGCGGATGCACTTGCGCAATCTGGGGGAGATCGCCCTCCTCCAGATCGCCAAAGACTCGGAGGGGGATGTTGCCGAGATCTTCCGCTATCTGTTGCCTTCCAACCCCTTCGTCAAGGTGGCCATCGTGGTGGATACCGATGTGGACATCACCGATCCCCAGGAGGTGGAATGGGCGGTGGCCACCCGCGTCCGCCCTCAGCAGGACCTGACGGTGATGACGGACCTGCCTGGGGTGATGATTGACCCTTCGACCACCGGAGGGGAGCGGACTGCCCGCGAATCCCTCCTGATCACCCGCACGTCCAAGCTGGGCATCGATGCCACGGTGCCCCTGAACGAGCGGGAACGGTACGAGAAGATCGATATCCCCGAAGCGGTCAAGGCCAGGGTGGCCCAGATCGTGTCGAAATACGAACGAAAGGGTTAGGAATCTAAGTTCTTGCTGCTCACTTGCTATCGAGGAGGAACCTCATGCTGAAACGCTTGATCCTGTTTGGGCTGGTGATCTGCTTGCTCGATTTTGCGGTGTCTTCCGGGGTGGGAGCGGAACAGCCTGCGCCGCCACCGGCGACGCCAGCGGAGCGGAGCACGGCCGCCGAGGTCGGCCTGGGAGCCGGCAGTGCCCTTCTTACCCTGGTCTATGGCCCGGTCAAGATCGGCTATTGCCTCTTGGGGACAATCACCGGGGGGATGGCCTATGTCGTGACGGCCGGCAACCGCGAGGTGGCCCTGAGGATCATCGAGCCGGCCGTGCGGGGGACCTACGTAATCACCCCGGCCATCCTGACCGGGGAGGAGGATTGGCACTTCGTGGGTCCCTCCCGCGCCCAGGAGGAGAAGCGGAAGGAGGTGGCGCCCTCGAAGCCTTGAGGTGAGACAGCGGGGCAGCCATGGCGGGACGGGATATGGCCGCCCCTTGAAAAATTGCAAAATGCAAAATGCAAAGTGCAAAATGAAGGAATTTTTCATTTTTCAATTTGCATTTTACATTGGAGCGAAGCGACTAATGCGGGCCACACTGTTCATCACCTGTCTGGTGGACCAGTTCTTCCCCGAGGTGGGGGAGGCGATGGTCGGAGTCCTGAGCCGCTTGGGCGTAGAGCTGGAGTTCCCCGAAGAGCAGACTTGCTGCGGCCAGCCGGCCTTCAACGGGGGGTTCCGGCGTGAGGCCGCGCGGGTCGCTCGCCATTTCATCTCCGTCTTTGAGGGGAAGGAGTGCATCGTGGCCCCCTCCGGCTCCTGCACCAGCATGGTGAAGCACTTCTACCCGGAGTTGTTTCGGGATCAACCCCGCTGGCGGGAGCGGGCGGAGGCCCTCTCCTCCCGGATCCACGAGTTCTCGGAGTTCCTGGTGCGGGTCCTGGGGGTCGAGGACGTGGGAGCCCGCTACGCTCTCCCGGGTGGTGCGGCGGGGAGCACCCGGGTGGCCTACCACGACTCCTGCCATCTCCTGCGAGAGCTGGGCATTTCAGAGGAACCCCGGCGCCTGATCCGGTCAGTCCAGGGAGTCGAGCTGGTAGATCTCAGCCGGTCTCCGGCCTGCTGCGGGTTCGGAGGCATTTTCTCCGTCAAGTACCCGCACATCTCCGGGGCGATCCTCCAGGAGAAGATCGAGGCCATCCGGGAGAGCGGGGCCGAGGTGGTGGTGGCCAACGACATGGGCTGTCTGATGCATATCGCGGGGGGCCTCAGCCGACAGGGGATTCCGTTAAAAGCAATGCATCTGGCCGAACTGTTGAACGGCGCTTGATCCAGATCGGGTAGGGAGATCATGGAGGTTCGGACGGATCAGTTTTACCGGAGCGCGGGAAAGGCCCTGCAAGACCAGCGGCTGCAGCGGGCCCTACACAACGCCACCTCCCGTTTCCTGGGGCAGCGGGAGGCGGCCTTCGCTGAGCTCCCGAACGGGGAGCTCCTCCGGGTGAAGGCCCGGGAGATCAAAGAGGAGACCTGCCGGAGGCTGGAGGAGCACCTGGACCGGCTGGAGAGGTCGGTCAGCCAGGCGGGAGGGGTGGTCTTCCGGGCCCGGGACGGGGAGGAGGCCTGCCGTTACATCCTGGAGCTGGCCCTGAGGCATGGGGTGAAGCGGGTCGTCAAGAGCAAGTCGATGACCTCGGAGGAGATCGGGCTCAACGAAGCCCTGGAGCGGGCCGGGATCGAACCGGTGGAGACGGACCTGGGGGAGTACATCGTCCAGTTGGCCGGCGAGAAACCCTCCCACATCATGGTCCCCGCCATCCATAAGTCTAAGGAGGAGGTCGCGGAGCTGTTCGCGGAGCGGCTGGGAGCCGAACGGTCCACGGAGATCGCCAGGCTGACCCGCATCGCCCGGGCGACGCTGCGTGAGAAGTTCTTGACCGCCGGGATGGGGATCAGCGGGGCCAACTTTGCCGTAGCCGAGACGGGGACGGTCACCGTGTTGGAAAACGAGGGGAATGCCCGTCTCTGCACAACGCTTCCTCCCATCCATGTGGCCCTCGTGGGGATGGAGAAGGTCATCCCGACCCTGGAGGACCTCCCCGTTTTCCTGAAGCTGCTGCCCCGCAGCGCCACCGGCCAGAAGATCTCGAGCTACGTCTCCCTGATCACGGGCCCCCGGAGGGAGGCCGAAGCGGATGGGCCGGGGGAGTTTCATCTGGTCCTCCTGGACAATGGCCGCTCTCGCCTCCTGCAGGACCCATATCTCCGGGAAGCCCTCTATTGCCTGAAGTGTGGAGCATGCCTGAACGTCTGTCCAGTCTACCAAAAGGTGGGCGGGCATGCCTATGGGTGGGTCTACCCAGGCCCCATCGGGTCGGTCCTGACCCCTCATTTCGTCGGGCTTCGCCAGGCTCGGGATCTGCCCTGTGCCTCCACCCTTTGCGGGGCCTGCCGGGAAGTCTGCCCGGTCCAGATCGACATCCCCGGGCTCCTGCTGCGATTACGGGGGGACCTGGCCGGAGGAAAGCGACAGCCCTCCCCTTCTCTGCCCCCTGGGCGAGGTTTTCGGACAACTTTTGGTTGGCCGGAGGCGACGGACCTTCTTGCGCCCTGGGGCGCGGCCCCCTGGGGGGAACGGGTGCTGATGGCCCTTTGGGCCGCCATCATGCGGAGCCCGAATCGTTACCGCCTGACCTCTCGCTGGGTTTCCTGGCTGCAGCGTCCCTGGGTCCGGGAAGGGAAGATCCGGCGGCTGCCCTCCCCGCTCTCCGGCTGGACTCAAAATCGCGACTTTCCTGCGGTGGCCCGCCGGCCTTTTCGGGAGAGATGGAAGGAGCTGTCGGCAGGGGAGCAGGGGGGGGGAAGGGCGAGGGAACAGAGGGGCGGAGGGGCGGAGGGGCGGAGGAGCAGAGGAGTCCCTCAATCCCCCAGCCCTCCGGCTTTCCAGCTCCCCGGATCAGAAAACAGGGCAGAGGAAGGCATGGGGGAGGGAAAGAGCTCCCTGATCCAGCAGTTGGAGCGGGAGCTCGGCCGGGTCGGAGGGAAGCTCCATCGGGTTAGATCCTCCGAGGAAGCGTGCCTCTGCCTGCGGGAACTGGCCCAAAGCTACCAGGTCAAGCGTGTGGTCCGCTGGAATGAGGCTCCTCCCCTGGAAGCGGTGGAGATCGACCGGGCCTTCGAGGGGCTGGAGATCGAGGTGATTCCTGGCAGCGGAGAGGCTCCCGAGAGGCTGGCCGGGGCCGAGATGGGCCTCACCGGCGCCGAGTACGCCCTGGCCGATACCGGCACGCTGGTCCTGGTGGCCCGAGAAGGGCAGGGGAGAGCGGTCTCCCTGCTGCCCTGGGTCCATGTAGCCTGGCTAGCTGCCGACCGCGTCCTGCCCGGGCTCGAGGATCTCTTCGCCCGGGTTGGGGACGCCCGGCTGGCCGCCGCCAGCAGTTGCCTCACCTTCATCACCGGCCCCAGCCGGACGGCGGACATCGAGCTCACCCTGACCATCGGGGTCCACGGGCCCGGGGAGCTGCACTTGATTCTGATCGAATTCGGCCGAACTTGATCGTATAGGAAAACCCGAGTTATCCTGATTTAGAGATTCCCGGATTCTGGACCTCTCCCTCTTCTCCCCGGTCCGCCATCGCCTGGGCTATGGCGATCGGGTGGCGATGATCTTGAGCGGCAGCTTCTTAATCCGGCATCTAAATTCGTCGCACTCCCCCTGGATGAGCGTCCACTGGAGGGTCAGTTTGCCGCTCTTCGGCTCGTACTTTCCTTTGATCTTCTCTGCAAATAAAAAAGTCTCTTCTTCATCGCTGGCCACGAACTCACCGTGGACCATCTGGTTCTTTGAGTTCAGCAAGAACTGGCCCGAGAGCGACAAGTCGCCCTCGGGGGCCGGCGGCAGCGTGCCGGAGATGGAATAGAAGCCCGGTGTAGGGGGGATAGGCTCCTCAAATATTAAATCGGTGAGATCGTCCGTACCGACCGTAAAGTCCATCGTTCCCTTGATCTTGCCAAAGGATACGGAACCGCTCCAGTCCCCGGACAGATCCACATCATTCGCAGTAGCAGACCAGCGCCTGGCAGTGAGGGAACCCTTCTCGATGATTTTCCCCTCGAATTCGTCCTCTATTTCTCCTGACCAACGGATGCTCAGCGATGTACGGGCGCCGTTGGCTTTGGCCGTGAGGGAGTCGAGGATGGCAAAGAAATTCTCCTCACCCCTTGTCAGAACGACCTCTTTGCCCTCCTTGCGGACTTCGTAGGTACCCGTGGCTGACGTGATTGAGAAGAGAGCAGAAGAGTAGTACCAGGCAGCTTTCCAGTTGCGGTCGTCGTCAAGCACCAGCGTGCCGAGCAATTTGCCCTTATCTGTCTCCCTGATTTTCCTCCCAGATTCATCCACAAATTCTTCTATCGTAGTAGCGCTTCCTGTAATATCCCAATTGCCGGCAAAAGAATCCCCCTGCGCAGACGCGGGGGAAGGCAGGCCGACCAGGCTGGTCAGCACCAACAGGGTCACCGTCACCGCGCTCAGGAGCACGCAAAGCGTCCGAAATGTCCGATGAGCTCGATCGAGTCTTCTCTGGGGGAAATCTTCCGCTTTCTTCTTCATGGCTCCTTTCTCCTTTCTACAGCTCTACAGCCGCCAACCCTCACTTCAGCAATCTGCTCCAATCCCTTTGCCTGCGAGTCAGCCACACACGGTGGCCGTCCAGCAGGCCCTTTTGTATCACAGCCCGTCTGATCGGTCAACGGGTTATTTCGCGTATTTCCTCACCCCCAGTTTACCCGGGAGCTCCTGGCCGAGGGGGCGGTTTGGTCGTTGATAGTCGTTGATAAATGTGGGAAGGTTGTGTATAGTGGAAAAGGCGGGTTGCCAAGAAAGGCCAAAGCGGTCAAGGCGCTAGGGAGAGGGGGACTTGGGGCGGACATCGAGCTCACCCTGACCTTAGTACAACTCCACGTAAATAAGTATCCAAAATAGCCTGAAGAATAAATGGATACTTTATTGTGTGGAGGTGTACTTAGTACACCTTGGCGAAAGTTTCTCGCTGGTTTAGATTGCTTCGTCGCTTGCGCTCCTCGCAATGGCCTGTCCCTGTCATTGCGAGCGCAGCGAAGCAATCCCAGGCAAGTAAGAACCAGAGAATCATTTCCGCCAATGTGTACTAGGGGTCCACGGACTCGGGGAGCTGCACCTGATTCTGATAGAATTCGATGAGAGATGTTAAAAACAGTAAAAGATGTCACGGAACGACTTATTGAATATTATAACCCTGACAGGATAATCCTATATGGTTCCCATGGAACGAAAAAGAGTAGGAGAGATAGTGATGTAGATTTATTCATCATAAAAGATACTG
This sequence comes from Nitrospinota bacterium, assembly GCA_016176845.1. Lineage (GTDB taxonomy): Bacteria > 2-12-FULL-45-22 > 2-12-FULL-45-22 > 2-12-FULL-45-22 > JACOWJ01 > JACOWJ01. Next base: position 39,980 of record JACOWJ010000029.1, read on the forward strand.
ATAAACAGCCAATCGAAAGAAGGATAGAGGTTGAAAAGCTACTCTCTGATAGATCATTACCTTTAGATATATTAGTTTATACTCCACAGGAGGTGAGGTTATTATTTTCCATGGGCTGCCCTCTTGTAGAAGAGGTTATGGAAAACGGAAGGTTGCTTTATATGAGGAAAGTAACGAATATTTGGATAAAAGATGCAGAAGATGAGCTTGATTCGGCCATAATTCTCTATGAGCATGGAAAATACCGTGGTTCGTGCTATCACAGTCAGCAATGCGTCGAAAAAGGACTTAAGGCATTAATTTTAGAGAAAGGTAAGAGGCCGGGAAAAATTCATGACCTTGTGGAGCTTCTTAATAAGATAACAAAGATGGGGTGGGATACTGGGCTATCCGTGGATGATGCCGTGTTCTTAAATAGTATCTACAAAGGGAGGTATCCAACAGAGGAAGGGCTTCTTCCCCATGGGGAACCCTCTTATGAAGATGCCGGAAGGGCCGTCTCGGCAGCGAAGGCTGTGATTAGAGAGATTAAAAAAATCTTCTTTAGAGCTCAATAGAAGGAGGCCTGGTTGAAGTTGAAAAGGAGACTAGCAGTGCTCTTCGACATGGATGGGGTGATCGTGGACAGCATGCCCTTTCATTTTCGGGCCTGGCACCAGGCCTTTGCCTCGATCGGGGTGGAGGTGAGCCAGGAGGAGATCTACCTGCGGGAAGGGGAGAAGGGGGAAGTGACCGCCCGGGAGATCCTGGAGGAGAGGAAGATCCCCCCTCGTGAAGAAGAGCGGCAAGAATTGGTCCGGCGGAAGCGGGAGATCTTCCGGCAGATCGTAACCCACGAGCTCTTTCCCGGCGTGAGGGAGTTGCTGGAGGAGCTCCGCAGCCGAGGAGCCTCTTTGGGACTGGTGACCGGGACCTCCCGAAAGGAGGCGGAAAGGCTTTTGCCCGAAGGGTTCCTGGACCAATTCGACGTCGTGGTTACGGGGGATGACGTCCGCCAGGGAAAGCCTCACCCGGAGCCCTATCTCAAGGCCGTCCGGGAATTGGGGCTCGATCCGTCCCAATGCGTGGTGATCGAGAACTCCCCCAATGGGATCCGGTCAGCCAAAGGGGCCGGCTTGCGCTGCATCGCCCTCACCACCTCCCTGCCCCGAGAGCACCTGGGGGAGGCCGATCGGGTGGTCGATTCGCTGACCGAGGTGCGGGAGGTGCTCAGCTTGGAGATCAGCCAGAGATAATCTCTACGAATGGCCAAAAAGTTTGTTAGCGCGAATAAGCGTTGGGATGACCAATAGCAGTGTAGGGGCAGGATTTATCCCGCCCGCCTCCATCCCAACGGTTTTTCGCGCCTATAAAACTTCGCTTCTCAAGGAGGACAGAAAGTGGGCAGACTGGAAGGGAAGGTTGCCATCGTGACGGGCTCCAGCCGGGGGACGGGGGCCGCCATCGCCAAGGTGTTCGCCCGGGAAGGGGCCTGCGTGGTCATCAATCAGGTCAGGGACGAGGGGAATCCCCAGGCCGTCCTCCAGGAGATCGCCCAGGAAGGAGGCCAGGCCCTCTGGGTCAAAGCGGACATCACCCGACGCGAGGAGGTCGAACGGTTGGTGAAAGAAGTCGAAGGGCGCTGGGGCAAGGTGGATATCCTGATCAACAACTACGTCCCCTCAGTTGCCAACAAGCCCTTTGCCCAGACCACCTGGGAAGACTGCCAGGAGCAGATCGATGGGACCATCCGTGCCGCCTTCTATACCTGCCAGGCGGTTCTGGAGGGGATGGTGCGGCGCCGGTGGGGGCGGATCGTCCTGATCGGCAGCATGGTGATCCATCAGCCCCGCGTGGGGACCCACGCTTACGCAGTGGCCAAATCGGCCCAGCTGGCCTTCGTCCGCAACCTGGCCATCGAGTACGGCCCTTATGGCATCACGGTTAACCTGCTCTCTCCCAGCATCATCCTGACGGAGGAGGTGGCGGCGATGCCCCAAGAGCTCAGGGACCGATTCGTGCAGCGCACTCCCCTGGGCCGCATCGCCCTGCCGGAAGAGGTGGCCCGAGCAGCTCTGTTCCTCTCGTCCGACGATTCTTCTTATGTGACCGGGGTCTACCTGCCCGTCAACGGGGGCAACCTCATGGTCTGAACCATTCCCTCCTGACGGAGGAGGTGGCGGCAATGCCTCAAGTGCTCAAGGTTTGGACCGCATCGCCCTGCCGGAGGGGAGATCCGCTGAAAGGGGGAATCTCATGCGCTTTCTGATGCTCCACGTCGATTCCTTTTGCTGCCGGATCACCGAGAAGGGACGCTCCAAGGTCTACGAGGATTTCGATGACCCCGAGACCCGGGTGGCGGAAGCCCTCATTGTCCTTTCCAGCGTGGAGAAAGGGGACGAAAGGGCCCCGGAGGTAGTGGCGGAAAGGGCCGTGGCCGAGATCGAAAAGCTGGCCCGTCAGCTGAAGGTGTCGGTGATCGTCCTGCATCCCTTCGCCCACCTCTTCGGGGAGCTCAGCAGTCCGCAGGTGGCCATCGAGGTCCTCCAGGAGGCCGAAAGGCAGCTCGAAGAGCGGGGCTTCACGGTCAGGCGCACCCCCTTCGGATGGTTTAACGCCCTGGAGATCAAGGCCAAGGGCCATCCCATCTCGCGGGTGGCGCGGATCGTCACCCCGGATTGATGGAGGATGCCATTTGGCCCAAGTCAGCTCGTAGCTCGTAGCTCGTAGCGGGCTGAGTTCCGAGCTGAAAAAGGAAATTCCCTCAAGCTAAGTTTTAAGTTTTAGGTGTTAAGTTTTAGGTTTTTTGCTTAACACTTAAAACCTGAAACTTAAAACTTTCCCGTAAATCCTGTCTAAAAAGGGGTAATCTCGTCGCCATCTTGGACTTCCAAGGCCTCCTTGAGGTTGTGGGGGGCAACGACCTCAAGCTTATCCACCGGGTAGCCCGCCACCTCCGGGAAGACGATCGCCCCCGAGAGCTTTCCCTGGATAAGGACCTTAAAGCACTTGCCGTTGCAAAAGCCCGTCTCCGGCGGGACGATAGTGATTCCCGGCTGGTTTCTCAGCTCCCTCCACCGCTTCAAGACCTCTGCGCTATCCAGCCTCAGATTCAGCGTTCCGGGATAGGGATCGATGCCCACCTTGCCGATAAACTGTCCCTTAGCCCAAGGCAGCTCGGTGAAGAAACGCCCTTCTCCCAAGCCGGAGACGATGACCCCCTTCAGGCTGACTCCCCTCTGCGCTTTGTTCTCATCCATCTCGCGGCTCCTCTCACCTCCAGGCTCAGTCGCCGGAGGAGGACTTTCAACCGTCCGACCTCCCCACGCTTAGTACCGCTCCACGTAAATAAGTATCCAAAATGGCCTAGTGAATAACGGATATTTTATTGTGTGGAGGTGTACTTAGATATCGGAGGGGGCCCCCCAGCGCCGAAAAAGCTGATGGTTGATCCCGAAGAGGTCCAGGACCTTCCCCACCGTCTGATCCACCACATCGAGCAGCGTCTTGGGCTTATGGTAGAAGGCCGGGACCGGGGGAAGGACGATCCCCCCCATCTCGGCCACCCGCTCCAGGTTGCGGAGATGCCCCAGGTGAAGGGGGGTCTCCCGGAAGAGCAAAACCAGCCTCCTCCGTTCCTTCAAGGCCACATCACAGGCCCGGATCAGGAGGTTATCCGTATACGAATGGGCGATGGCCGAGAGCGTCTTGACGCTGCAGGGGGCCACCACCATCCCATCGGTCTTGAAGGAGCCACTGGAGATCGAAGCGCCGATATCCCGGACGTCATAGCAATAGTCGGCCAGGGCCTCCACCTCCTCCACTTTGTACTCGGTCTCCATCAAGAGCGTCTTCTTCCCCGGATCGGTGATCACCAGGTGGGTCTCCACCTCTGGATATTCTTTGAGAACTTCCAACAGCCTCACCCCGTAAATGGCCCCGCTGGCCCCCGAGATCCCTACGATCAGTCGCAAGTCCCACGCTCCTTTAAGAATTTGCCCCCCTGAGGATTCTCCCTTGTGTAAGGTTAGTACGAAAATACCCCCTCACCCCAACCCTCTCCCCAAGGGGAGAGGGAGTGTCGTAAGCCATTTTCATGGGCTTGGGTGCCCAAAAGGCATGACCGATTGACAAGGAGCTGGCATCCTGGCTACAACACGTTCTCCAGCTCCGCACAGTCCAGGAGGTGGCCCAACTTCTCCCGCTTGGTCCGGAGATAGCGGATGTTTTCCGGGGTGGAAGCCACCACGATGGGAACCCGTTCGGTGACTTTGAGGCCGAACCCCTCGATCCCCACCACTTTTTTGGGGTTGTTGGTCAGCAACCGGATGGAAGAGAGGCCGAGGTCAGCCAGGATCTGCGCCCCAATCCCATAGTCCCGGAGGTCCGGGGGAAAGCCCAGCTCCAGATTGGCCTCCACCGTATCTTTTCCCTCTTCTTGCAACTTATAAGCCCGCAGCTTGTTCAGGAGGCCGATGCCGCGTCCCTCTTCCGACATATAAACGAAGACCCCGATGCCCTCCTCCTCGATCTGCTTCAGGGCATCCTCGATCTGCTGTCCGCAGTCGCACCGCAGGGACTTAAAGACATCCCCCGTCAGGCACTGGGAGTGGACCCTCACCAGGACGTCGCTCTGGCCCCGAACGTCCCCCTTGACCAGAGCGACGTGGGCCTTCTGGTCCAAGGTGCAGAGGTAACCGACCGCCCGGAACTCCCCAAATCGGGTGGGCAGCGCCGCCTCGGCTACCCGTTCGATCAGGCGCTCCTTACGGCGGCGGTACTGAATGAGATCGGACACCGAGGCGATCTTCAGTCCGAACCGCTTGGCCACCTCCAACAACTGCGGCAGGCGAGCCATGGTCCCATCCTCGTTCATGATCTCGCAGAGGACCCCCGCCGGGAACAGGCCAGCCAATCGGGCCAGGTCCACCGCAGCCTCCGTGTGACCAGCCCGCTGCAGCACCCCCCCCTTCCGGGCCACCAAAGGGAAAACGTGTCCAGGCCGGCTGATGTCCTGTGGCTTGGTTCGGGGGTCGACCACCGCCTGGATGGTCACGGCCCGATCGTAGGCAGAGATGCCCGTGGTGATCTTAGCCTTCGCCCCGATGGAGACGGTAAAGGCCGTGCCGTGGGTGGAGGTGTTATTCTGCACCATGAGAGGGATCTCCAACTCCCTCAGACGCTCCTCACAACAGGGCATGCAGATCAGGCCCCGGCCATACCTGGCCATGAAATTGATCACCTCGGGCGTGACCTTCTCGGCCCCCATCAGGAAATCGCCCTCGTTCTCCCGGTCCTCATCATCCACCATGATGATCATCTTCCCTGCCTGGATGTCCTCGACAACCTCTTCGATCGAATAGAAGCTCAAATTGATTTACCTCCTTGCTTTATGCATTAGACCTTTTCCAGCCACTCGTCCACTGCCGAGTGGGCGTTGCGCATGACCGCCTCCAGATCCTGGGGAGTGGCGTTGTCCACGTGAATGCCGGCGATCACCACGGCGATCTGGCCCAACCTCCGAACCACTTTATCGGCGATGGGACGGGCCAACTCGTCGTCTTTGTGTCCGAGGATGCTGACGACCGACACGTTGGCCGTAACCCGCAAGGGGTCTCGACTGCTGGGGCGGGGAAGCCCTACGGCAACTCCCCCGATGTGGGGAAGGTCTCCTCCTTGGAGGTAAAGGATCACGCCATTGGTAGATTGGATGGCCTGCAGGGAGACCCGGCGGGAGCCTTCCCCTTTGGAGACCTCATGAAGCACTTTCCAAATTCCTCGGCGACATCGGGTTGATTCCATGAAAGCCCGCACGGGCTTTTGCCACAAAACGGCCGATCCTTCCCCATTTCGGCCCTAGTGTACCTTTTCTGTCTCCGGGATTCAAGAGGGGAATTTTCCCGTGAAAATGCCCAGGACTCTCTGAAGCCCATTCCCATTATCGGGGACGGCTAACTTCACCGGCCTATGACGGTTTGTGAGATAAAGTGATATGATAGTAGACCTGATTCCTTGTTTGATCCAATTGGGGTTCTGGGGGGGGGGTGATCTTCTGCGAGGGCAAGTTAGGGGGGACAGGGCACAGGCCACAGGGAACACAGGGAAGAAGAACCCCTGTAAGCTGAAAATGGAAATTCCTATACTTTCAAGATAGAATGACATCTCAATGGTGGGAGCTTCTGGAGCAGATCGAAAGACATCCAGGGTTGACCTTCGTGCTTGGAGCCGCCCATAGCGGGAAGAGCACTTTGGCAAAATTCCTGGTAACCCGGATCAGTCAGCGCCGCCACGTGACGGCCTATCTGGATGGAGACATGGGCCAATCCACCTTGGGCCCTCCGGCCGCCCTCAATTTGGCCTTGCTGCAATACCCATTCGAGCCTACCCGAGAACCGCTTGAAAATAAGGATGCTCTCGTCGTTGCCCGCTATTTTATCGGCTCCAACGCCCCCGGGGGACACTTCTTGCCCTTGCTCGTGGGACTCCGGAAGCTGACCCAGCGGGCGCGGCAGCTGGGTGCGGAGATGGTGATACTGGACTCGACGGGCTTTGTCTCGGGGGGAGCGGCTCGGGAGCTTAAGTTCCAGAAGATCGACCTGCTCAGCCCTCAGCACCTGGTGGCCCTGCAGCATGCCGGGGAGCTGGAGCCCATCCTGCAGCCTTTAGAGGGCCGGCCGGGGATGCGGATCCACCGGCTGCCCGTTCACCCCCTGGCCCGACCCAAGACACTCGAAGAGCGACAGGCCAACCGTAGCCATAAGTACTCCGAATATTTCAGAGGGCGACGGCTCGCAGGTTTCAACCTGCAAAAGATCCGGGTCATCGGCAATGCCTCCCCCCTGGAGACCTATTCATCTTCGGCTTGCGCGGACCTGAAGGGGTTGCTCGTAGGCCTCAACGATGCTGAGAACTTCACGCTGGGCATGGGGATCCTCTCCCATCTCGACCCCCGAAAAGGGAAGATCACCCTATGGACCCCCCTATCGCCCCTGTCGGGGGTCAGGATCCTGCGGCTGGGGGCCCTTAAGCTCGATTCCTCCTGGCGGGACCATAGCTGGCGCCCTTACTGAGGGATGGGTGATCTCACCCCGCATCGGCGATCTCTTCCTCCTCCCAGAGGAGCCAGCGCTCTGGGTGTTCCAAATAGGCATGCGTGTTCCGAAGGGTTTGGAAGTGCTCGTTCTCCTGCTCGGCCAGGAAGTCGAAGAAGGCCTTCAACTGGAGATCAGAGGTCTCCCGAGCCATTTTCCGATAAAGGCGGAAGCCCTCCACCTCCATTTCCATGGCAATCCTGAGGGCCTCCAACTCATCCGGATTGCCGGCGATCCGCTCTTGGAGCTTATGCCGGGCTAGATCGAAGATGGTCTGGCCCTTCCCTCGGCCGGTCCGTCCTCCCAACGCGGGGGTGGTTAACTCGCGGGTCATCTCCTGCAGTTCCTTCAGATGGACCTCCTCCTCCGCCACAATCGAGAGGAACATCTGACGCCCTAAGGGATGGGCCGTCTCCTGGCTGGCCTTGCCGTAGAACTCTATGCCATCCTTCTCCAGTTTCATGGCATGTTCCAAGATTTGCGAAATCGGCTTTTTCATGAGCGATCCCCTCAGTTTCTCCCTGGGCTGGTTTTCGCATTGACAATTCCGAACGAATTGTATAGAATAAAAACCGTTTTGCGTCAAAGTCCTTGGGTGCCGAAGTGGCGGAATTGGTAGACGCGCTAGATTCAGGGTCTAGTGGGCCCTGCGCCCGTAGGGGTTCGAGTCCCCTCTTCGGCACCATCCTATCCATATTTTTATTCTTTTACCTTCCCAGCGCCTTCTGGATCCCCTCGGGGCTGGCCTCCACGATCCCCTGCTCGGTGATGATTCCCTGGATGTAGCGGGCAGGAGTCACGTCAAAAGCGGGGTTGCGGGCAGCGCCCCCTTCGGGAGAGGTCCGGACCCGCTCGAACTCCCCCCGCTGCGACCATCCCCAGGCGTAAAGGACTTCCTCCTGGCTGCGCTCTTCGATGGGGATCTGATCGCCCGAGGGACAGTTCGGGTCGATGGTCGTGGTGGGGGCCGCCACGTAAAAGGGGATCCCATTTTCCCTGGCCAGCACCGCCTTGGTGTAAGTGCCAATCTTGTTGGCCACGTCCCCGTTGGCGGCGATCCGATCGGACCCCACAATGACCATCTCGATCTGGCCGGTTTTCATATAGTATCCCGTGGCGTTATCCGCGATGATGGCGTAGGGGATCCCTTCCTGCCCCAGCTCCCAGGCGGTCAACCGCGAGCCCTGACAGCGGGGGCGGGTCTCATCCACATAGACGAAGACCTTCTTTCCCTGGCGGGCGGCGGCGTACATGGGGGAAAGAGCGGTGCCCCAATCGACGAAAGCCAGCCAGCCAGCGTTGCAATGGGTGGAAAGGTGCATCCCGCTCCGGATGAGCTGTTCCCCGTACTCCCCGATCCGTTGGCAGGCCGAGGCGTCCTCGTCCGCGATCGTTTGGGCCATCGCCACGGCCGCCTCCCGGGCCAACCGCGGATCGTCCCGGTGTCGCTCGATCTCGGCCAGGACCCTGTCGATGGCGTAGAAGAGATTTTGAGCAGTCGGCCGGGTGCTCCTCAAGGTCTGCGCCCCCCGTTGGATATATTCCCAGAAGCCCTTCTCCGGAGCCTCCAGGGCCACCTGGGCCATGCCGTATCCCCCCGTGGCCCCGATGGCCCCTGCCCCTCGCACCACCATGGTCTGAATGGCCTGGGCCGTCCTCTCGTGGTGCTCCATCTCCACGATCTCGAACCGGTGGGGAATGGGAGGTTGATTGATCATCTTGACCACCGGCCCCTCCATCCAAACGGTCCGGTAGTGCACCCCCTGAACCTTCATGGACTTCTTCCTTTCTATTCCTCATCCTTCAGCAAGGGGCCGGGGCTCCCTGCTCTTTAGCAGCGTTAGACATTTAGCTCTTATTCTTCAAAGCCGCCAGGATCTTCTCCGGCGTGACCGGCAGGCTATTAACCCGGACCCCCGTGGCGTTGGCGATGGCGTTGGCGATGGCCGCCGCCGAAGGCACATGCGGGGGCTCTCCCACACCCCGGGCTCCGTAAGGATTGGTACCCGAAGGCTCTTCGATCAGGATCGGATCGATGTTGGGAAGATCCATGGCGGTGGGCATCTTGTAGTCGGTGAAATTGGGGTTGATCATCCGCCCATCGCTGAACTTCATCTGTTCCATCAGCCCGAAGCCGATCCCCTGGACGGCCCCACCCTGGATCTGGCCCTCGACCATCAGCGGGTTAAAGGCCAGGCCAACGTCCTGGGCGGCCACGAATTTGAGCAGCGTCACCTCCCCGGTCTCCGGGTCTACCTCCACCTCGGCCGCCTGGGCCACCAGGGTGATGGTATTCTTGATCATCAGATTCTCGGTCCTAGCCTGCAGGAGCTTACCCGTCTGCTGGCGGTACCGGGACGCCAGCTCCCTTAAGGCGATCCCTCTCTGGGGGTTGCCGGCGACCACCACTTGCCCCCCCTCCAACGAGAGTTCCTGCGGGGAGACGCCCAACTCGCCGGAGGCTAGCTCGAAGAGCGGTTTTTTGATGGCGTCGCAGGACACCTTGATGGCATTGCTCATGTTATAGGCAATCATGCTGCCGCCGCTGGGCGGGACCATCGGGACTTTGTTGGGCACCTCGGTCCGGATGCTCACCCACTCGAAGGGGATCCCGAACTCCTCGGCCGCCACCTGGGCTAAGACGGTGGGAGCACCGGTCAGGTCCACCACGCCGCTGACCACGGAAAGGGTGCCGTCTTCATTGAGGGTCACCTCCGCACCGCTGGGCATAGCCATGGTGTTCCACTGGCCGCAGGCGATCCCCTTGCCCCGATTCTTCCCGCTGGGGGTGCCCCAGCCGATCCCCTCGGCCACCGCGTCCAGGAGCTTGGGGAGGCTGGATTTCTTCAGCTTCTCTCCGGCGAAGGTGGCATCCCCATCTCGGAGGGCATTCTTGCGGCGCAGATCCAGGGGATCGATCCCCAGCTTCTGGGCGATCTCGTCCATCTGGGACTCCACGGCGAAGGTCACCTGGGGAAAGCCCGGGGCCCGGTAGGAGCCACAGTTGGGTCCGTTGATGTAGACGGAGTAACCCTCCAGATGGGCGTTCTCGATATGGTAGGGACCACAAGCGCTGGAGGACGAACCCTGGGCCGTCAGGGGGGTCATGCCGGCATAGCCGCCGGAATCGTAGATCACCTTGGCCTCGCGGGCCAGGATCGTCCCATCCTTCTTCACGCCGGTCTTAAGGTAGATCTTGGCCGAGGAGCGCGGGGTAGCGCTGGTGAACTCCTCTTCCCGGCTGATGGTGATCTTGACCGGTCGGCGGGTCTTGCGCGCCAGGACTGTGGCCACGTGGGAGATCAAGGGGGGAAACTTCCCGCCGAAGCCGGCCCCGATGGTCGAGGGGACGATCTCGATCTTCTCCTCGGGCAACCCCAAGGCCTGGGAGAGGAGCATGCGCAGGATAAAGGTGGCCTGAGTGGTCGTCCAGATGGTGACCTGGCCATCCTCCTCCACCCTGGCGATGGCGGAATGGGGCTCGAGGTAGCCCTGGTGGGTGTTGGGGGTGGTGTAGACCCCCTCGACGACCAGGTCCGATTCCTGGAAGGCCTTATGCACGTCACCGCGGTCGAGCACAAAGGCCATGTTGGCGTTTCCTTTCCGTGTGACCGGGGGCAACATCCCCCCGTACTGGGAGAGCTTCTCATGCAGGATGGGAGCGTCAGGCCTGAGGGCCTCCTCGGGGTCGAGGAGGGCCGGAAGCACTTCGTACTCCACTTTGATCATTTCCAGGGCCTTCTCGGCGATCTCCTCCGTGTCTGCGGCAGCGGCAGCCACCCGGTCTCCCTTGAAGTAGACCTTGCCGGTGGCGAAGATCCGCTCATCGGCCACCAGCCAGCCGTAGGGCTCCCCGGGACAATCCTGGGCGGTAGCCACCGCTCTCACTCCCGGCAGGGCCTCGGCCGCCGAGGTATCGATCTTCAGGATCCGGGCATGGGCATGGGGGCTATAAAGAATCTTGCCGTAGAGCATCTCCTTCTCGCCCTTATCGTCCGCAAAGACCGCCTTGCCCGTGACCTTCTCAACAGCATCCAGCCGTTTGATGTTCTTTCCGATGACTGAATATTTGCCCATCGATCCTCCCTCGCTACGCGAGAATTGAAAATTTAAAATTGAAAATTGAAAATTGCAAATTAAGGAAGGCTTAAAATTCCCTGTTCGCTTTTACATTTCCCGATCTCCGAAAAGGCCTTCTTGCATGATACGAAAATGTCCCCTCACCCCAACCCTCTCCCCAAGAGGAGAGGGAGTGTCGTAAGCCATTTTCATGGGCTTTGGTGCTCCAGGGGCGCATGGCGCATTGACAAGAATTGAATTGCCAAGTGGAAATTGGAAATTGTAAAACGCAAAACGGGAATTTTTAAATTTAAAATTTTCAATTTTCAATTTTCAATCCCCCGAAGGGGCAGTTCCCCGAAGGGGTTACGGGTTAACGGACATGATGGCCTTGACGATCTTATCGTAGCCCGTGCAGCGGCAGAGATTGCCGGCAATCGCCGTCCGGACTTCGAGCTCGGTGGGGTGGGGATTGGACTCCAGCAGGGCCTTGGTCGAGAGGACCATACCCGGGGTGCAGAAGCCGCACTGGATGGCTCCATGATCGATGAAGGCCTGTTGGATGGGATGAAGCACGCCGTTTTGGGCGACGCCCTCGATGGTCTGGATGTGCTGGCCGTCGGCCTCTACCGCCAAGGTCAGGCAAGAATTGACGGGCCTTCCCTCTAGCAGGACGGTGCAGGTGCCACAATCGCCCATCCCGCAGCCCTCCTTGGTGCCGGTCAGGCTCAGGTCCCTGCGCAAGACGTCCAGCAGTGTCCTCTGGCTGTCCACTTCCAGGGTGTAACTCTTTTCGTTGACAATCAAAGTGATGTTGTGCTTCAAGGTCTTAGCCTCCCTGCGAATTCCTCAAGTTAGGGGTTAGGGACTATGAGCTTTGAGCTTATCTTGCCAACGCGGCCGCCTGCATGAGGGTCCGGCTGGTCAGGGCCTGGACGATGGCCCGGCGATATTCGATCGAGCCCCGCATATCGGTGATGGGCCGGGCCTCTTGGGCAGCAGCCGTGCCGGCCTGGGCAGCCAGATCCTGGGTCAGGGCCTTCCCCGACAAGAGGGACTCCGCCTGGCGGGCTCGGAGAGGTGTAGGGGCTACCGCCCCCAGCGTGATCCGGGCTCCAGCGCAAACCCCATCTTGAAAGGAAACGCAGGAGGCTACGCAGACAATGGCGATCTCCATGGCTTTGCGCACTCCGTGCTTCAGGAAGATGGCTGCGCTCCGCTGTGCGGCGGGAGGAACCTTCAGGGCCACCAGGAGCTCATCATCTTTGAGGACCGTCTGGTTGGGACCGGTAAAAAAGTCCTCCAGCAGCAGCTCCCGTTGGCCTGCAGATCCCTGGATCACTGCCGTGGCCCCCAGAGCAATCAGGGGAGGGGCCATGTCGGCCGAGGGGACCGCGTGGCAGAGGTTGCCGCCGACGGTGCCCCTGTTGCGCACCTGAACGGAGCCAATCGTCCCGGCGGCCTGGGACAGGACAGGGTAATGGCCGGCGATGTCGCGGTTGGCCAAAATATCGGAATGGGTGGTCATGGCCCCGATCCTCAGTCCCGAGCTCGCATCATAGCTGATCCCCCGCAGAGAGGAGAGCTTTTTCAAGTCGATCAGGGCCGCCGGCGTGGCCAACTTATTCTTGAGCTGGGGCAGGAGATCGGTCCCTCCCGCCAGGGGAACTCCCCTGCCCTTGTGCTGGGCTAGCATGGCAATCGCCTGATCCACCGAAGTGGGGGCAAAATAATCGAAGGCTTGCACGGTTGACCCCTCCCTTTCTAAATGCAGTGAAGGTGAAGAGAGGTCGCCCAAAACCAGGCAGTCCTGGCGACTCTCCCCTCGGTGAAGTTGACAAAGACAAAAGACAATGGTAACCCAAAGACCCACCCTCCTACGAGGTTGACCGGGAGGCGGTGTCTTCCGGGGGCTAACCTCCACAAAAAGCTAGGGTTACTCTATTACATCTGACATTCCGTCGTCAATATTTTTTTCACTGGATCGTATAGGTATTTCCATTTTTCGTCCCCCTCCCCCTGACCTCGCACCAGGGGAGGGTTGGGGTGGGGGTGAACCTAACTTGCGAATTCCTCTCTTGACTTTCTCCGTTCCCAGATGTACTTTTTCCACAGGGCAAATTCCTATCCAAAAATCTCCCCAAGAGCAAATTCCTATCCAAGAAAGATAGGGTTAAGATTGTCCATGATTTGGACGATACAAAGGGTAATCAGCCGATCGAACCCTGCCCGGCCGGTGCGATCACCGGTACCTATAGCGGCCAAGGTTGCTCGCCGAACCATGGCAGCGCTATATTAAATTATCCCCCCTTGCGAAGGGGGGGGTTCTTCGCTAAAAATGGAAATTCCTATACGACCCAGGTACACTGCCAATGGCGAGATCGAGAGCAAGGCTTCGGGGACCGGACTACGACCTATGTGTACCGCATTTTAAGAAACCTTATGACTGCCGTCTCGCTGGAAGGACGCGCGTGTAGTATGGGAATGAAACGTTACAACTTTTTAAAAATAATTTCGGCGATTTCGGGGTCGATGTGTCTGTTGGCATCCTCCTTACCTGTTGAAGCTGATGTCCTTGAAAAAATCCAAATTCCCCTTTCTTACCTACAAAAGAATGATATTTCCACCCACTCTGAAGTGAAAAAAAGCCTTCTATCTTTGAATAAGTGGATTAGCAAAAGAGACAAAAAGGGGATAAAAAAAACAATAGATAATCTTAAAACGATTCGTCTAAATTGGGGGAGCAGGAATCTTCCGTTTATCGCGGATTTCCTCCGAGGAAAAGGCCAATTCTTGTTTCAATTAGAGGAATATGATTTGGGGATTTTTCTGTTGGAACAGGCTAAAGATGCATTTCCTGAAGATTATAGAATTCGTTTTTCTCTCACTAAAATTTATTGCTCTAATCAGGGATTTGACCTTAGAAAGGGATATTTAAACCTGAAAGATGGACTTGGGCTTTATCTAAATTCAAAATTGAGGCAAGATCGGTTTGTTTATTCTTCCATTATTTTATTTTGTTTCGCTTTTGTAATTTCCATTTATCTCTATTTTATGCTTCTTCTATTGAAAAATTATAAAAAAGTAAGCTATGATCTCAAGAAAATACTAGGACTCAATGTTAAATCGTTATTTTCATCTTTCTTTACAATTCTTCTTATCCTACTTCCAGGCATCGCAGGTAGTTTTTATGTTTTTATCCTGTCTATCCCTGCCTTTATCTGGCCTTATTTGAGAAATTTAAACAAAGCTATTTTGGCTGTGTTTACTGCATTTCTTTTATTTTGTCCGATTACATTGGGTTATGCTGTAGAAGGAATCATAAAATACAACTCCTCTTATAACGGAAAACTTGATGATTTTTCCCATAATGTTTGGGACACCGAAACGTTAAATTATTTTAAAGACCGTCTTAATAAAGACATGCATGATCCTTTTATCAATACATCTGTAGGATTACTCTACAAATGGATGGGAGATCTAAATAAATATCATCGCATATTTAACAAACTTAATCAGGATAACCCAGATCATGTACCCACTTTGATCAATTTTGGAAATTCCATGCTTTTATCTGGAAAGCTTGATGAAGCGATGAAGCTCTACCAACAAGCCCTGAAGATTGCCCCTAATAGCGTAGAAGCCCATTATAATTTAAGTCTGGCTCTGGAGGAGAATATGAAATTTGTGGAGGCGAGAGGAGAGTATCAGAAAGCGCACGCCATAGATCCAATCAGGCTTCAGCGTCTTCTGTCTCAATTCTTGGCCCAAAAATCCAATAACGTGCAACCAATGGATAAAATCGCAGATATTCCCAAATTTGAAGCGACAGAAAATTCCCAGATCTTATCAAACCAAATGAAGGAAGAGGTGTTAAATTTTCTCTTAATTCCACTCTTACGAAAAGAATCGATCATTCCCTTCGCGACTTCGCTACTTTTTCTCATACTGCTTATGCTATGGCGTTACAAAATATTAACCAAAGCAAGCGAACAATGTGATACCTGCGGTACAGTCTTTGAGCGGGAAATGAAATGCCCGTTGTGCATTGCCATGAAGACATCCCACATGCGGCTAGATCCTGAAAAAAGGGAAATGGCGTCTGTGAAGATATGGAGATATTCCATATTTAAAAAAACTGTTCCAACCCTATTTAATGCGATCTTACCCGGATCAGGTCTACTTTTTGACGATTCAGATCTAGCAGGGTTTGTTTTTATTTTTTTGACCCTATTTTTGGTTATTTGCGGAGCCCTCTTTTTAATTTGTCCTTCACAGCCTTTTCAGGTTGAAGTAATCATTACTTTTTTGGCTGGGTACTATATGATCATTAACTTTCTTTTTATTTTTCAAACTAAAATATGGCACTTAAAGGAAATTTAAAAGATTTTTCGATTAATAATATTCTCCAGATGATTTTTCTGGAGAAAAAGGGTGGGAGGCTTCTTGTAACCTCCGGAAAAGAATCGATTTCCGTTTTTTTTGATGAAGGGAAAATACTTCATGCGGAGCAAGGGGGGATAATTGATAAAAGAAGAATGAAACGAGTATTGCTTAAAAATCAATATTTAACTAAAGAACAGTGGGATTTGATGGTGGAAGAAAGTGAACGCACCTTTCAACCCCTATGGATACTTTTATCTCGCATTTTAGAAAAAAATACCCATGCATTCCTTTTTCTTCACCAACGTCATATTGAACATGTCCTTTTTAGCCTCCTTCGATGGGAGAGGGGTGAGTATGAATATAACCCAGAAGACGTCCCCCACCTGGATAAAAAGGTATTCAGGCCGGTTGAAGGGGAATTCCTTCTGATGGAAGGATATCGAGTTATCGATGAGTTGAAAAAACTGGAATCCAAGCTTCCACCGATGGAAACCAAGATCTTTACTTCAACAGAGTATAACAAAATAGTGACTGAAAATGATATTCGAGTCGATGATAACGAAAGATACATTCTGTCGATTTTAGAGCAACCCATATCCCTGAATGACCTTTTCGATTCAAGTCAGATTAATATTTGTGAAACAGGGAAAGGCGTTGAAAAGTTACTATCTTCAGGCATTTTAACGGTCTTATCAAAAGGAGAAGTACCTAAACTATCGGACAAATCAACGCATAACTGGAGGAAGCACGCTGTTGTCGGGTCGATATTTTTTTCCGTATTCCTCGGAATTTTGGTTCGAACAAAATATTTGGATACAGAATTCGCATCAAATCAATTAGTTAACAGGTATAAAATAATTCAGGTAACAGATACAATGAACAATATTGTAAAATCATTGAAGTTTTACATTTCACTAACAGGAACATTTCCATATAATCTTGAATCATTGGTGAAAGAGGGCTACATCTCAAGGAAAGAAACCTTGGATCCATGGGGAAGACAATTTATCCTTGAAAAAAATAGCCAATTTTTTGCAATCTTTAGTCAAGGTCCCTCCCCGGATGATCCTGGAGATGATATATATTTTCATTTGGATAACCAATTTTATCACGAATGACTTGTAATGGATAAAACAGAAGAGAGACAGAACCCCTCGACATACTTAAAATTGGCCCAGACCTTCTTAAGTCTGGGCGATGACGATCTTGCAAGACTGACCTGCGAGAGAGGGCTAAAACACTTTCCAACAGATGCGAGCCTGCATACTCAGAGGGGAAGTACATTAATCAGCTCGTACAACAAATCGAAGAAAACGGAAGATCTTATTCAGGCAATTAAGTCTTTCGAGAAGTCTATAGCCATCAATCCCGACAATTATCTCGCATTGATGTTGTCTGCCAAGATTTATATTAAGGTAAAAGCCTACTTTAAGGCCAGACAAAAACTTACGATGATTCTTTCATCTTTTCCCGGAGATCCTAAGGCGACTGAATTGCTAAAGTTAATTTCAGCTAAGGAACAGCATTTGAAGCTAGTAGACGAAGAAAAACTGCAAGTAGAGCTAGAAGGCGATGATGATGATATTGATAGTCAGGAAGATCAGATTTCAGCTAATTACGATTTACTAGCCTCCTATCTAAACCTATTTAAGGAGGAATATGGAATTGAGATGGTATTGTTGGTAGATAAATATGGAATGGTTATTAAAAGTATTAATATGTCAAAACGAGATTCCAACCGATACGGGATCGCTGTTTCAAATATATTCAGGTCGTCTCAAAACGCCGTGCGGAAAACGAGTCTTAGCACCTTTTCGAAAGGATTTTTAATCACTCCTGAATACAACATCTACATTGTGGATGTAAAAGGTACCATCTTAGTCATTGTAACACTCCCTAAGGCCGAAAATGAAGGGATTGAAAAGAGAATCGAACATTATGTCAGAGAAATAGACTCAAAATGGACATCGAAGAAATCCTGAAAAAGCTGAACAGGAACAAACATATCAAAGGAAGTCTGGTGATTACCCAAGAAGGTATGGTGGTAATGTCGGCATTGGGGGCCGGGCAAAACGCTGACATTTTTGCTGCTTTCTATTCCTCCGTGGGCTTAACCATTTTGAAATCATTAAAGAACTTAGACATTGAAACCTTTTATCGGTATATCTTATCGTCCGAGGATTCCAACCTTTTTTTTGTTAACATTGGAAAACTGTACCTTGTGGTCATAACCGATATCGATGTGAAACTGTCGGAAATGAATGTGGAACTTTATCAGATCGAGAGCCTAATTCGAAAAACGGGGCGCCTTGAATAACCATAAAAATAGCTCACGGTAAAACAATGCAGATCAATTTTTTTAAACGAGAAGTCATTTGTAAAATTGTATATTATGGTCCGGGGATGAGTGGAAAGACCACGAACCTACAGCAAATTAATGAAAAAACCCCGGTGGACCTCAGGAGCAATCTAACCTCGATTGCAACGGAAGGCGAAAGAACCCTTTTTTTTGATTATATGCCCCTAAACCTGGGAACCGTTGGTGATATGAACACAAAATTTCAATTGTACACTGTGCCAGGTCAAGTCTATTATAATGCAACGAGGAAGCTTGTACTTCAGGGAACGGATGGGGTTGTTTTTGTAGCAGACTCTCAAAATGATAAATTGAATGAAAACATTGAATCTCTACAAAACCTGGTTGATAATCTTAAAGAATATGGGATCTCGATAAAAGATATTCCTCTGGTTATCCAGTGGAATAAAAGAGACCTACCGAATGCTTTGGATATTGAATATTTGGAAAAAAACATTAATAAATACAACGTTCCTAGTACAGAAGCAGTTGCTGCAATAGGTGAAGGTGTTGTAGAAACTTTAAAACTCATTTCATCTTTGGTCCTTGCAAATTTAACCCAAAAACAAAGTACAACGATCTCTGTGACCCAAAAACAAAGCACCACCACTTCTATAACCCAACAACAAAGTAGAGCCGCCTATCCGACCCTAAAACAAAGAACAACCGCTTCTCCTTCTCCCCAACCCTCAAAAACCACCCTTTTGCATAGGGTCCGGCAAGTTGGACAGAGGTATCTCGGCTGGATGCGGCGGAAAGAAAAAATATTAGCGACGATTGATGATGTGAATATTAACAAATCCTATATGATAAATTTTTACAACTTGCAGGTAAGAATGAATGCAAAATCACCCGTAGAGGATAACTATGATAATTTATCCCAATCGGAGAAGAAAGACTATCTTGATCAACTGATCAACCATTATCTGCTTCTTGGGGAATCTAAAAAGATAGGGATAACAATATCAAATCAAGAAGTAGATAAATACCTGAATCTTTACGTTAATAAATATGGATCAGAAGAGAAATACAAAACCTACCTCACCCAAAGGAAGCTAAAACTGGAAGACATAAAGAATGAAATCATCAAACAAATTATTATTAACAAAATTATTAAAATAAAAATCCCTAATTTTCAAGAAAAACTCAAAGTAGATGAAAATGAACTTTTAGATTACTACAAAACCAATCTGAAAAAAGTAAATGTTCCTTTTGAAAGCCAAAAAAAAGAAATTGAACAGGCCTTAACTAAACACAAAAAATCAAAATTGAACCAGGAGCTCTTTCAGATTTTGCGCAGCAAAAATACAATAAAGACCTATCCGGAGAATTTATGATCGGGTATCGGATGAATCCGATTAGGAGGAATCTTTATGAACGCCGACGATCAAAAACTTCGCGATGAAAATCTGAGTTTTTACTTTGAAGATATCGAAAAAATTGATAAAGTGCTTAGTAATTTTCTCACTTTATCGAAGGCCAAGTCTGTTTTTCTGATCGATAAAAGTGGCAGCATGATAACCTATAAAGGGGAGAATCAATCTATCAATGTTGATGAATTGTCCGCTCTTGTGGCCGCAAGTTTTGCCGCCACCAAAGAAATAGCCCGTCTCTTAGGTGAGGCTGAATTTACGGTCATGTTCCATCAGGGGAAAAAAGATAATATCCATATCAGCCTGATCGGAAACAAAGCCATATCCGTAACCCTATTCGGTGATGATACCACTGTTGGAATGATCGGCCATTACTCAAAAGAACTTTCACACAAACTTGCGTCCATATTCGAAATCATATCCAAAAGGATTGTCCGACATCAGGAGCAGATTGCCGGGGATTTAGGCGCATTCGTCGAAAATAAACTGAATGAACTTTTTAAGGTCTATCCCTCGTAGAGGATGGGGTCCGGCAGGCCGGCCCGGGCAAACCCTCGCAGGCGCAACGCGCAGCTATCGCATCGGCCACAGGCCCGCTCGTTGCCCTGGTAGCACGACCAGGTCAGTCCCAGGGGGGCCTGGAGCTCTGCCCCTTTCCTCACAATCTCCGCTTTGGTCATCCGGATGAGGGGGGTCAAGATTTCGATCCGGGTCTCGGGCCGGGTCCCCAGAGCGATCACCCGATTGAAGGCCCGGTAGAACTCCTCTCGGCAGTCAGGGTAGCCGGAGCTGTCCTCTTCGACGACCCCGATGAAAATCTTGCAGGCCCCCAGGACCTCACCCCAGGAGACTGCGACGGAGAGCAGATGTGCGTTGCGGAAGGGGATGTAGGAGGTTGGGATGTTGGGGTTGTCAAGGTCAGCCAGGGAAACGGGGATCGCCTCATCAGTTAGGCTGGAGCCCCCGATCTCCTTGAGGTAGGCCACCGAGGCGACCAACCGCTTCTCCACACGGTAGTAATCAGCGATCTCATGAAAGGCCCGCAGCTCCCGCTCCTCAGTCCTTTGGCCGTAGTTGAGGTGCAGGAAGGCCAGCCGGTAATCCAGGTCGGCAATGGCCGCCGTCACACAGCTGTCCAGCCCGCCGCTGACCAGCACCACTGCCCACTCGTTCTTTCCTTTTTGGCTCATCGTTTTAAATCCTTCCTGTTGATGTGGGAGATTTTACCGTGAAAATGCCGGGATCGGTCTGAGATCCATTTTCATTTTCGGGGGCGGCCAACTTCGTTTGGCCATGTCGGTTTCAAGGAAACTTTATCTCCCGGGTTCATTCAATTCTCGTTGGAGCCGGACAATGCTCTCTATCCTATTCCCTATTCTCACGCCAAACGGTTAAGTAAGGATAGTCGGTGGATAACAACCTGGTCAAGTCTTTATATCAACAACCTGCTCAAGCGCGACCGCCGGCCCGTCTTTGATTTTTTCCCCAGGGGGTCTTATATGACCGATAGAGCTGCTTCCCTTGGGGGACTTGGGGGAAGCAGCTCCTTAAGAGCGTCGAGGTAGACCCTTTGCCTGTCTTCACTCGGGGAGTCCGTAGGGAGGTCTCAGGCGGTGGGGTGTGATCTGGGCGCAACGGTAAGCGGGAGACCTGCGGAAGGGGTTTTTGACGTCCGAGCTGCGGCAGGCTTAGAGCTTTAAGCTTTTGTGGCACCGAAGGTCAGATCCCTTCCTGAGCTCTATAGAACCCCAAAAACAGGGAACATTCTGAGCCCAGTCCCTGCGGAAAAAAGTGGGCTCCGGTTTTGGGGTCGGCCATCTTTGAGAGATCCTGCATGGGAGTCCAGAGAGCGGAACTGGCTTTTCTCCCAAGAGGTAGCTGCGGAAGTTCCCTGTAGAAGAGGTGTTAGGATGAAACTTTCAAAGCTTATCCCGTTAGGAACCGCGAGCATCTTCGCGTTGACCCTGCTGGTTGGGCTCAGTGCTGCCACAGCTCAGGCCGGTAGCACTGTGGAATGGAAGCAGATCATTGGGATTATCATGCCAGGCAACGTCGTAGGCAGCGGCGCTGGAGAAGTGACCGGCGCCGGCCAGCCCTGGTCTGCGACAAGGGGCGAGGCTGGGGTCGATTTGCTAACTGGAGCCATAAACTTCAAGGTCGAAGGGCTGGTGCTCGCCGGCGGCAACAACATCGGAACCCCGGGCAACGTCACCGAGGTGAAGGGGACCCTGGTCTGCGATACCGATGGCAGTGCCGGTATGGGTCATTCGACCCTCGTGGACACGGACCTGGTTCCTCTCAGTGCTGAGGGAGATGCCGAGTTCGATGGCGAAGTCGGCCCTCTGCCCGATGCCTGCATCAACGAGCCTGATATCGCCTTCTTGATTCGGATCCCCGCTGGCCGCTGGATCGCCAATGGGGCTGTGCGCGTGGTGGAAATGGCAGAAGTTGAAGAAATGGAAATGGAGTAGCGAGCGATCTTTTCCGCTGACCCCCCGGACTGCGAACGGATCTGCGCATTTACCGTTTTTTTCGGAGGGAGCCTGAGGGATCGAAGCGGGTTCTCCTACTTCCGTTGGGCTCCTTCCAGCAGCCTGTGAAGGACGTCCTCGATGAAGCCGGCGACCTCCACGGGCCTGATCCTCCGGGCCGCTAGCTCCCGCTGCATCCCGTAGCCGATGCGGGCGCAGAGCACGGCCCCGCAGTCCCCGATCAGCCTCATCCTCTCCTCCATGACTTCGTCCGAGTGCCCCGGCTGATCGGAGGCTCCGCAAAGCGGGGGACACCTTCGGATCTCGACAAACTGGACGGCAGACCCGGATAGCTCGAAGATCATGAACCGGTCGGCGTGTCCGAAGTGCTGGTTGATCATCTTGCCGTCGGTGGAGGCGACCGCAATCTTCATCTCCGATTCTCCTCAAACTTCCATGTCCCTGCGAGCAAAGCCAAGAGTCTAACTTGAAGGAATTTCCTTATCTAAATCTAAGCTCAGGACTCAGCCCTCTATGAGCTATGAGCTACGAGCTTTAAGCTAACTCGATTGTATAGGAATTTCCTTTTCCGATGAATGGGGGACCATGAGCAAGGGATAGGGGGAGGGAGTGACTAGCCCCTGTCCCCTGTCCCCTGTCCCCTAACTTGTCCAGTCACTGAATTCCCAGGTACTTGTGCAGCTGCAGTTGGAGGCGGACCGGGAGGCGATCCTCCAGGATCCAGCGCGCCACCTGGCTTGGATCAAGCTGGGGGAGGGCCGCCGAGAGCAGGACAGTGAATCGCTGGGCCAAGGAACCGTCCCGAATCACCTGCCGGGCCCATTCGTAGTCCTGGCGGCTGCTGAGGACGAACTTGATCTCGTCCCTGGAGGTCAGTCGCTCCAGGTTGTCCCAGCAGATCTGGCTCGACATCCCGCTGTCGGGGCATTTCAGATCCAGGATCTTGATGGCCCGGGGATCGAGCCGGCCCACGTTCAGGCTCCCGTTGGTCTCCACCAGGACCTGGCAACCCTTCTCCAACAGCTGCTCCACCAGGGGGTAGACCCCTTCTTGCAAGAGGGGCTCGCCCCCCGTGACCTCCACCAGCCCCCCCTCCGGATGGGCCACCTCCGCCAAGATCTCCTCGATACTCCTCTCGCGGCCCTGGTCGAAGGCGTAAGCGGTGTCGCAGTAAGTGCAGCGCAGGTTGCACCCGGCCAGCCGGACGAAGATGCAGGGCCAGCCCGCATAAGTGGACTCTCCTTGTATGCTGTAGAAGATCTCGTTCACTCTCAGTGGGGTCAGTTCAAGCCCACCCCTTTTTCCCGCTTTGGAGTTTTGAGTTTGGGCTGTCAAAGGTTGTCCCATTCCTCGGGAGTGATTGCTCGCCCAATGATTCCCTCAACCTCGTGGACCATCATACGAAGCTGTGAGAGAGAGTACTCGCGGTTCGAGGGAATCGCAAGCCGATGACTTTGATAGGTCATAAAGCGATGGCGGGTTCCGGCAAAAGGGCCATCGAAGCCAAGCACCCGTAGCTTCCGGATAAAGTCTTGACGCTTACAAGGTCTCCACTCGCTCACGGTGTGGCTTTCGGTTTAAGTCGATGCCCTTAATAATGGGGAGGTGATGACCCATTTTTAATCCTAAAATGATCCAATCCTCCAGAACGGAACGTAATGCGGTTTCACACTCACGTAGCCTCCCTGCAAAGGCTATCACGCCTTTACAGGGAGGGATACGACCCGCATAGGACCCATCCCCTAATTTATCGTAGACAGCCTCAGCCAAGGCTCCTTCAATGTACTCCGTCAATACAAGTTTCATCCAGGAGGCCTTCCAATCCATGACGCCTGATGACTCCCCGGTTCCCGCAGCCTCCCGCAAAGACACCCCACATTGCCAACATACAGGTTTCCACGTGGCTGAGGAATGGGTCTATCGAGGGGATATAGCCCTGCCGATGAGAAATTTAAGTTGAACAGGACTTTTCCTTAAAACCAGATTACCTCCGAGGCCAGCGAAAGTCAAAGGATTTTTACCGTAAAAATGCCCGAGTCTCTCTGGAGCCCATTTTCATTTTCGGGGGCGGCCAACTCTGCTTGGTTGGCCATGTCGATTTCCAGAGGTCAAAGATCGCGGTCGATTTTCCCTTGCATTCGCGCGGCCGAGCGTGTAAGCTTCAAAAAAAGCTCCGCGGTACCCTTATCTCCCTCGCAATCCTTGAGAAGTGCGGCGTGCGCATCCAGCCTGAGAATCCATCGTGAGAACAAAGAGGAAAGCGGGGAGAGGGTTTCCCCATGAGGGCCTTTCACAAGGGCTCAGGCGAAGGTACGGATGAGAAAAGCTGACGAAACGGACGAAAGGAGGAGAAAAACGTTGAGAGCCAAGATCACTAAAATCAGCGGTCGGGAAATCCTGGATTCCCGGGGAAACCCCACCGTCGAGGTGGACGTCGTCTTGGAGAGCGGGGCCTATGGCCGGGCGGCTGTTCCCTCCGGGGCATCCACGGGCCAGCGGGAGGCCATCGAATTGCGCGACGGGGACCTCCGGCGTTACCTGGGGAAGGGGGTCACCCAGGCCGTGCGGAACGTCAATCAGCTGCTGGGCCCCGAGCTCATCGGGATGGATGCCCTCCAGCAAGAGCAGGTCGATGCTCGGATGATGGCGCTGGACGGCACCGAAAATAAGTCGAAGCTGGGGGCCAACGCCATCCTCGGGATCTCCCTGGCGGCGGCCAAGGCAGCGGCCGACCACTGCCAGCTACCGCTCTACCGTTACCTGGGAGGGGTCCACGCCCGTACCCTGCCCATCCCCATGATGAACGTGATCAACGGGGGCGTCCATGCCGACAACAACGTGGACCTGCAGGAGTTCATGATCATGCCCCTCGGGGCCCAGTCTTTCTCTCAGGCCTTGCGGATGGGGGCTGAGGTCTTCCATCACTTGAAGAAGGTGCTGAAGGAGAAGGGGTACAACACGGCCGTGGGAGATGAGGGAGGCTTTGCCCCCAACCTCCAATCAAACGAGGAGGCTCTCCAGGTGATGATGGCGGCGATCGAGCGGGCCGGCTACCGCCCCGGCGAGGAGATCTGCCTGGCCATGGACCCCGCCGCCAGCGAGCTGTTCCAGGAGGGGCGCTACACCCTGGCTGCCGAAAAGGTCCCGAAGAAGAGCCCGCAGGAGATGGTGGAGTTCTACGCCGGCATGGTGGAGCGCTATCCCATTGTCTCGATCGAGGACGGGATGTCGGAGGAGGACAAGGAGGGTTGGAAACAGATCACGCAACGGCTGAAGGACCGGGTCCAACTGGTGGGCGACGACCTTTTTGTCACCAACCCCCGGATCTTCCGTGAGGGGATCGAAATGGGGCTGGGCAACTCCATCCTGATCAAGGTTAACCAGGTCGGAACGCTGAGCGAGACGCTCGAAACGATCGAGCTGGCCAAGCGGGCCGGCTACACCGCCGTGGTCTCCCATCGCTCTGGGGAGACCGAGGATACCACCATCGCTCACCTGGTCGTGGCCTGTAATACCGGCCAGATCAAAACCGGCTCCCTTTGTCGGACCGATCGGGTCTGCAAGTACAATGAGCTGCTGCGCATCGAAGAGGAGCTGGGTCCTCAGGCAATTTTCGGCGTTCCGGGGGTACCGCCGCGGCCGAGCAAACGTTAGTACCTGGTACAACTCCACCGTTCCGGTGGAGATGCCGGAGCACAAGGGGCTCTTCGGAGACTTCTCCCATCGCCATGCCGCTGCTGCGGCCGGACTGGGGCAATTTGGCCGCAACACCCTGCTGATCACGCCCCAGTTCGGGCCCCGCGTGTGGCTCGGCAGCGTGATCACCACGGCGCCGCTGGAGGCAACCCCCGTGGCGGCAGGGCTCTCCCCTTGCTGCAACGGCTGCCATCGCTGCGTCGAGGTCTGTCCGGTTCAGGCCCTTACCGGGGACAGGATCGACGCAGCGCAGTGCGCGCGGGGAGGCGTGCACGCCCAGAACCTCAGCGGCCTCGTCCGCCAGATCAAGACGGTGCTGAATGAGACCGACCCGAAAAAAAGGTTGAGGATCGCGACAGGCCCCGAGACATGGGAAATTTACCAGTCGATGGTCTGTGGCATGATGCCCAGCTGCAATAAATGCGTGCTGATTTGCCCGGCAGGGATAACCATTGGAGCTTAACTCCTTCCCCCTCCCAGGCTTTTGCTTGGGAGGGGTCTCCTTGCTTCAACGAGGAGCTCCAGCCGTTATTTCTTCTTGTGGCGCATCCGATCCCGGAGCTTCTTGTGCTTGTGCTTGCGCATTTTTTTGCGCCGCTTTTTGATTACACTTCCCATAGCCCCTCTCTTTCTACTCCTTCAATATTCTTCTCAACCTGGATGATGCTTTCAACCACCGATGAGGAGGCTTTCCGGTCAGGAGAAACCCGATCCCCTTCATGCCCGGCGGCCCTTCGTTCCTCTCCTGAAGACGCGAAATTATAGGCCAAAAATGGGCCCATGTCAATAGAAATACCCTAAAAACCCCCTTGACGTCCGGGGCTATCCATGCTACGCTCTGCAGAAATCCGTTCAAGTTAGGGATTAGGGATTAGGGGCTAGTAAGAAAGAAGAGCTTTTGCTAATCCCTAGCCCCTAGTCCCTAGCCCCTAAAAATGGAAATTCCTATGCGATAAATTTAGACAGTCTGAACAGGATTTAAAAGAAATCCTGTTCAGACCATTTTAAGGAGGAAGAGATGACACAAAAGCTCTTGCAGATGGAGCCTCAAGTCCTGGAGGCGGTCAAGAAGGCCTTGGAACATCCCTTCTTTAAGGCGATCGAGAATCGCAAGTCCCTCCGGTTCCCCGTGGGGGGCAACCTCGAGGCGACCTATTTCAATTTTCAATCCCCACGCGAACCGGTGCCCCTCTCAGAGATCGAAGAGGCCTTGCTCGTCTGGGCCGCCACCGGGATCGTCGGGCAGATCTTCTCGGACATCGATCCCGACAAGTTTGGTCCCCTGGGGACCCTGATGCACTGGCAGCGGCGGACCTGGCCCAGCCCTTGTGCCTCCCACGGCACCCAGCTCTTCTTCTCGAACGACGAGGGGATCTGGGCCATGAAGGTCTGGGACATCGACCCGGAGGATCTCACCGTAGGGTTCGCAGCAGCCCAGACGGTGGAGGAAAAGGCCGAGGCCGCCCTGGAGTTCTACCACAAGTACCGGGTGAAGATCTCTGACAACCGCGACGACCTGCCCACGGGCGAAGTGACCGGCTTCTGGACCTTTAACGCCTGGAACGCCAACCGGCCTGGCACCACCCTCTTCATCCCGGTCTCCGACTTCACCATCGAATATCTCAACATTCTGTTCCTCTTCACTTCCCCTCAATACCGATGGAATATTATCGATGAGCTCCACGGCGGCAGGAACTGCGGCACCGACCGGTGGCTGAAGTCCGGCCTGATCAAGGATGATGTCCCCTTGCCGCTGGCGGCAACCGAGCGGCTGGTCGCCACGCTGATCGCCGCCGAGCAAGCCTTCGCCATGCAGAACGTCTCCCTGGCTGCCGTGGGGATGGGGTTGGGAGGCTGGCTCTTCGGAGGCCATATCCCCATGGCTGTCATGGGGGGGACCCCGCAGTGGAAGGGGCTGGGCTTCAAGTTCGTGACCGCCGAAAAGGGCGATTTTCCCCTTCCGTACCCGATCGGACGGGAGGACGTACTGAAGACCCTCCATCCCTATTGGTACAACGGGGACATCGAGCAGATCGTGGACGCCTTCAACGAGATGAAGTGGAAGAAGTACGACCCCTCGGTTCCCAAGCCCTTCAAGGCCCCCGATCAGGTGATGTGCCATGTGCCCCCGCCCACCAAGGACGAGGTTCGCTGCGTTAAAGACATCTTGCGCTACATCTGGGATACCTACGGCCGTTTTCCTGCCACAGTGGACCCTTGCAGCACGGCCATCTTCTACCAGGCCCAGCACCTGGAGTTGGAGTTCTACGACAAGTTCTACCCGGCCGGAACCTACTCTCCCCTCCACGAGAAGCACTTCGAGCTATGGCACCCGGAGATGAAGGACCCTTTTAGAAAGTAGGAGGAGAAGCCGATCTAAATGCGCATCGTATCCGCCCTGGGCACGTTCGAACTGAATTTTACCGGAGTCAAGATCGAGGGAAGGAACCTGGTCCTGGTGGGGAGGATGGGGGTTTGGGAAGGGGCCCAGATGGTGGTGACCCCTCAGGAGATGGCCTTTCTGGCCCGCAAGAGCCTGAGGCCCTCTTTGTTCCTCTACCTGCTCAAGCTGCCCTTCATCCTCCTCAGGAAGAGCCGGCTGAAACGGAAGGAAGCCAAAGCTTAACGAAGGAATCCCATGCGACTATACTCTCAGGCGGGCGAGTTCGAGATCAAGGTCAACGATCTGGTCATCGAGGGAGAAGAGCTCATTATCAAGGGGAAGCTGGGCGGCCTTTACCCGGCCCGGGTCTGTCACACCCCGGCGGACCTGATGAGGGTCCTGGGCTACCTGCTTCGGCCTCGGGTGATCCTCTACCTGCTCAAGTTGCCCTTCTACCTGCTGTCGAAGAGGAAGGGCTAGCGACTTTGTCGCATTGCAAATTGTAAAGTGAAGATTGGAAATCTACCATTTGCACTTTACCATTTGCCTTTTGCAATTCGAGCGAAGCCATGGGTAGAGGAATCCGACCATGAGACGAGCCATGGTTATCTGGTTGGCAATAGCCGCCAGTATTTGGGGGGGATATCGCCAGGTGTGGGCCAGCGGCTACGAGTTCTTCGGGACCGGGCTGCGGGCACTGTCGATGGGAGGAGCCTTCATCGGGAAGGCCGATGACTCGACGGCCACCTACTGGAACCCTGCGGGTCTGGCCCAACTGAAGGGCCGGGCGATCGAGTTTGACATGGAGAAGGACAGCGTCGATTACGCCGACCACAACTCTATCCGGAATATCGACCCGGACCTGGCCTCCGTCGAGCGCAACGACGTCTTTCTGCGCCAGATCCCCAGCGAGCCGGACCGCTTCAGCGAGACCCGGCCGAAGATCTTCTACGCAGCGGGGGATAGCTCGGGCTACTACCAGTGGGGGAAGTATACCTTCGGCGGCGCATTTTACGTCCCCAACGGTAACTACGCCGACTGGAAGGACACGGTCCGAGACCGGGAGACGAAGGCCTTCATCCGGGCCAAGTATTACAGCCGGTTCCTCCTCTCCCTGGCCAACTTGTCCATGGCCCGGGAGATCCTCCCCGGGGTGATGGTGGGAGCCGGGGCAAACTTCATCTACGGCTCCTTCCTGACCAACCTGGACAAGCATTATCTGGGGGGCAGCCGCCCAGAGCTCAACAACACGTACGGGATCGACTCTTGGGGATCGGGCTACGGGGTGGAGGGAATCTTCGGCATCCTGCTCAAGCCCGCCCCCTGGTTCAACGTGGGGGCCGTTTACCGGACGGGGTCTAAAATCAATGTGAAGGGACATTTCCATCTGCTCCAGACCCCCATCCGGGAGGCCGGACGGACGATCCATGCGGGATACGATCGGGCCAGCGACTATAAACAGGACTTTCCTTTGCCCCGTACCTTCGGGGTCGGGATCGCCCTTACCCCCCTTCCTCCCCTGACGCTCACCTTTGACGTCCAGGGGACCGACTGGACGAACATGAAGACGGAGATCGACTTCGAAGAACAGCGGAAAGGCAGGGTGGAGGGGCGGGGGCCTTTCCCCCTGCCTAACCTGAACCACAACCTGGACTGGAACCTCGCGTTGCGCTACCGGATGGGGGTTGAGTACCGGATCAACGAGAGGCTGGCGATCATGGGGGGCTACATGTTCGATGAGAACGCCGTCCCCGACACCCGGTCCGCCATCACCAGCATCATCGGATTCCGGATGCAAATGTTCGGCATTGGGATCTCCTATGCCCCACGCCGCTGGGGAACCCATGAGCTGGACCACTGGAGGATCGACCTGCACTACAACCATCACCAGTATCATGAGCATGTCGAAGGCCGATCCATCAAAGGCCAAGATAACATGATTGGGATGGGGGTAGGCTACCATTTTTAATTCTGATTTAGTTCAGACAGGATGAACAGGTGAAGAACAGGGAACTTAGATTGCTTCGCTTCGCTCGCAATGACAAAATCGGGTCATTGCGAGGAGCGCTAGCGACGAAGCAATCTCAAAATGGAAATTCCTCTACGGTGAATTTTGCGTATAGGAATTTCCATTTTGAGGGGCTAGGGACTAGGGATTAGCAAAAGCTCTTCTTTCTTACTAGCCCCTAACCCCTAATCCCTAATTTAATCCAGCCCGTTCATCCTGTCTAAATAGATGTCGATGATCACGCTCATCGGGACTTGCCACGTGGTAAACCTGAAGGACAGGGTAAAAGGGCGGATCCTGGAGGCCAGGCCACAGGCGGTCTGCGTGGAACTGGACCTGAAAAGGTTCGAGCGGCTCACGGGGCGGCAGTCTTCACCAGGGGGTCTGCTCTCCATGATGGCCCTGATCCAGGAGCGCATCGCCGCCAGGTATGGCGTGAAGGCAGGCAATGATATGATGGGAGGGATCGAGGCGGCCAAGGTGTTGGGAGTCCCCCTTTTCCTCATCGACCGGGATTCCGATGAGATCCTGTCCAGCTTCCTGGAGGCCCTCCTCCGAGAGCTCCTCGACCCGGTCCACATCCTGAGGAAGCTGCGGACCTTTCTCCATCTCACTCAAGAGAGCCTCTTCCCTCCGCCCCCTTCCCCCGACTGGATCGAGGGCTTACTCCAGGACTTCGAGCAGGACCCTCAGAAGTACGAGCGGGAGTTCGAAACGATCTTTCCCCTGTTGAAGCGGGTCATCTTCGACGAGAGGGAAAACCGCATGGCGGCCAACCTGAGGCGGCTATCCCGGGAACACCGGGAGATCGCCGCCGTGGTGGGCTACGGGCACCTCATTGGGCTGCGAAGACGGCTGCCCGATTTGGACCTATGCGAGGTCCCTCTGAGGGAGCTATGGGGGAGCGCCCCCGCCCCCTTCGGGGGTGAATTGGAAATTGGAAATTGAAGATTGGAAATTTTTACCGTGAAAATGCCTGAGTCTTCGATGAGCCCATTTTCATGCTTGGGGGCGGCCAACTCAACTGGGCCATGTCGGTTTCAATGTGCATTTTCCAACGAGTTGGCTCTTTGCTGCTATGAGCCATGAGCTACTAAGGGGATCGCTCAGATGACGGAATACCGGGAGAATGTGGTCAAGATTTTACCCCATCTGCATAGGAATCGGGGACTGGAGAACTTCCTAAGGAAGGTCGCCCCCGACTTCGACCTCCACGAGCTGGAGATCTCCCCCCAGGAGATCCCGCTCCTGGGGGCGGTGGCTGCCGGCAAGCCCATCGAGGCGATCGAGGAACGAGATAGCCTCGCCGTTCCGGCCGATATGGTTGTGGGCCGTTACAAGGCTTACGCCTTGCAGGTCAAAGGAGACTCCATGATGGATGAAGGGATCCGGGACGGCGATTATATCATCATCCAGGAGAGGAACGAGGCCAAAAATGGCGAAACGGTCGTAGCCCTGATCAACGATCATGAGGTCACCCTGAAAAAGCTTTACATCGAGCGGGACCAAATCCGTCTGCAGCCGGCCAATTCGCAGGTGGAGCCGATCATCATCCGCAACAGTGACGTGAAGATCTTAGGAGTGGTCTGCGGGCTGATCCGTAAGTTCCGGTGACCACTTTCGAAGGCTCTCTATTGACATCGATCCGCGAATGGGGTATGTAGGAGAGGGCAGGTCAACGATCTACCAAC
The DNA here is from genome assembly GCA_016176845.1 of Nitrospinota bacterium. Taxonomy (GTDB): domain Bacteria; phylum 2-12-FULL-45-22; class 2-12-FULL-45-22; order 2-12-FULL-45-22; family JACOWJ01; genus JACOWJ01. Next base: position 71,494 of record JACOWJ010000029.1, read on the forward strand.
CACTGAACGAAGGAGGAGCCAGATGGTAGGAATAACTTCTTACGGCGCTTACATCCCGTTGTATAGATTGCCACGAAGTGAGATCGCTAAGACATGGGGAGTGGCGGCCCAAGGGGCAGGGGAAAGGGCGGTGGCCAATTTCGATGAGGACAGCCTGACCATGGCAGTGGCGGCCTCGATGGACTGCCTGAAAGGGAGGGACCGGGGAAAAGTGGATGGGCTCTTCCTGGCCACCACCACCGCCCCATACGTGGAGAAGCAGGTCTCGACCATCGGGGCAACGGCCCTGGATTTGGGCCGGAGCATCCGAACGGCCGATTTCACCAACTCCCTGCGGGCGGCGACGGCTTCCCTCCTCTCGGCCATCGATGCCGTGAAGGCCGGCTCCCTGAAGAACGTCCTGGTGGCCGCCGCCGATTCCCGCCAGGCCCAGACCCAGGGTGGGATGGAGCAGACCTTCGGGGACGGCGCCGCGGCCCTGCTCATCGGGGACTCCGACGTGGCGGCCACCATCGAGGCCAGCTACTCGCTCTCGGACGAATTTACCGATGTGTGGCGGGCCTATGGGGATAACTTCGTCCGTGCCTGGGAAGAGCGCTTCACCATCGACGAGGGGTACAACCGGGTCCTGCCGGAGGCGGTCTCGGGCCTCCTCAAGAAGTGCGGCCTCTCCCCCCAGGAGATCAACAAGGCGGTCTTCTATGGCTCCAACGAGAGACGGCACAAGGGAATGGGGAAGCTGCTGGGCTTCAAACCGGAGCAGATCCAGGACGGCCTCTTCGCGGGCGTGGGAGATACAGGCGCCGCGCTTCCCCTGATGATGCTGGTGGGGGCCCTGGAAACCTCCAAGGCGGGGGATAAGATCCTGGTGGCCTCGTATGGCAACGGGTGCGATGTCCTGCTCCTGTCGGTGACCGATCGGATCAACCAGCTCCGGAACCGGCAAGGGATCAAGGGGCACCTGGCATCGAAGAAGCCGCTGGCCAGCTACCAGAAATACCTGACCTGGCGGGGGCTGGTCCCGGTCGCTCCAGCGTCCCGGCCGGATCGAGACGCCACCTCCATCACCGCCGTGTGGCGGGAGCGCGCCCAGAACATCGCCCTTTACAGCTCCAAGTGCAAGAGCTGCGGGGCCCAACAATACCCGATCCAGCGAGTCTGCGTGAAGTGCCACGTCAAGGACAACTACGAATTGGTGCGGCTCGTCGATCAAAAGGTCAAAATCTTCACGTTCACCCAGGATAACCTGGCGGCCTCGGTGGACCCGCCGGCGGTTGTCGCCGTGGTCGAGTTCGAGGGGGGTGGAAGAGGCTACTTCGACATGACGGACCGCGATCCCCAGGAGGTTAAGGTCGGGATGCCGGTCGAGTTTACCTTCAGGAAGCTCTATTTCGACCGGGGGGTCCATAATTATTACTGGAAGGTGATGCCCCCGAGATAACCCAAGAAGGACCCATGGAGGAGGAGAAGAGATGGCCGGGAGTATCAAAGACAGGGTAGCGATCATCGGGATGGGGTGCACCAAATTCGGTGAACGCTGGGACGCCAGCTGCAACGACATGATCATCGAGGCGGCCTATGAGGCTTACGAGGACGCCGGGATCGATCCCAAAGACATCGAGGCCGGCTGGGTGGGCACGTTGGGGGGAACGACGGGGATGACGATCTCCAAGCCCCTGAAGCTGCAATATATCCCGATCACCCGGTGCGAGAACGGATGCGCCACGGGATCGGACGCCTTCCGGAACGCGGCCTATGCCGTGGCCGCAGGGATCTATGACATCGTTCTGGTGGTGGGCTATGAGAAGCTCAAGGACTCGGGCTTCAGCGGCCTGGCCATCCCAACCTCGGGCTCCGGGGGCGGGTTGAACGACTTTGCGGGCGGGGTGCAGGCCACGACCACGGCCCCGGGCATGTTCGCCACCATGGCCACCAAGTACTTCGAGCGGTACGGCCTGAGCCCGGAAGAGGGCAAGCGGATGATCGGGATGGTCTCCGTCAAGAGTCACGCCAATGGCGCCCTGAACCCCAAGTGCCATTTCCAGAACGAGGTGACGATCGAGCAGGTAATGAAGGCCCCCATCATTTCCTGGCCCCTGGGCCTGTTCGATTGTTGCGGGGTCAGCGATGGGGCGGCCGCGGCCATTCTGGTGCGGGCCGATCGGGCCAAGGAGTTCCGCAAGGATCCGATCTACGTCAAGGCCCTGCAGATCAGCACCGGCGGCGAGAACCGCTTCCGGGACGATTACGATTACACCCACGTGGAGGAGATCTACCGCTCCGGGATCGCCGCCTACAAAGAGGCCGGCGTGACCAACCCCCGGGAGGAGATCGGCATGGCCGAGGTGCACGACTGCTTCTCGATCACCGAGGCGATCTTCATGGAAGACCTGCAGTTCAGCCCGCGGGGCCGGGTCCGGGAGGACATCGAGAACGGCTTCTTCACGTTGGAGGGAGGGCTCCCCGTCCAGCCCGACGGCGGCCTGAAGTGCTTTGGCCACCCCATCGGGGCCTCCGGGGTGAGGATGCTCTACGAGATGTACAAACAGCTCCAGGGCAAGGCGGGCCAGCGGCAGATCAAGAACCCGAAGCTGGGCCTGACCAGCAACCTGGGCGGTGAGCCCCCGGGATGCTGCGTGAGTACCATCATCGTGGGACACTAACCGATTAGGGGTTAGGGATTAGGGGTTAGGGGCTAGTAAGAAGAACTTTCGCTAATCCCTAATCCCTAGCCCCTCAAAAGAGGATAGAGAGAATCAACGATGACCTGGAAGGGATACTTTCAGTCAGCGAGCTGGCTGGACGAAAATCAGGAGCCCACCGACAATATCACGGTCTGGTATACCGAGGAGATCGAGCTTCCTAGAATCGCCGATGAGGCCGTCAAGTGCCAGGTGGCCACCATTGTCCGGTCTACGCAGATGGTGATCAAGGTCCGGGGAGAGATGGAGGTCATCTACCGGCTGGGCGATGTCTTCTTCGTGCTCCGTGATTATGTCCGAGATGACGACACCCCAGTGAGCCTGATCTACAAGCCCGATGTTTATTTCTGTTACCGGGCAGAGGACGATAACCGTCTGAGCATGACCCGCAAAGAGATTGCTTTTCATCAATCGATGACTGGGGAAGCCCTTAAGCTGCATCCTTTCGGGAATGTCCTTGCTGACATCTATTCCGGCAAAGAGAAATCGAACGTTTACTATCTCCATTTGCTTCATCGAAACTGACCAGACTGCTACCTTGCGTAAATCTTTTTGCCCTCATCCCTCCCCTGGTTACTAGCCAGGACCAGATCGACATCGTGCTGGCGGTTTTTCACCGCCCCTTCGCCCACACAAGAGGAAGTTTTACATCCGAGCTTAAAAAAGGGGGAAAGAGGCGATGAGAAAAATTCTGCTTATCGACGAAGACCCTTCCTTTTGTGACAAGCAAAGTTTTGAGATTCCTCAGTCGCTTCGAACGGCCTGAAGGACGGACGGTATTTTCGAACCCGTTGGAGGAATGATTTCCATGAAAAACACGCCGAGCATCCCGCCAAACCAGGGTCGTAATCGACGGTTACTCACGAAAGCCTTAGGGATTGTGATCGCCTGCGGCGCTGTTGCTGTCTACTATTGGGGGCCCTTCTCCGAAGGAGAATCATCGGTCTCCGCTCGAAATCATAGAATCATCCGCTTGTCCCATGATCACCTCTACGACCTCAGTTTTCCTACGAAGGAGAAAGGGTGGGTGGTCGGGGATTACGGGACCATTCTCGCCACTCAGGATGGGGGGAAATGGTGGTCCCGCCAGGAAACGGGCACCCACGCCCTTTTACGCGGGGTGGATTTTGTTGACGAGAAGCGGGGTTGGGCGGTCGGGGTTCGGGGAACGGTGCTCCACACGGAGGATGGGGGACAGAGCTGGGCGAAGCAGGAGATGGATGCCCGTCATCTCCTCTCCCTCGACCCAGACGTATACCTTCGAGATGTGCATTTTCTCGATCCGTCCAGGGGATTGATCATTGCCCGAACGGGCTCCATTTTCTTTACGGAGGATGGAGGCAGCCACTGGCAAGAGCAGGCCTTGGAAGGGAAAGATGCCCGCCTCAATCGAGTCCGTTTTTTCTCCCCTCAAGTGGGCTGGATGGTGGGAGAGTTTGGCTCGCTCTTCGTGACCCAGGATGGGGGGCGATCTTGGAAACCCAGAGAAAGTGGGACGAAAGTGACCCTCATGGATATCGTTTTTCTCAACCCCCAGTTGGGCTACGTGGTCGGTCTGAGCGGCACCCTCCTTCGGACCCAGGATGGGGGGGAGACCTGGGAGGCGATTTCCATCGGCAGGAAAGAGAATTTTTTTGGCCTCAGCGCCGGCGATGGATCGGGACGGGTATGGGTCCTGGGCAACCGCTTTTTTCAATGGTTTGACGGGCAAAACCAAGAAAAGCTGCGGTGGCACGAGGTAATGCTTCCCAAAGAGATTAACCTCTTGGAGGCCTGGTTCTATGCCGGTCAGGCGGATGCAAATGGGGGGGTGTGGGTCACCGGTCGGGAAGGGGTTCTCTTGCATGGGGCAAACGGCAAAGAAAGCTGGATGTCCGTGCTGAGCTGGGAAAGAAACGTGCGACCGGCAAAAGAGGGGAGTTAGCGTGAACGGAGCTGCCATGGACTGGAAAAGACGACTGGCCCGATTGCTGGTAGAGCACACCGGCGTTGTGCTTGTGGTCATGCTCCTCTTTACCGGCGTGTTCGCCTATTTTTTAGTGACAGGACTCAAACTCAAGATCATTTTAGAAGAGATGGTTCCGCAAGGGCACCCCTATGTCAAGATCTATAATACCTATGCCCCCATCTTTGGCGGTGCGAATACCACCTTAGTCGAGGTAAGAACGGCCAAGGGGAATATCTACCACCCCCAATTCCTCCAGCGTTTCCGCAAGATCACAGAGGACCTTTATTATTATCCGGATACAAACCGTTTCTCGATGCAATCGATCGCCCTAAAGAAGACGAAGGCCATCACCGGGGAGGCCGGGACCATCCGCATCGAGGCCATCATGTGGCCGGATATCCCACAGGATGCCGAAGGGCTCAGGCAACTCAGGATCAACGCCAAGGATCTCTATGGGGGCCAGCTCGTTTCGGCCGATGATACGGCTGCCATGATCATCCTGGACTTCAAGCCCGATATGGACTTTGAGAAGTTCCATCGCTTCTTCGAACAGCTTCGGGAGCGCGAGGAGGCCGGCGGGGCCATCACGGTCCATGGCGTGGGACGCCCCCTCCTCCTGGGGACCATATACGCTCATGTCCCCCAGATGATGGGCATCTTTGTTCTGACCTTTCTGCTCATTGTGGGTGTGGTCTATGTCTATTACGCCTCGTTCGTCGGGGTCATGATCCCGGTCATCAAGGCAGTGATGACCACCATTTGGGGGTTTGGCTTTGTCAGCATCACCGGCTACAATGTCAATCCCCTTATGCTCCTCCTTCCCTTCTTTGTCTTTGCCACCATCCTGAGCCACTCCATCCAGATCACCAACCGTTTCTACGAAGAGTACGCACGGCTCAAGGATTTCAAGCTGGCGTTGGAAGAGACCATTACGGCGCTGCTGAAGCCGAGCTTCTCCGCGATCTTCACCGACGCCATGGGCTTCACGGTGCTCTACCTGGCCGCAATCCCAACCATCCGGATCCTCTCTATTCTCTGCACCGCCTGGCTCTTGAGCATCACCCTGGCCGTGACCTTCAGCGCCGCCACCTTCTTTTACGTGCCGCTCCCCGAGACGCTGGAGGCGAGAGGAAAAAAGTGGCTCCATAAGTTTAGCCTGTTGGCAGACCTGGATTACCAGCGATGGGGCAAGACGGTCCTCGTGGTGGTAGCCGGGATCTTTGTCATAGGAGCCGTTCTCGTCCCCCGAGTCGTGATCGGCGATCCGCATCCGGGAAGCCCGATCCTCTGGCCTACGGCTCGTTATAATCGGGATAACGGGGAAATCAACCAACGATTTGGCCGTTTGGGAACCGATACCCTCCAGCTCTTTGTGGATGGCCCTGAAGGAACCATGGCAGAGCCCCGGGTATACCAGACCATCGAGGACCTGTCGCGCGTTTTGCACCAGAGGCACGAGGAGGTGAGCGGGGTGCAGTCTCTGGTCCCGCTGGTGAAGAAGGTCCATGCGGTAGTTTTCGAGGGAGACCCCTCCTATGAGTTTATTCCCGCCTCCCGCGATACCATTGCGATGGACCTCTATTTCTTCCGCTCACGCTCCGATCCGGGCGATTTTGACGTATTTACCGACGGGAGCTGGCTGAAGGGAAATGTCGTCTATTTTCTCAGCGACCACAAGAACGCTACACTCCGAAAGATCGCTGCCGATATGGAGGAGTTCTTTGCCGGCGAACCGGGCGAGCCGAAAGAGACGGTTCGGCATCTTTTCCCAGGCGGGCTGGGGGGCCTCACCCTGGCCACCGACCAGGTCATCGAAAGATCGGGATATTGGACCATTGCCGCTATCCTGGGGGTCATTGTCGTTACCGTTTATATCAGCTACCGTTCCATAGCGGCCTGCCTCCTCCTTGCCGTCGTCCTCTTGGGGGCCCAGCTGATTGCCCAGGCCTATATGTATTTCATGGGGATCGGGATGAACCTGAGCACCCTGCCGGTGGCTGCAGTCGGGATGGGCCGCGGGGTGGATTACGGGATCTACGTGATGGATCGGCTTCAGGAGGAGTACCGCCGTTTGGGAAATCTCCCCCTGGCAATCCGGAGGATGCTGGAATCTTCGGGGACCGCCATCGTCCTCACGGCCAGCACGATGATTGTCCCCCTGATCCCGTGGTATTTCCTGTCGGGGTTAAGGTTCCAGGCGGAGATGGGCTTTCTATTGGCGATCGTTCTCTTCTTTAACATGTTGGGAGCCATTGTCTTTATTCCGGCTGCGGTCACGGTCTTTAAGCCCAAATCCTTACTGGGAAAGAGGGCGGTTGACACGAAAATGCCAGATCACCCCCCCTCTCCCCCCCCTTACGAAGGGGGGGCTGGGGGGGGTATTCCTCTCAAGAGAAAGGGATTAACATAACCCATTTCCATGGGCTTGGGTGCCCAAAAGGCATGACGGATTGATAAGGAATAGAGAGAAAACCAACAAAGAGAGGAGTTGGCATGAAGCGATGGCAAAAGAAGATGCGCAGCGTGGGTTGGGGGGCTTTATGGGCGATTCTCGTGGGGTGTTGGGTTGCCGGACCGGCCCAGGCAACCCTTTATGAGACGGCTTCCGAGGACGGAAAACACGACCTCCGGTTGGACGCCAGGATCCGGCAGGGGTTTGCCTTCGCCTATCAGAACGTGGGGCGGGGCTCCACCGGGTCGATCTTTCAGAATCAGAGCGACGAATACCTGGTCGATTTCATCTCCAATTACAGCTACCAGGAGTGGATGCGGGTCAAGTTGAACCTGAACCTCTGGGGGGACCTGATCCATGGGGTCTTTCGACACGACAAACGTAACTTCGGTTACAAATACCAGGGGAAGGTCCATTCCTATACCGGCGCCACGGGGGATGGGGATGCCGAAGAGGCTCTGGGTGTCGCAGACACCTGTCGGAATGGCGACTGCAACAACTTTCTCCGGGATCACTTGATCCGCGAGCTCTCCCTAACCTTCACCAACCGAGAGAAAGGCTATACCCTGACGCTGGGAAAGTTCCAGCGGGGATGGGGGCAGGCGGACGGACTGCGCCTGATGGATGTGATCAACCCCCTGGATCATCGCAAGCGCTTTCTTTTCAGGGATTTCGAAGAACTGCGGATCGAACAATGGATGGCCGATCTCACGCTCTTCCTGGACGATTACCTTCCCCTGGACCGCCTTGGCATCAAGTCCCAAAATCTGGAGTTGATCTGGATCCCCAACGTGCGACACAACGAGTTCCACGTCAACAACTTTTTTGATCAGGAGTCGGGCGGGCGGTGGGGCTTCCACCTGCCGCGGTACGACTTCTCGCCCCGCGGCCCACTTCCCGATCGGGTCTTCGTCCACCTGAACAACAAACCGGCCCACTCGAACTGGTGGAGTTGGGATCAGCCGGCCTTTGCCGCCCGCTATGCCTGGCAGATGTGGGACACGGAGCTGACCCTGAACGGTTACTATGGCTGGCAGGACATGTTCATCTCCCGGGTGAAGAACTCCACGCTGCATTTGGGACCCAACGGCCGGACACCCGTCGCGCTGAACCCGCCCCCCTTCAATCAGCCAGTTTCCCCGGCCCTGTCCGAGCTGGCCTTTCAATGGGTCAACGCCGGTCTGGTCGACTTGGCCACAGGGACGGCGGACTCCTCCCTGGGCTTGCCCCTTCCTCCCCTGGGCAGTCCGGGCATCCCGGGCGGCCTCTCGGTAAGGTCCAATATCGATCTGGACTTCAGAGAGCGCAAAAAGCTGATCGGCTTCACGGGGACCCGGGAGATGCACTTCCTCAAGTTCCCCCCCAAGGGGGTGAGTCCGGTTTTCCGCCTGGAGACCTCTTACGAGTTCCAGAAACCTTTTAACACCGTCCGTCTGGTGGCCGACGACCGGTTTGCGGTGGTGAGGCATGATTTCTGGTCCACCCTGTTCGGCGTGGACTACTTTCTCTGGCTGCCGGATTCCTTCTATGGTAACTGGCTCTTGACCAACCCCCGCTCGATCTTCACCAGCTTTCAGTTCTTCTTGTTTAAGGTGAAGAACAACGGGTCGGGCAACCATCGGGTCCTCTGGCAGGCCCCCTATCGAGATTGGAAGAGGCCGGATAATGAGCTCTGGTTTACCTTCACCTGGAACACCGAGGTCTATAAAGACTTGATCAACGTGGATGCCCTGTACATCTACGACCAGAACAACAGCGGGCTCGGCATGCGACATCGGGTGACCTTCAGGAACTTTGGGGATAAGTGGCGACCCCGGCTCGAGTGGATCCATATGGAAGGCAAGGGAGATAAGTCCTTTGGGGCCTTTGACCGAAATGATTCCATTGAATTCGAGTTTGTCTATCAATTCTAACGCGATACTGTCTTCATGTTCCAGCTTACAGCCGATGAGTGGCGAGCTTTAAGGTCACAAATTGTGATCTTAGAAAAAGTTCCATTTTGGCACCTGAGGTTTCCGAAATGAAATCGTGGTCTCTCAAAAAGGAGGAACGATGAACCCAAACAGGAGGATCGTCTTTCTATGTAAAGCAACGATGGGGATGTTAATCGCCCTGTTCTTGATTTCCAGCGTTGCCGTTGCGGAAGAGCCGCCCCCGTATGTCAAAGATTGGGTCGAGTTCGCCAAGGCTTCCGGCAATGCCGCGGATAAGAAATGGGCGGAACTGCTGAATCACCCGGATACATGGAGCTTGCAGAAGGGATGGAAGGAATGGCGGGGGTACGATGTCTCCGATCTCCTCGAGGAGGCAAGAAAGAAAGGGGAGATCCCCAAGGAGCTCAAGCCGGGACTGGTGATCACCCAGGACAACTATAAGAACTTCCTCTGGCTTCCCAAGTTCCTGCCTCAAAGCGTCATCAACCGCCTGGCGGATAAGCAGTGGCTGCCGATCAAGCAGATCCGGGTGGTCCCCAATACCTCTTATTATCTCTCGAAAAAGAGGTTGGACGGGGCAAAGAAGGAGACCGGCCAATTTTACGTGAGCCAAACCGGGGGTGCCAGGGTGAAGAACTGCATCACCTGTGGGCCTGGGGGAGAGGATACCTGGGCCCTCAGAAGCCAGGGGCTGCCCTTTGCCCCTAAGCCCAAGGACGGGTGGGAGCTCGTCTGGCTCCATATGGCCCATGACGTGGCCACAGATGCCCTTTATTTTAAGCCGATCGATTTCGTAATGTGCAACTCCAAGAACAAAGTGGAACGGATCCAAACGGGCCACCTGTGGTGGATGCGGTTCCATGGCCGGACCGATTACAGCCCGACCCCCGAGTTCCCCAAGCAGGAAGAGATCTTCCAAGGAGGGGCAGTTTTCTGGCTTCATCCCCTCGATGTGAAGGGCCTCTGTGGGGTCCGCCTCCGCTCTTTCGACCCCTTAAAGCAGGATTCCTTTAAGGTCTACATTCCCACCTTACGGAGGACGCGGGTGCTGGCAGGAAGCGACACCCAGGACCCCCTGGCGGTGAACAGCGACCTCACCTGGGACGAATGGCGGGCCTTCTGGCAGCATATCAGCCGGGCCGAGCAGGACTGGAAAATTGTGGGCGAGGGATGGATCCTGGCCCCCCCGGAGCGGGGGATGGTGGACCGCGGGCTGGTGTTCACCGATTGTGAGTATAAGAGCGTGGACGTGGAGCTGCGGCCGGTTTGGATCTTGGAGATGAAGGACAAGACGGGGAAGTACCAGTACAGCAAGCGAATACTCTGGATCGATAAGGAGTGGTACTATATCCAGGACACAGAGATGTACGACAAGAAGGGCAACCTCTGGCGGACCTGGTGGGATGACGTCCGTTTCTGGAATCCTCGGACTGGAATCTCGATGTGGCGAGGGGTTGGGGTTTGGGACTCCATCAACCATCACCACACCTATATCCAAATGAACGTCGATTTCGAGGAGGCCAGCAAAGGGACCAAGGCCCAGTATTTCGACATTGAGACATTGCGCACTTACAAGTAATAAATTAGGGATTAGGGGCTAGGGGCTAGTAAGAAAGAAGAGCTTTTGCTAATCCCTAGTCCCTAGTCCCTAGCCCCTAAAAATGGAAATTCCTATACGATGAACTTACAAGTAACGAGCTATGAGATACCCAACCTGGCTTCGCAAAACCAGAGGGCTTATGATGCAGAAGATTTTCAAGAGATTGGGCAATCATCAAGGGGCCGGCCGGCTTGGCGGCCTCTTGATTGTGGGAGGGATTTTTACCGTCGTTTTTGTTGGCTTGGTGATCACGGTCATCTATCTGAGCAAAAGGGAGAAGGAGAAGGTTCAGGGGGAAAAGAAGGAGACTAAAGCCACCATCCTCCTCACGGTTGCGGTGGACTCTCAGAAGGTGACCGATGTCCTTTTTGACACCGCCCTCAAGAAGGAATTTTTTTCCCAAGAATCTCTCCAGGTCAAGGATGTGCGCAAAGCCTCCAGCCAAGAGGCCCTCGATTCCCTGGAAAAGGGAGAGGCCCAGGTCGCCTTGATCGATGTCGCTCCCCTATTGGATAAAGGGGGAGGATATCGTCTCGTTGCCCCGATCGGCCATCTGCTTTTGTGGGGAGTGACCAAGAATGAGCGGGTAGCCGAGGAGGCCAAGGATCTGGCTTCTTTGAGTGCTTATCCCCTCCTGAGCGATGCCCGAGAAGGGGAGGAGAACCGAATCCTTCTGGATGGGCTTGCCCACCAGGCTCATGCAACCATCCGATATGACCAGGTAGATCATCAAGAATTCTTCCGCCTCAAGCAGCCTCCGGAGATCCTGCTCACCGCTGAGCCGGGAATCAGCCAGGGGTTAAAATATGGCGGCAAGGTCTGTTTCCGCATCACCCCGGCAGCCCTCGGCCTCCCTTCCTCCCCGCCGACACGTTGTCTGGCGGCCAAGTTGAGCTACCTTCAGGGCAAGGAGGGAGAGGAGGCAACGCTCCGCCTTCGCGCCGCCCTGAAAAAGGCGAGCGACCTCATCTACACCAACCCCATGGGCATCCTCAATGATGTCTTGTACAACGTCTATTTCGGCCAGTATGACCTGGAGGTATTGGCCGAGGTCATCCAGCGGCTGGTACAGGAAAAGGCCATCCCCCGGGAGATGGAGGTGAGCTCCCCGCTTTTCATGCAGCTGGCGCGCGCCCAGTTGAAGGCACAGGGCAAGGACGGTGCTCAGGCCGAGGGGCTGGCCAGCCAGATTCTGTGGAAAGGGC